>CAZHKK010000007.1:0-43350 GCA_964532735.1 uncultured Gammaproteobacteria bacterium | reverse complement strand
ACTATAAAAAATATTTTTATAACATTAATAACAAGTATATTATTTGGAATATTATTTTATAACATAGGGTTTTCTGAATTTTTAGATAAAAAATTAAAAAATAATGTAATAGCTTATAATAATTATATAAACAGACATATTAAAAATGTTTGGAACAATCCAAAAAACGGATTTCTTTTAGGAACTGTTTTAGAAATTAAATCTTCTGATAGTTTTATCTTATTGGATGTTAATAATAAAAAATGGGAAATAACATTAACAGAAGAAACAATTAAAAGAGGTAGGGTTTCTATACAAAAAAACGAACAAATAAAAATTATCGGTAAAATTTTAAATGACAATAATTTTAAAGCTAATGATATTAGGCCGATTTTAGGTAAAAAATCAATAATTGAAACAAAAACACAACAATAAACGTATTAATATTATATAATAATAAATATAAATTATGTTAAATTTAAATAAAAAAATATTATTTACAACCTTTATTTCTTTGTGTTTTGTAATTGTTATAATAACAATTACAAAAAATATAAATGAAAATAAAACAAAAAATATACCTATAGAACTGAATACAACCCAACAAAATGAAGTAAACACAAAAATAACAATATCTAACAAATGTATTGGATGTGGCAAATGTTATAGAATAGATCCAGAACATTTTGCTATGCAAAATAGAAGAACAGCTGTTGTAAAATCCAACAACAATCTTAATTCAAACAATTTAAAAATTGCTATTTCTAATTGCCCAGTTAATGCTATATCTTTAAACTAAAAATTATGTTTAATTCTTATAATTCTATACTAATATTAATTATTACTGTTTTACTTTATTTTGTAAGTTTTTATTTAGTTAAAAAAAATAAAATAAAATTATTAACTCATAGAAAAATTTGGAATATTGTTTTATTGTTTTCGTTTTTAATTTCTGGAATAATGGGTCTAGTTTTAGCAATATTAATAGATTATAACATATATCCATTCTGGTATTCTAAAATATTACGAGCTCATGTAAAGCTTGGAATTATTATGGCTATTGTTTCTATGTTTCATATTGTTTGGCATATTAATTATTACAAAAATATTATCAAAAAATAAAAAAACAAGGCGTTCCGTTCCTTGTTTTTTTAAATTAAATTATCAATTAATAGCAGCAGTAATATTGATTTGACAATTTGTGAGTTATATTTATTTGCAATAATTCAGATCTTTCTCTAATGGTTGCAGTGCAACAATATATTTTTAGAAAAATCTAATAGAATACCAATAGAATATTTTCCAATTTTTCTATTTAGTTTAAAATATTAAAAATCAGAAAATATTTTAAAACAAACTCTAATAAATATTTTTGTTTTGATTTGACTAAAACTAACTTTTGAAAAACCTCCTTTAAGATAATAAAACCTTTTTCCTCCTTACTTTTTTACCTCCTTAAAAAATCCTCCTAAACTATATATAAACTTAAACCTTAAACCTTAAACCTTTTTAAATTATATTGAGTATAAAAAATAAACATTTTATCTTTTAGGTAACGAACTCATTTGTTAAATACTTTTAAAATAAACTTAACAAATCAGTTTTGTTACCTAAAAAACTGTTTAAATTTCTTTTTTAAACAATATAATTAACCTTTTTACCTCCTTAAACCTTTATATTAATCCTCCACTAAATTGTCCTCCACACTATAACCTCCTTTTAAAAAACAAAAAACTTTGCAACCTAGAGCAAAGCGCCAAACTTTTATTCACTTAAAAATCCTTAATTTTGATTATTTAAAGATATAAATGTTTTTGTTTTTGTTTAGTCTTAATAACTTTGTCTTGGTTTTTGTTTTAAAAACTTCCCGTTGTTTTAGAAAGTTTATTTTTGTTTTTCAATGTTTATATTATAACATATTTTTGACATACTGAAAATAATATTATTATATTGTAATATATTTATAAATTATTTACTAACATAAGACAAAAAATAAATAATAAACCTTTTGATAAAAATAACAATTATACATACATTATTCACAAGTTATTCACAAGTTATTTAAAATACTAGATTTACTTAATATTATTTTTACCTTTTCTTTTACAATATTTACTTCAATATTATTTGTTTTATATTGATTGTTATTAAGAGAATATCTAATATTAAATTTAGAATTAATATTAAATTTTTTAGATTTAAATTTCCCAATAATTTTATTATCAAAAGAATAAACTAAAATATCAAAAAAACCATCATTTGAAATACTTAAATCTTTGTTTTTATAATCAAAAAACATACTTCCAACGAAAACGTTCCCACCATTTTTAAAATTTACAACACAGTTAGAATCTACAACCATATTAAAACAACTAGAAAAATTAAAATTAACATAGTCTATAAAATATTTACTGTTAATAGAACAAACATCAATTTTTGTATTCAATCTTTGAGAAACAAAAAACATATCCTTATTTAAAACCCCTGACATCCCTAATATTTTAGAAATAGAATCTGATTCTATAGAAATAAAACCAAACACGGTATCGCCAACTTTATTTAATTGAAAAAATAAGTCTATTATTCTATTTAAAGAACCACAATTTCCAACAACAATAATTGTATTAGTTTTCTCTTTTATGTTGTTTAAAATATCTTTTTTTAAATCATGTAATGTGGAAATATAAATAAAAGAACCTTCTATATCATAAAGTTTAGAAAGGTTTTTTATTTGAGAAACAATATTAGGTTTTTTTTTAACAACAAATGTATCAATTATATAAATATACATAAAAATACGAAATAAATTAATCTTTATTCAGGTTTTATCTTTTTATTTTTTTCTTTATTTTTTAAAGAATCCTTTTCTGTTTTGCTAGAAGGTTCTTTTTTAATAATATCTAAATTTTCTTTTTCTTTTTTAATAACACATTTACCATTAAAAACAGCTCCACTTTCAATATTTATAATTTTAGTTGAAATATTTCCATTAATTTTTGCGGAAGAAGAAACTTCAACATAATCTAAACAATCAATATTTCCGTTTATCTCCCCTTCTAAAAATAAACTTTTAGATTTAATATCTGCATTAACAATGGAAGATTTTTTAATATAAACATTTTCTGTTGTTTTGATTAATCCATTAACCTTTCCATAAACAAATACATTTTCTAAACAATCAAGATTACCGTCAACCAATACAGATTCTCCGATAATAGTATCATTTTTAAATTGATCTTTTGAATTTTTAATAAACATAGTGTAATATTTACTTAATTTATGTCAGAATATAGAATATAATATAAAGATTTTATCTTAAAATATTAAAAAAAGCAATTATTTAGCCAATAAATCATATGAAAAACAAACAACAACTTTCAAAAAATCCCTATAAAGGCACTAGGGACTTTTATCCAGAAGATATGTATATACAAAATTACATATTTAATAAAATGAAATCAGCGGTTGAAAAATTTGGATATCAAGAATACGGATCTACAATCTTAGAGGAAACTGCACTATACAAAGCAAAATCAGGAGAAGAGATAATAAAAGAACAAACATATAGTTTTATAGATAGAGGAGGAAGAGATATAACAATAAGACCAGAAATGACACCAACAGTAGCAAGAATGATAGCAAAAAAAAGAAATGAACTCGCCTTCCCTATAAGGTTATATTCTATTCCAAACCTATTAAGGTATGAAAACCCACAAAAAGGAAGATTAAGAGAACATTGGCAATTAAATGTAGATATGTTTGGAGCTGATAATATAGATGCAGATACCGAAATAATATCAACAGCAAATACAATAATGAAAGAATTTGGAGCTACAGAAAACATGTTTAAAATAAAAATAAACAACAGAAGGTTGATAAACTATTTATTTAATGAATACCTAAAATTAAAACCAGAAGAATCATATAAATTATCAAAATTAATAGATAAAAAAAACAAAATAACATCAAAAGAATTTGAAGAAAAAATAAAAGAAATATCAAAAGAAAAATTTAAAGAAATATTAGAAATATTAGAAATAAAAAAAACATCCGACTTCCCTATTCAAATACAAAAACATTCATCAATAAATGAAATAAATAAATTAGAAGAAAAATTAAATAAATTAGAAATTAAAAACTACGAATTTGATATAACCCTAATGAGAGGATTTGATTATTATACAGGTATAATATTTGAATTATTTGACACAAACAAAGAAAATCCTCGATCATTATTTGGAGGAGGAAGATATGATGATTTGGTAGGAATATTTAATGTAGAAAAAATAACAGGAATAGGTTTTGGAATGGGAGATGTAACAATAAAAGATTTTTTAGAAATACACAACTTAATACCAAACTATAAAAATAAAACAAAATTATATATATGTAATTTTGGAAACGAATCAATAGAATATTCTCAAAAATTAGCCAATAAATTAAGAAATTTAGGAATACAAACGGAAATAGATTTAACAAATAAAAAAATAGGACAACAAATAATGTTAGCAGATAAAAAACAAATAGAATACATAATTTGTATAGGAGAAAATGAGATAAAAACAAAAAAATATAATTTAAAAAATTTAAAAACAAAAAAACAAGAAGAAATTACAGAAAAAGAATTAATAAAAAAATTAAAATAGAAGAGTAAAAACCTCTTCCCTGCTCTCATAGTTCAATGGATAGAACAAGGGACTCCTAAGCCCTAGATCCAAGTTCAATTCTTGGTGAGAGCACCAAAAAATAACAGATACAAATAATTGTATCTGTTATTTTTTAATTAAATTATAGTAATGTAGTATAACTATTTTAAAACAATATAATTAATTTAGTAAAAACAAAAACTTATACATTATTCTATTTAATTATATATACCCTATATAACTTTAATCATTAAATTATAGTAATGTAGTATAATTAAAAAAATAAATTAAAAAATAATATCTATAATATATAATATATATTTAAAATAATTAATAGTTTTTTGTGAAACAAATATTTTTATACTAAATATTTTACTTATATTAGCAATTATATTTTTATAATTTAAAAGTTTCACATGAAATATTAAAATTAATATAATTATTTGTATTAATTTTAAATTAACACTACATAAAAATAAGTTATAGTAATGTAGTATAACAAAAATCATTAAGTTATAGTAATGTAGTATAACAAAAATCATTAATATAAAAGAATTTTATATTAAAAATAAGTCAACCAATACAACAAAACTTGATTTTTTTTAATATTTAATATATAATCAAGATTACAAAAATGACTAATATTTCTATAAAATAAATTAAAAAATATCTCATGGCTATAAGCGTTTCAGAAATAGCAAGAAAACTACATATTACTAACAATGAATTAATAGAGAAAGCTGAATCTCTTGGTTTTAATATTGGAAAAAAAGCTATAAAAATAAATGAAAATACAGCAAATCAAATTATTGAAAAAATAAAAGATTTTGAAAAAACTAAAAAAAGTAGAGAAAAAATCAATAAATTAAAAGAAACATTTTTAAAATCAGAAAATAAAAAAAATACAACACAAGAAGAAATAAAAGAAGAAAAAATAATACAATTAGACAAAACTATTGTTGTGCATGAGTTTGCAAAAAAGCTAAATATGCCAGTTACAAAAGTTATATCATCTCTTATGAATAATGGAATTATGGCTAACTTAAATCAAACTATTGATTTTGAAATAGCTACAATTATATCTGAAGAATTAGGATATAAAACTGTTTTGCAAGAAGAGGGAATTGTTGAAACTCAAAATCAAACAATCAAAAAAGAACTTAAGGGAATTATTAAAGAAAAAAATAATGATATCAAATCTAATTTAACATATAGAGCACCTGTTGTTGTTGTTATGGGTCATGTAGATCATGGAAAAACAAAACTACTTGATGCTATAAACAATACTGATAAAATTGCTAAAGAAAGTGGTGGAATAACACAACATATAGGAGCTTTCCAGGTTACAAGAAATGGAAGAGAAATTACCTTTATAGACACTCCTGGACATGAAGCTTTTCAAGCTATGAGAGCTAGAGGGGGAGAGGTAGCTGATGTTGCTATTTTATTAGTTGCTGCAAATGAAGGAATAAAACAACAAACTATTGAAGCTATAAAAATAATAGAAGAAGAAAAACTTCCTTTTGTTGTAGCTATAAATAAAATAGATTTACCTGACGCTAATATAGACAAGGTAAAATCTGATTTAGCAGAATTAAATCTTATTCCTGAAGAATGGGGTGGTAAAACTATTTGTGCTCCTGTTTCTGCTATTAAAAAAATTGGAATAGACGAATTACTTGATTTGGTTTTACTTACGGTTGATTTTGATAAAGAAAAACTTCTTTCAAACAAAAAAGCTCCTGGAATGGGAACTGTTATTGAGTCAAGAATTGATAGAAATGAGGGTATAAAAGTATCTGTTATATTACAAACTGGAAATGTTATGGTTGGTGATGATATTTTAATTAATGGAGCTCACGGAAGAATAAAAGCTATAAAAAACGATAAAGGCATTTTGCTTAATGTAGCTTTTCCTGGAGATGCTATAGAAATATTAGGTATTAAAAATTTACCTAATATTGGCGATATTATGCAAGTAATAAAAGATAAAAAAGAATTTAAAAAGAAAAAGAAAGAGTATTCTAATATAGAACCTTCTAAAAATAATAAAATTTCTGTTATACAAAAAAATACAAATTCAGAAGAATCTGTAACTATAAACATAATTGTTAAATCTGATTTTACTGGATCTTGTGAGGCTTTAAATTATTCTTTGTCTAAAATAGTGGAAAACAACCCCGATATACTAATAAATATATTAAGAAACGATATAGGAAATATAAATGAGGGTGATGTATTTTTAGCTGAACAAACAAATGCTATTATTTTAGGTTTTAATGTCACAATAGGACCACTTGCTTCTATGCTTGCTAGAGAAAAGAAAACTAAAATAAAAAATTCTAAGGTTATATATGAATTAATTGATTATGTTTATGATGAAGCTGAAAAAATAATACCGGCTGAAAATAGAGTTGATATTTTTGCTAGATCTAAAATATTAAAAATATTTTCTAATTCTAAAAAAAATAAAATAATTGGTTGTTATGTTTTAGAAGGAGAAATAAAAACAACTAATCAATTTTGTATAAAAGATGGTGACAATATTTTAGCTACTGGCTTTGTAGAAAAATTAAAAATAGAAAAAAACGAAACAAACAAAGTTGTACCAGGAAATGAATGTGGTATGTGTGTTGTTACAAACCATGAAATACAAGAAGGTAATATTTTAGAATTTTATAAAGAATCTCAAATTAAAAAGAAATTAAATAGAGTATAAATATGATAAGACAAAACGCAACTTCTTTTAGAATGAAACAAATAGACGAATTGATTATGAGATCTTTATCTACTATTATTTTACAAAATATTGATTTTCCAGAAAATTTAATTTTTACTATTACAAAAGTTATAACAAGCAAAGATTTATCCACTTGTAAAATATTTTATATTTGTAATCCAGAAGATAAACATGCTATTTTTGCTAATATTATTAAAAAAAATTTAAAAACAATAAGAGAACTCCTTGCTAATGAAATAATTATAAGAAAAATGCCTGTATTAAAATTTATTTTTGATGCAAAAGAAGCGGAAGCTCTTCATATGGATAAAATTTTAGACAGTTTAAAATAAGTCTTCTAGCTTATTTTTTCTTGATTAATGTTTTTGTTTATATTAAGTTAATAATATATTTAAATTAATTTTTAAATTAAAACTTATGTTAATACCTACGGTTATAGATAAGACACCTAATGGGGAAAGGGTTTACGATATCTATTCTAGACTTTTAAAAAATAGAATTATAATGCTTGGGGATGTTATAGATAACGATATTGCTAATTCTATAATTGCTCAATTGCTTTATTTAGAATCAGAAAATAATGAAAAAGATATTAAAATATATATAAATTCTCCTGGAGGATCTGTTACTGCTGGATTTGCAATTTATGACACAATGAAACATATAAAATCTCCTGTTTCTACTATTTGTGTTGGTTTTGCAGCATCTATGGGTGCATTTTTACTTGCTGGTGGAGATAAAAATAAAAGATTTGCTTTACCAAATGCCGAAATAATGATTCATCAAGTCATGGGTGGCGCAGAAGGACAAGCTACAGATATTCAAATTCATGCTGAAAATATATTAAAAACAAAAGAAAAGTTAAACAAAATTCTTTCAGAAAACACCGGACAAACTATTAAAAAAATAACCAGTGACACAGAAAGAGATTATTACATGACACCAGAAGAAGCTTTAAAATATGGTTTAATTGATGGAATTATAAAATAAAACGGATTTTTCCGTTTTATTTTGTTTACAAAATAATTAATTTTATGTAATATTATATTTGATTTTACTGTTTACGGTTTATTTAATTTAATAATTTTAGGATAGTGAGTTTAAATTGTATTTTAATTAAAAATATTTATAAAAAACCAAATTATATCGGATCTGTTTTTAGTTTTAATCTGACTCTATTCTAAATAGGAAACCACACTTATGTTGGAATTTATTTTAACAGCAATTGGTCTTGCTGTTGGTGCTGGTTTAGGCTTTTTTTATAACAAAAAAAAATCAGAAAATAGTCTAAATTCAGCAGAACAAAAATCTAAAAAATTATTAGAGGATTCTAAAAATAAAGCTCAATCTATAATATTTGAAGCTCAAGAAAAATCTGTAAAATTTTTAAATGATGCAAAAAACGAAATAGCAGAAGAAAAAAAATCTCTAAAAGTTGAAAAAGAAAATTTTCAAAAAAGAGAAAATATGTTTGACGAAAAATTACTTTCTCTTGAAGATAAACAATCTAAATTAATAACTGAAAAAGAAAATTTAGAAAAGGAAAAAATAAAAATAGAAGAGTTAATAAAAGAAGAAGATAAAAAACTTCAAGAAATAGCTAACTTAACAAAAGAAGAAGCTAAAAACTTGTTAATAAAAACAATAGAAACTGAATTTGCTCCAGATATTGCTAAAAAAATTAGAGAAGTTCAAAAACTTGGAGTAGAGGATTATGAAAAAGAAGCAAAAAAAATTCTCATGCTTGCTATGCAAAGATTTTCTATACCTCTTTCTAATGATATTACAACTACAAATGTTCAAATACCAAATGATGAAATGAAAGGAAGAATTATAGGAAAAGAAGGAAGAAACATTAAAATATTTGAACAAATAACAGGAGTTGAACTTATTGTTGATGATACTCCTGGTGTTATAACAATTTCTTCATTTAACCCAATAAGAAGACATATTGCCAAAAAAACTCTTGATATGTTAATTTCTGATGGAAGAATACAACCTGCAAGAATAGAAGAATTTGTTGAAAGAGCAAAAGAAGAGCTTGCTCTTGATATAAAAAAAGCAGGAGAAGAAGCGGTATGTGAAGTTGGTGTTGGAGGACTTGATTCAAAACTTGTTCAAATTCTTGGAAGATTAAAATATAGAACTAGTTATGGACAAAATATTTTAAATCATTCTATTGAAGTTGCTATAATTTCTGGAATAATAGCTGCTGAAGTTGGAGCTGATGTAATGGTTGCTAAAAAGGGCGGTTTACTTCATGATATAGGAAAAGCTGTTGACTTTGAAGTTCAAGGTACTCATCCTGAAATAGGTAAAAATATTGCTATTAAGTTTGGATTACCAGAAAGCATTATTGCTCCTATTGCTTATCATCATGATGATATACCATCAACAATTGAAGCTACTATCGTAAAGATAGCTGATGCAATATCTGGATCTAGACCTGGTTCTAGAAAAGATAGTGTTGAAAATTATATTCAAAGATTAAACGATTTAGAAAATATAGCAACAAGAAATGATCGCATACAAAAAGCTTATGCTATTTCTGCCGGAAGGGAGTTGAGAATTTTTGCAAATAGCGATCTTATGAGTGATTTAGACTCTTTAAATCTTGCAAAAAAAATAGCAAACGATATAGAAAATGAACTTAAATATCCTGGTGAAATAAAAATTACCATGATAAGAGAAAAAAGAATTGTAGAATATGCTAAATAAAAAATTCGTCTGAAAATTTCAGACGAATTTTTATAATCATATAAATAAATCAATAAAAACTCTTGCTATAAGTTTGTTTAAATACTATTATTTAAATATTAAAAAATCAACTTAATAATTATGTCTAATTATAAAACTGAGTGGGATTTTTCTTTATTATATAAAAATGAAAATGACCCAAAAATAGAAAAAGATATTGCTGATATAGAAAATAATTCTTGTGTTTTTATTAACAAATGGAAAAATAGACAAGATTATTTATATGATGAAAACGTATTAAAAGAAGCTCTTGATGATTACGAAAACTGGGCTCGTAATTATGGTTGCTGTTCGTCTCAATCTTATTATTTTGGATTAAGACTATCTATTGATCAAAACAATGGAGAATTAAAAGCTAAGTACAATAAGGTAAATGAGATTTCAACAAAAATAAGAAATTCTATTTCTTTTTTTGAATTAAACTTATCTAAAATAGATAAAAATACTCAAATTTTATTTTTAAAAAGTAATATTTTAAAAGATTATAATACTTTTTTGTTAAATATTTTTAATAATGCAAAATATTGGCTTTCTGTAGAAGAAGAAAAAATAATGATACTCAAAGATAAAACATCTTCTGAAAACTGGGCTAATTTAATGGATGAAATATTATCTAAAGAAGAGTATGTTTTAAATGGTGAGAATAAAAATTTTGCATCTATTTTAGGTGAAATTACAAACCTGGACAAAATAATTAGAACTGATGCTTTTAATATTATTAATAATATATTACAAAAAAATTCACATATAGCTGAAATAGAATTTAATTCTGTATTAGAAGATCATAGAATTAATAAACAAATAAGAAAATTTGAGAGATTTGATAGTCAAAGACATAATTCTGACAATATTGATTCTTCTGTTGTTGATAGCCTTATAAAAACAGTTTCTGATAATTTTTATATTTCTAGAAAATTTTATGAACTTAAATCTAAACTTTTTGGTGTAGAGAAGCTTGAATATAACGAAAAATCTTTAGAATATGGCTCTATTAATAAAAATTACAATTACGAAGAATCTGTAGAATTAATTAAAAAAACTTTTAAATCTATAGATGAAGATTTTTATAAAATATTATTAAAACTCTTAGATGGTTTTATTGATGTTTTTCCAAAAACAGGGAAGTCTGATGGTGCTTTTTGTGCTTCTGGTTCTATAAAAGATCCTGTTTATATAATGTTAAATCATAACAATAGACTTAATGATGTTTTAACGATAGCTCATGAATGTGGCCATGCTATAAATGATTATTTTATGATGAATAATCAAAATTCTTTATATTTTGGAAATTCTCTTGCTGTTGCTGAGGTAGCTAGTACTTTTTTTGAGGATTTTGTTTTGGAAAAAATATTAGAAAACGCTGATGATGAATTAAAACTTTCTATTATTATGATGAAATTAAATGGTGATATTTCTACTATTTTTAGACAAGTTGCTTTTTATAAATTTGAATCTGAAGTTCATAATTTAGCTAATGAATTAGGTTATTTATCAAAAGAAAAAATAGGAGAAATTTTTCAAAAACATATGAAAGATTATATGGGTGATTTTATTAATTATTCTTCTGGTAGTGAAAATTGGTGGATTTATGTTGGACATTTTAGAAGACCTTTTTATGTTTATTCTTATGCTAGCGGTCTTTTAATTTCTAAATCTATGCAAAATAATTTAAAAAGTAATTCTGATTTTATTAATAAGATTAAATGTTTTTTATCTGCTGGATTATCAAAACATCCAAAAGAAATTTTTTTAGATATGAATATTGATATTTCTGATAATAATTTTTGGCTTTCTGGCTTAAAAGAAGTGGAAATTTTGTTAGATGAAGCATGGAAATTGGCTAAAAAACTAGGTAAGATATAATTATTTAATTAGTTTATATTTATGAAAAAAACTAAAAATATTAAATTTCTTTTTATTGGTGATATTGTTGCTAAATTTGGACGAAAATCTGTTGCTAAAGTTTTACCTAAATTAAAAAAAGATTTTGATATTGATTTTGTTTCTGCTAATTGTGAAAACATTGCTCATGGTAGCGGTGTTACTAAGACTTCTCTTAATGAAATTTTAGAATCTGGGGTTGATTTTTGTACTTCTGGTGATCATATTTTTAAAAACCCAGCTCATCTTGTTGAGGTTTTTTCTAGTTATCCTGTTATTAGACCTGCAAATTATCCAGATGGTGTGATGGGTGATGGATATAAAATTATTAGTATTAATGGATATAAAATTCTTTTTATTAATTTAATTGGGCGTGTTTTTATGAGAGGGGATTTTGATTGTCCTTTTAGAAAATTTGATCAAATTTATAATGAAAATAAAAGAAAAAAAATAAATTGTATTATTGTTGATTTTCATACAGAAGCTACTAGTGAAAAAAAATCTTTTTTTGAATATGTAAAAACACGTGCTAATATTGTTTTTGGAACACATACACACGTTGGTACTGTTGATTATGAAATTATTAGCAATTCTGCTTATATTACCGATATTGGAATGGTTGGTGCTAAAAACTCTAGTATTGGGGTTGATTTTAAAAATATTATTAATAATTTTCTTTATCAAACACCTCAAAAACATGAATTTTTAGAAGAAGGGGAATATATATTTAATTCTATATTAGTTGAATATAATCCTATTAAAAGAAAATGTATTAAAATTAAAAGAATAGATAAAATTGGAATACTTTAATTTCTTTATTTGGTTTATTTATTTAATTTTGTATTATTGACATATTTTTAAAATTCATCTAATATTAAATAAATCCTTAATGATTATTTTAAAAAATAACTTTAAAAAAATGAATAAAGCTCAACTTTGTGAAATTTTGTCAGAAAAATTCAAATTATCTAAAAAAGTTTCTGAAGATATTATTGTTACAATTTTTGATACTTTTATTAATGAATTAAAAAATAATAATAAAGTTAATGTTGTTGGTTTTGGTTCTTTTATATCAAAAAATAGACATGCCAGAAAGGGTGTTGATCCTAGAAAACCAGACACTATTATTAATGTTCCCGAAACTAAAGTTGCAAAATTTAAGGCTGGTAAAAAACTAAAAGATGCTTTAAATGGAAGAATATAAAAAATATTAGAAACAACTTCAAAAAAGAGGTTGTTTTTTAGTTTTAAACATATTTAAAAAATAGGTTTTTTATTGTAAAATATTATTAACACTGATTTAATTATTAACAAAATTTTAATGCCGAACGAAAAGAAAAATGGAATATTATGGAAAAATTTAATTATATCTCTTATTGTGTTTGTTGGTTTAGGTGTAATGTTTAATTTTTATAAACCGTCTATTATTAATTATGAAAAAATTAATACTAATGAGTTTATAAATCAAGTTAATCAAAATAATATTAACTTAATAAAAATATCTGAGGATAAAATTTCAATAAAAACAAAAGATAATAGAAATGTTTATTTTTATAAAGAAACAAACGAAACATTAAATGATATTTTAAAAACATATCAAGTTGATTTAGAAAAAATTAATAATTTAAAAATAGAAGTTAATAATTCTTCTGGTTTAAATATTTTTATAAAAATATTTTTACCTCTTATTATTCCTTTAATTTTTATTATATTTTTTGTTATATTTTTATCAAAACAAATAAATGGTTCTGCTAATAAAACTTTTAATTTTGGACAAAGTAATTTAAAACAAGTTGATGCAAAAAAACAAAATATAACATTTAAAGAGGTTGCTGGTAATGAAAATGCTAAAGATGAATTAAAAGAAATTGTTGATTTTTTGAAAAATTCAAAAAAATATACTCAAATGGGTGCAAAAATTCCTCATGGAGTATTATTGGTTGGTTCTCCTGGAACTGGTAAAACATTATTAGCAAGAGCTGTAGCAGGTGAAGCTGGTGTTCCTTTTTTTACTATTTCTGGTTCGGAGTTTGTTGAAATGTTTGTTGGTGTTGGAGCTTCACGTGTAAGAGATTTATTTTCTAAAGCAAGAAAACAGTCTCCTTGTATTGTTTTTATAGATGAAATAGATGCTGTTGGTAGACAAAGAGGTGTTGGTGTTTCTGGTAGTCACGAAGAGAGAGAACAGACTTTAAATCAGATTTTAGTTGAAATGGATGGTTTTGATAATGAAACAAATATTATTATAATAGCAGCTACAAATAGACCTGATGTTTTAGATAAAGCTTTATTAAGACCTGGAAGATTTGATAGAACAATAACTCTTGATGAACCTGATCTTAAAGATAGAGAAGCTATACTTAAAATTCATGCTAAAAATAAACCTCTTGAAAAAAATGTTAATTTAAAAATTATAGCAGAAAGAACTCCTGGTTTTTCTGGAGCAGATTTAGAAAGTTTATTAAATGAAGCTGCCATAAGAGCTGCATCTGATAATAAAAAATCTATAGCTCAAAATGATGTTTTAGAAAGTATAGAAAAAGTATTACTTGGACCAGCTAGAAAAAGTCATCTTTTATCTGAAGAAGAAAAAAAACACACAGCGTATCATGAAGCTGGACATGCTATAGTTGGACATTTTTTACCTAATTGTGATCCTATTCATAAAATAAGTATTGTATCTAGAGGAATGGCGGCTGGTTATACTTTAAACTTACCAGAAAAAGAAACTTTTATTCATTCTAAAGAATATTATATTGATACAATGGCAATGATTCTTGGTGGTTATATTGTTGAAAAAGAGATATTAAATAATTTAACTAGTGGGCCTTCAAATGATTTAAAAAAAGTTACCCAAATATCAAAACAATTAATATTAGAATTAGGAATGAGTGATAAACTTATACCAAGAACATATGGAGAAAAAGATGAATTATTCTTTCTTGGAAATTCTACTGTTAAACAAGATTTTAGTGAAAATACTTCAGAAATTATAGATAATGAAATAAAAAATCTTATTGAAGAATCTTATAAAAGAGCAAGAAATGTAATTTTAAAAAATAAAAAAATTCTTGATAAATTAGCTTCTTTATTAATAAAACAAGAAACTATAGAAAAAGAAGAATTTAATAAAATAATGAAATTAAATTAATAATATTTAATAAAAAAATATGTTAAATTATAAAAAGGTTTTAAAAAATATAAAAACCCTATTAAAAGAAAACAAAATAATTATATTATTTTGTTTAATACTTGGTTTTTCTGGTATTATTTATTTTAGTAACATTTTAAGTAATTATAATTATTTTATAAATCATAGATATTTTATATCTCTTACTACAAATATAAAAGAATTAGGTATTGCTTTTCAATCTATTATATATAATAGTGTTGTAGCTAATATTGGAGAAATTATAACTGAATTATTTAATTTAAATAATATTTATATAAATATTGATTTAATTAATAAAACTTTTATTATTGAAATAATTACTTTTATTATAGTTTTATTAATGTTTTTTATAATAAATATATCTAATATTTTTATTATATATTCATCAAAAAAACAAAAAATATTAGATATATTTAAAGATAATAAATCTATTTTAAAAAATGTATTTATTTTAGATTTATTTAAAATATTATCTATTATTATTATTTTTGGAATAATATTTTTTATTAGTTTAATTTTTTCATTAAATTCTTATTTATATATAATAATAAGTTTCTTTTTGTCTGGAATTTTATTTTTTATTTTATTTTTTATATTACAATATTCATTAAGATATATAATATTTTTTAAAAAATCTTTAATAAATTCTATTAAAGATTCTATAGATTTATTTTTTAATAATATTAAAACTAGTATAAATAATATTTTTATTTTATTTATACATTTATTATTATTATTTATTTGTTTAATAATAATATCTTTACCTATATTTTTATTTAATTTTTATTTAATTAATTCAGGTTATTTAATTTTTACTAGTATTAATAATATTTTTATAAACATAATAATTATATTATTTGCAACTTTAAGTAATATTTATATAATAAAATATATAAACGAATTATTTGGTAATCTTGTATTAAAATTAAAAAAATCAGTTTAAACTGATTTTTTTAATTATTAAAGTGTTAATAAAAATGTTTTTATTTAATTATATTTATATATTATTAAGTTAATAAATAATATATAAAATGTTTAAAAATTGTTAATTAAAAAAACTTAAAAATACTAAAAAGTCAAAATTTGCAAAGTTATTAAAAAGTGTTATTTATTTAAATGTAAAATATAAACACTTTAATATAAATAAAATTAACTAAAATTATACAAAAAAAATAGATATTAAGAATATACACTGTATTACTAATTACTAATTACTAATAATAAATAAATATAATAATAAGAGGGAAAAATAAATATAATAATAAGAGGGGGTAGCTAAAAAAATAAAGTATGTTAGAATTTAAATAATTAAGAAAATATTTATTATTAAATAAATAAAAATGAAAATAGAATGTATACAAGAAAATTTAAATAAAGGTTTAAATATAGCAACACATATAGTTAATAAAAATAATAGTTTACCTATATTAAATAATATTTTATTAGAAACTCAAGAAGATAATTTAAAAATAACATCAACTAATTTAGAAATAGGAATAGAATTTTATATTAGATGTAAAGTTGATATTCCCGGAAAAGTTGTAGTTCCTGCACAATTATTTAATAATTATATATCTACATTACCATTAAAAAATATTAATTTAAATTTAGAGGATAATAAATTAAATATATCTTGTGATAAATTTAATACAAAAATAAATACTTTATCTGCTGAAGATTTTCCTATTATTCCAGAAATAAATAAAAAAAATAAATATATTTTATCTGTTAATAATTTAAAAAATATATTATCTAGAATTATTGGATCTATATCAAATAATAATTCTAGACCAGAAATTAATGGTGTATTATTTAATTTTGAAAATAATAAATTAACTTTAGTTGGGACAGATGGATATAGATTAAGTGAAGGTAAAATAGATATACAAAATGAAAATAATACCAATGAACAAATAATATTACCTTTATTTACAGCACAAGAAATAAATAAAATATTACAAATAGAAGAAAATAATATAGAAATATATACTTCTGATACACAAATATTATTTAATTTTGAAAATATAAAATTAATATCTAGAGTTATTTCTGGAAATTATCCTGATTATAAACAAATTATTCCAGAAAAATTTAAATCTAGTTTTAATGTTATAAAAAGTGATTTTTTATCAATAGTTAAAAATATAGGTTTATTTTCTGATAAAAATATTAATGATATTAAAATAAATATTATTAATAAAAAAATTATAATAGAATCAAAAAATAATGAAATAGGTGAAAATATTGTTGAATTAGAAACAGAAAATGAAGGGGAAGATAATAATATAATATTTAATTATCAATATTTATTAGATGGAATAAATAATATTTCTAGTAAAAATATTAAAATAAATATACTTGATGAAAATATGCCAGCTTTAATATATGGTTTAGATGATAATGAAAATAATTTTTATAAATATATATTAATGCCTATAAAAGGATAAAAAAATAATGGTTTAAACCATTATTTTTTTATTTACTGAACTTGTATATTAATAATATTTGATTGTATAAATTCTTGATTTTCTTTTTTAATTATTTCAGTATAAATTTTATATAATCCATTATTTTCTGGAGTTAATATAGTTTTTATATTATTTGTGTTTGGATTATTTATAAAAGATATTAAATTTTTTGTATTATTGTATTCATAAAATATTTTTATAGTATCTATATTAGAAATATTGTTTATATTTAAATTTATAGGTATTTGTTCTCTTGTTTTATATATTTTATTTTCTACTTGTAAATTTACAGATAAATTTGATAAATTTTGATAAAATTTTACACTATCACTTTTTGTATTTAAAAATTCATCAAAAATTTGAACTTCTAATAAATGATAACCTTTATCAATATTACTAATATTTAATATATAATTATTAAAAGGTTCTTTTGTAATAGATTCTTGAATTATTCCATCTATTATAAAATTTATTTTTTTTATTTTATGATTTAATAAATATATTAATTTAACCTCTAATTGATTTGAATTTATAGATATATTATTTGATGGGTAAATTATATTTAATGTTTGAATTGCGTTTTCTGTATGAACTGTATCTATATTTTTTGGTGCATTTTCTATAATATAATCTTTTAAATCACTATCTTTATTAACTCCTATATAAGATAATAATTCATCTATTACTAATTGTTCATCTTTAGTTTTTTCTTTTTTATTAACCAAAGTGTTCATCCAATTTTTAACACCTTCTTCCCAATTTTTATATTGTAAATCTTTTTCTGGTGAAATATTTTCTCCTTGATTTAAATCATCTTTATTTATGTAATATAAAATATTATGAAGATTTATAAAGTTTTTTTCTATTATTAAATTATTTGGAGTACTTTTTGTTGCTAAATTTCCAGAAAAAGAATCTATTTTAATTTTTTCATAATTTTTATAATCACCATTTAACATTAAATTTTTTTTATTTTCATATATTGGTTTTTGAAAAGATTCTATTTTATCATCTTTTGTTGAATATTCCATAAATTCTTGCCATATTGGAGCACCTATTACTGCTCCTGTAGCTTTTTTCATTTGAGTATTATCATTGTTTCCAACCCATACAGCTGTTACTATATTTGGTGTATATCCAATAGTCCAAGCATCTCTATAATTATTTGTTGTTCCTGTTTTTGCTGCTACTGGTCTATTTTTTAATGTTAAATTATTTTTAGTACCAAAAGTAAAACTTCTAGCATCATTATCTGATAATATACTATTTATTTGTCTAGCTATATTTTTATCTAAAATTCTATTATTAATTGTTTTTGTGTTATCTTCTAATATTTTTCCTGTGTTATCTGTAACTTTTAAAATAGTTTTTAAATCATTTAATATTCCATCATTTGCGAATATTGAAAAAGCTTTAATATGATTAATCATTGATTCTTCTGCAGAACCTAAAGCTAAAGATAGTCCGTATTTATTTTTATCCTCTTGTAATATAGAAGAATATCCCATTTCTCTTGCTAATTCTATTACTTTATCTGGTCCTGTTAAATATAACATTTTAACTGCTGGAATATTTAATGATCCCGCTAATGCTTTTCTTATTGTTACGGGTCCATATTCTTTTAAATTATAATTTTTTGGTATATATTCTTTTCCTTCTTCAGAACTAAAATTTGTTAATGTATCAAATAAATATGTGTCTGGTGTAAAACCTTTTTTAAAAGCAGCCGCATAAACAATAGGTTTAAACGTTGATCCTAATTGTCTTTTGTTTATTGTTACATTAAAATTACCAAATTTTTCGTTATAATAATCTTTAGAACCAACCATTACTTCTATTTCTCCACTTTTTGCATTAATAGATAATAATGCAGCATTTGTTGCATTATAATTTTTTTCCATATTTATAATATCTTTTGAAATAATAGATTCAGCTTTTTGTTGTTTGTCGTAATCTAATGTTGTTATTATATTTAAACCACCTTTTTCAATTAAATTTTCTCCATATTTTTGTTCTAAAATTTGTTTAACATACATAACAAAATGAGGAGCTTTAATTTCTTCTTTTTTTGGTTTTATTTGAGATAATATATTAAATTCTATTGCTTTATTATATTCTTCTTGAGAAATATATTTTTCAGATAACATTTGTTTTAATACAAGTTTATACCTAGAAACTAATCTATCAGTATATTTTCCATAAGGAGAAAGTGTTGTTGGAGATTGAGGTAAACTAGCAAGTAATGCAGATTCTTCTATTGTTAAGTCTTTTGCTGATTTATTAAAAAATGTTTGAGATGCTGATTCTATTCCATAAATAACGGATCCATATGGAATTTCATTTAAATACATTTTTAAAATATCATTTTTTTCAAACTTTTTTTCTATTTTATAAGATAAAATAAGTTCTTTTATTTTTCTTTCCCAACTTTTTTCTGTTGTAAGTATTGATAATTTAACTAATTGTTGAGTTAGTGTTGAAGCTCCTTGAACTTTTTTACCAGCAATAATATCTTTTACTATGGCTCTTATAATACCTTTTGTATCAAAACCAGAATGTGTATAAAATTTTTTATCTTCTATTGCTATAGTAGCATTTATTAAATGTTTGCTAACGTTTTCTAATTCTATTATTGTTCTTTTTTCATCACCATGAATTTCATATAATAAAACCTTTCCTGTTTTATCATATATTTTTGTACTTTGAGCAATATTTCTTTCTATTAGTTTGTTTGGATTAGGAATTTCTTTATTATATTTTGTTAATATTATAGAAAAACCAAAAGACCCAGTTATTATAATTATAAGAAATACTATTAATAATATAGAAAGTATATTTTTTATAATTTTTTTATTTCTTTTTTTCATATTACTATTTTATGTTAAATTTATCTAAATTTAACATAAAAAATCTTAAAAGTAAATAAAATTAAAAATAAATAGATTTGAAATATTAGTATTTTATTGGTAATATATAGATGATTTTAGAATAAATTTTAAATTTAAAAAAATGGTGATTACTGATGAAAAAAATATTAATAATTTTCTTGAAAGAGGTGTGTCTGCAATATATCCATCCAAAGAGTTTTTAAGAGAAAAAATGTTAGAAGGTAAGAGGTTATCTATTTATATGGGTATTGATCCTACTGGTCCAAATTTACATATTGGACATATGATTTGTTTAAAAAAATTATCTGAATTTCAAAAACTTGGTCATAAAATTATTTTTCTTATTGGTTCTTTTACTGCTATGATAGGAGATCCAACAGGAAAGGTTTCTATAAGAAAACAATTAACAAGAGAAGATGTTTTGGAAAATTGCAAAAAATACAAAGAACAAGCTTCTGTTTATCTGGATTTTAATGGAGAAAATGCTGTTGAAATAAAATATAATTCTGATTGGCATGATAAACTTTCTTTTAAAGATGTTGTTGAATTATCTTCTAATTTTACAGTTTCTCAAATGTTAGAAAGAGATATGTTTCAAGAAAGAATAAAAAAAGATCAACCTATTGGTTTGCATGAATTTTTATATCCTCTTATGCAAGGTTATGATTCTGTTGCTATGGATGTAGATGGAGAGATTGGTGGTAACGATCAAATTTTTAATATGCTCGCAGGTAGAGATTTAATGAAATCTTTAAAAAATAAAGAAAAATTTGTTATTGCTATGAAGTTACTTACAGATGTTACTGGTAAAAAAATGGGAAAAAGTGAAGGTAATATGATATCTTTAAATGATACTTCAAAAGATATGTTTGGAAAAATTATGTCTTGGACTGATGGTATGATTTTGTCTGGTTTTGATCTTTGTACTAATATAACTACAGAACAAATTGAAAAATATAAACAAGACTTAGATAATGGTGCTAATCCTAGAGATTTAAAAATTATTTTAGCGGAAGAAGTTTTAAAAATTTATTTTGGTGATGAAGTAGCTAAACAAGAAGTAAATAATTTTATTTCTCAATTTAGTGAAAAAAAATTACCAACTGATATTAATGAATTTAAAATAATTGAAAATAATTTAAAAATTATTGATTTAATTTTTGTTACAAAATTAGTTGAAAGTAAAACTCAAGCTAGATTAATGATAGAACAAGGGGCTGTTAAAGTTTATAATAAAGATGAAAAAATGAGAAAAATAACAGATATTAATGAAATTATTGATATAGATAACGAAAATATTATTCAGGTTGGTAAATTAAAATATATAAAATTAATATAAGTATTGATATATCAAATAAATATATATAAATGTATATTAAATATAAAAATAAAGAATTTGTTGGTTTTGATGATATAAGACATAAAGATCTTTATAATAGATATAATAATCTTAAAAAAGTTAAGGATGATCTTGTAAAAAATGGTTTTTCTATTAAAGATGTTAGTGTTTATAAGGATTTATTTAGAAAATATGATTTGTATGATAAGTTAAATAAAAGAATTTCTAATCTTATAAGTCTGTATAAAAAAGAAAATCTTAATGAACAAATAGATAGACTTAATTTAAGTTACAAAAAGAAGATAGACAATATTGTAGAAAGTGGTCAAAACAAAAATCAGGTTTATATTTTTGTTAGATTATTTTGGACTCTGTCTTTTTTTAAAGAATATTTTATTTATAATTTTGTTATTATTAAAAAAAATTTTTTAAATGACATTAGAAACAGAAAAAAAACTCATTAATAATGGTTTTAAATATATTTGTGGTATTGATGAGGTTGGAAGAGGTCCTATTGCAGGGCCTATTCTTATTTGTTGTTATATTTTAGATATAGAAAAAATATTTAATATATCTAATGATTTATTTAATATTGTTAATGATTCTAAAAAATTATCTGATAAAAAAAGAAGGAAATTAGTAGATTTTATTAAGGATATTTCTTTAGATTTTTCTTTTGGAGAAGTTAGTAATACAGAAATTGATAATTATGGTATAATAGAAGCTAATAGGATGGCTATTGAAAGAGGGGTTAATACTTTAAAAATAAAACCAGATTATTATTTGTTTGATTATAATACTTGTTCTGTTGATTTTTTAAATACTCCATATAAAAAAATTATAAAAGGTGATTCTATTGTTTTTTCAATTGCTTGTAGTTCTATATTGGCTAAAGTTTTTAGAGATGATTTAATGATTGATTTTTCAAAAAAATATAATAAATATGGTTTTGAAAAAAATGCTGGTTATGGAACTGCTTTTCATATGAGTGCTTTAAAAGAGTTTGGTTTAAGTGAAATTCATAGAAAATCTTTTTGTAAAAATATTATAAAAAATAATAATTAATTTAAATAATATGTCAGAAAGTTCTCAAATTAATCTTGATATGATTATTAAAAAAGCTAATATAAAAAAAAGCATGACTGTTGCTGATTATGGTTGTGGTTCAGGTTTTTTTACTAAAAAATTATCATCAATTGTTACTAATACAGGCATTGTTTATGCTGTTGATGTTATGAAAGATGTTCTTATTAATCTTCAAAAAATATCTAACTTATCAGGAATACAAAACATTAAAACTGTATGGTCTGATTTAGAGAGATTTGGTGCTACAAATATTTCAAATAATATTATTGATGTTGGTTTTATTATTAATACATTGTTTCAAACAGATAAAGAAAAAGAATTTTTAAGTGAAGTTTCTCGTATGATAAAAACAGGAGGACATTTGATCGTTGTTGATTGGACTGATGAAGCTATTTCTACTATAGCTCCACTTTCTATTACTAGAACAAGTTTAGATAAGGTTAGAAAAATTGCTAAGTTGGTAGGTAATTTAAAAGAGGTTGATGTTTTTATTCCAAGTAAACATCATTATGGTATTGTTTTTGAAAAAATTAATAATTAATTTATTTTTTTGTTGATTTTTAATTTAAATTATATTAAATTGTTTTTATCTAATTTTTAATTAATTGTTATGAATTATGTTGTTGGTCATAAAAATCCTGATACTGATTCTGTTGTTTCTGCTATCGCTTATGCTAATTTTAAGGGTAATGATTTTGTTCCTGCTATTTTGGGTGAATTAAATAATGAAACTAAATTTGTTTTAGAAAAATTTAATATAGAAAAACCCGTTTTGTTAAATTCTATAAATGAAAACGATAATTTTGTTTTAGTTGATCATAATGAAAAAACACAAACTATAGAAAATATTAGTGATTCTCAAATTATTGAAATATTAGATCATCATAAATTTAATGTTTCTTTTGCAAGTCCTATTTTTATTACAACAAAACCTTATGGTAGCACTGCTTCTTTGATTACAGAAAAATTTTTAGAACAAAATAAAGAAATTGATTATAAAATAGCTGGACTTTTGTTATCTGCTATTTTATCAGATACTGTTATTTTTAAATCTCCAACAACAACAGATAAAGATAAAGAATTTGCAAAAATTTTATCAAAAATATGTGATATTAATGATATTAATGGTTTTGGTGTAGAGTTATTTAAAAAAAAGGCAGAAATTTTTTCAAAAACACCTTCTGAAATTATTTTGAATGATTTTAAAGATTTTGATTTTGGTGGTAAAAAAATTGGTGTTGGGCAAATAGAATTAATTGAAGCTAATGATCTTATAAATAAAAAAAATGAAATTTTATTAGAAATGCAAAAAATGCAAAATGATAATTTTTATTTTGCTTTAATTCTTGTTGTTACTGATATTATGAAAGAGGGAAGTTATTTGTGGGTAGTTGGTAATAAAGAGCCTATTTATAATATTTTTAATATAACAGATGAGAATAATTATAAAGAAGGTTTTTTATCAAGAAAAAAACAAGTTATTCCACCTTTAGAAAATGGTTTATAAAAAAATCAGGAGTTAAATCCTGATTTTTTAATTAAAAATTAATTAAAAAAATGAAAACAGAAAAAAGACAATTTGGTGATATTGGAGAAAAAATAGCAATCAAATTTCTTATTAAAAAAGGTTATAAAATTGTTGATTTAAATTTTAATTGTAAATATGGTGAAATTGATATAATTTGTTCTAAGTTTTTTTCAATAAAAAATAGGGAAGAATTGTTTTTTGTTGAAGTAAAAACCAGATCTTTTAAAAATTATAATAATTATCCAGAAAATGCTGTTGATTATTTTAAAAAAATAAAACTTGATAGGACAGCACAAATTTATTTAAACAAAAAAAGAATAAAATATATTTTTTATTCTTTTTCTTGTCTTGCTATTATTATTGATAAAGAAAATAATAAAGCTAATATTAAGTTTTTTGAAAGAATATAAAATAGACATTTTTATGTCTATTTTATATTTATTATTTTTATTCAATTTCTTCTATTTTTTCTTCTTTTGCTGTTGTTTCTTCTTGGTTTTCTGGGGTTATATTTATTTTAAACCCAGTTAATTTTGAAGCTAATCTTACGTTTTGTCCTTTTTTGCCTATAGCAAGAGAAAATTGATCGTTTGGAACTATAACTTGAGCTTCTTTTTTTTGATCATCTATTGTTAAAGATGATATTTTTGCTGGTAATAAGGAATTTGTAATATATTTATTTATGTCTTTGTCGTATTCTATTATGTCTAATTTTTCATTTCCAATTTCATTCATTATAGCATTTATTCTAACTCCTTTTTGGCCAACGCATGATCCTATTGGATCTATATTTTCTTGTGCTGTTGTTACGGAAATTTTAGATCTTGATCCAGCTTCTCTAGATATGTTTTTTATAACAACTATTCCTTCGTTTATTTCTGGGATTTCAAGCAAAAATAAATGTTTTATAAATTCAGAATTTGATCTTGATAGTAATATTTGAATCCCTTTTATAGAGTCTTCTATTGTTTTAACATAAAATTTCATTTTTGTTCCAGGAGTATAATCTTCTCCTTCTACTTGATCTTCTTTTTTCACAATACCAACTCCATGTCCTAAGTTAACAAAAACTATGTCGTTTTCTACTTTTTGTATAGTTCCTAATATTATTGTTTTTTCTTTTTCTTGAAACTCACTTAAAACGGATTCTTTTTCGGCTTCTTTTATTTTTTGTATTATAACTTGTTTTGCTGTTTGTGCAGCAACTCTTCCAAAATCACTAGGGGATTCTAGTTCTGTATCTATAATATCTCCAATTTTTATATTTTTATTATTTTCTCTAGCTTCTTTAAGCATTATTTGTGTTTTTGAATTAAATCTTATTAATTCTTCTTCTGGTGTGTTTTCTGGTTGTATTACATTTTTTTCTTCATCTAATTCATAATCTTCACAAACTGTTTTTGAATCCCAAACTCTTATTTGATTTGTTTCTATGTTAAAATCCGCTTTTATATTTAGATTTTTTTCTTTTGCATAATCTTTTCTATATGCAGCAGCTAGTGCTTGATTTATAGCATCCATTATTTTTTCAAATTTTATATGTTTTTCTTCGCAAATGAATTCTATTGCGTCTCTTATTTCGCTAGACATAAATTTTTGTTATTATTTAGAAAAAAGAATCAATCGTAATGATTGATTCTTTGTATAATATTAGTGTAACATAAATAATATAAAATATCAAATTAAAATTATTATTATGTTTGTGTTTGATTCTAAAAAAATTCCTTCTTTTCCTGGTGTTTATATTTTTAAAAATAATGATGGAATTGTTATTTATGTTGGTAAAGCTAAGAATCTTAAAAAAAGGGTTTCTAGTTATTTTATTAATAATCAAGATAGAATTTATAAAAAACATTTAATTGTAAACTCTATTTTTGATATTGAAACTATATCTACAAATTCTGAAAAAGAAGCTCTTATTTTAGAATCTAATTTAATTAAAATACATTCTCCAAAATATAATGTTTTATTAAAAGATAATAGTGAATATTGTTTTATAAGAGTAGGTAAAAATAAAAATGATAAATATTCTACTATCAGTATTATTAGAAAAAAAACAGAAGAACAAGCAGGAAATGATGTTAAAAAAATTGGTAATTTTGAATATTTTGGTCCTTATACTTCAAAAAAAGACGTATTAAAAATACTTGATGATATATCAAAAGTTTTTCCTTATAAATGTCTTAAATTGAAAATAAAAAATGAAAAAGAAAAAACAAAAAAATACAACAACAAAGAATTAAGTCCTTGTTTTAACTATCATATAAAAAAATGTCCAGGTATATGTTGTAATAAATGTTCTATTGAAGAATATGAAAAAAATATTAAAAATATTATAAATTTTTTGAGAGGTAAAAATGAATTAATTTTAGACTATTTAAATTCTAAAATGTTAGAATTTTCTTATAAAAAAAATTATGAAATAGCAGCAGAGTATAGAGATAAAATTTCTATAATAAGAAAGATGTCAGATAAACAATTTGCTAGGAGTGTTGATAATAAAAATATTGATATTATTAGTGTTTATAAATATGCTGATCTTGCTTGTATTAATGTTTTTAATATTAGAAATGGAGTTCTTTTGGGTAAAAGAAATTTTATTTTGAGAAATATATTAAATGGGTTTGTTTTTGAAAATAATAACATAAAACATGAATCAGTTTTGATTGAAAAGTTCATTTCTTCTTATTATTTAGACATAATAGAGCCTGTTAATATAATTACTCAATATGAGGTTGATAATGATCTGATTTTTTTAAATAATAATATTATATCTATTAAAAATCCTGTTAATGAAAAACAAAAAAATCTTGTTGAATTAGGAGAAAAAAACGCTATAGAATTTATTAATAAAAATCAAATAAATGGTAAGAATTTGGAAAAAATAAAAAATAAATTAGGTTTGGATAAAATTCCAAAAAGAATTGAGTGTTTTGATGTTTCTAATATTCAAGGTAATTTTTCTGTTGGTTCTATGAGTGTTTTTGTTGATGGTTTACCAGCAAAAAACGAATATAGAAAATTTAAAATTAAGAATATTAATTTAAAAATTGTTAATGGTGAACCTAATGATTTTGCGATGATGGAAGAGATTTTAGAAAGAAGATTGTCTTTAAAAAACTTAAAAGAATGGGGGTGGCCTGATTTAATAGTTCTTGATGGAGGTTTACCCCAATTGTCCACGGTTTTTAAATTAATAGAGAAATTAAAAATTAAAAATCCAAAATTAAAAAACATTAATCTTGTTTCTCTTGCTAAAAAAGAAGAAGATGTTTATATTCCTCAAAAAAATGGGGGAATAAAACTTGTTCAAGCAAAAAGTCTTTATATTTTAAGACAAATAAGAGATGAGGCCCATAGATTTGGGGTCGGTTATTTTAGAAAACTTTATAGAGAACAATTTAAAATTAAAAATAAATAAAAAAACTCGATTTTTGATCGAGATTTTTTATTTTTGTTTTGGCACGACTTTAAGCGTTTGTTTTCACGTTTTATATACTATGTTTTTTATTGATTTATGTAAATGGCTTTATTTTTTGCGTGTTTTGGGTAATTAGTATTTTTATCCACAAATAATATATAAAAATGTATTGTGTTATAATTATTCTATATTAAAAAAGGTTTAATTAAATATGGATAAATTATTGGATAAAATTCTTATTGCGTCTTATGAACTTTGTGCTTCTGATGTTCATATTGTTATTGATAAAAAACCAATTTTTAGAATTGATGGAGAATTAATTTCTCGTGAAGAATATATTCCTATTACAAAGGAATCTATGTTTGATTTATTAAAATCTTTTTTAGAAGAAGAATATTTAGAAAGATTTTTAAAAAATAAAGAACTTGATATTTCTTATGATATAAAAAATATTAGTAGATTTAGAATTAATCTTTATTTTGAAAAGAACAATCCTTGCTTTGTTGCTCGTATTATTTCAAAAAAAATACCAAATATTGATGAAATTAAATTACCATTAATAGTAAAAAATTTATTAAACTTAAATAGAGGACTTATAATTGTTACAGGCCCTACTGGTTCTGGTAAGTCTACAACTCTTGCTTCTATGATTGATTTTATTAATGAAAATCAATCTAAAAATATTATAACAATAGAAGATCCTATTGAGTTTGTTTATGATTCTAAAAAAAGTTTAATTACTCAAAGACAGTTTGATATTGATACTTTTAGTTATAATAATGCTTTAAAGCATGTTTTAAGACAAGATCCTGACGTTATTATGGTTGGTGAAATGAGGGATCTGGAAACTATATCATCTGTTATTACTCTTGCTGAATCTGGTCATATTGTTTTTTCTACTTTACATACTTTTAGTGCTGCTCAAACTATAGAAAGAATTATTGATGTTTTTCCTTCTTATGCTCAATCACAAATAAGAACACAATTATCTATGACTCTTACTGCTGTTATTTCTCAAAAGTTGATTTCAAAAATTGGTGGAGGCAGAATTGCTGTTCGTGAAATTATGATAAATAACCCAGCAATATCTAATCTTATTAGAGAAGGCAAGACTTCGCAAATAGATAATATTATTCAAACTAGTTCTTCGGATGGTATGTTTACTATGAAACAAGATGTAAAAAGATTAATTGATATGGGAGTTGTTGACGAATCTTATATAAATATGTTGTAAAAATAGTTAAAATTATTATATTTTAGCTATTTTTATTTGTTTTTAATAGACTTTTTTTAATATTTTGTTATAATTATCTTTATTAAAAATATTTATTATATTTTTTAGTTATATTAGAGAAAAACTAAATATGTCAGATTTCTTTATAAAAATTAAATTGATTTTTTTTAGTGTTTTAAATGGAATTCTTGTATTTTTAAATAAAATATTAGATTTTTTTTCTTTTGTATTTGTTGATATTTTATATTCAAAAATTTTATTTAATTTGTTTTTTTTCCCTTTATATAAAATCTATAAAAAACTTGTAAGAGATATTGTTATTCAAAATAATCTACAATTAAATCTTTTAGGAAGAATGTTTGCTGTTTTGTTTAATAAAAGAATTGTAGGTTTTTTTATTGTGTTATTGTTTTTTGTTTGGGTTTTTTCTGATAATGTTACGGTTTACAGTATTTATGATAGAGAGTTAAAATTAAATAATAGTATATTTTTTGCTATTTCTGGTAGTAATTCTAATATAGACTCTGTTATTGTTGATAATGTTGTTATTGTTAAAAAAAATAATTCTAAAAATAATTCTTTTTTGTCTCAAAATGATCTTGAAATAGAATCGGATACAGATTTTATTCCTATGGATCCTAACAATATTACACATTTTGCATTTAATAAAACATTTGTTTTGAAACCTCAAATCATGAATTATACTTCTATTAGTTCCGATGGTTCTGATATAGATAATTCTTTAGATCTTAACTCAAATCTTGCTTCAAAGATTATATATGTTGTTAAAAGTGGTGATACTCTTGCGGGTATTGCAAAGAGTTTTGGTGTTAGCAAGGATACTATTTTGTATGAGAATAAAATGAAAGAAAATGATGTTTTAAAAATTGGTCAAAAACTTTCTATTTTACCTTTTACTGGTTTGAGTCACAAGGTTGTGTATGGAGATACTCTTCTTGATTTGTCTATTAAGTATAAAGTTTCTTTAGAAAAAATAAGACAATACAATTTTATAAGAGGTGATGTTTTAAGACTTGGGCAAACGCTTTTGGTTCCTACTACAAATATTCCTAGATATTCTAACGTTGCTGTTAATATACCTTCTAATAATACTAAGAAAAATAATTCTAGTGTGTTATATCCTAAGGTTTCTCAAGTTCAAGGGACCGGTAATCTTACTGCACATATTTTTCCTTATGGTCAATGTACATGGTATGTTGCTACAAGAAGATTTGTTCCTTGGGGCGGTCATGCTAAAAGTTGGCTTCTTAATGCTCAAAAATATGGTTATGAAATTGGTAAAAAACCTGTTGCTGGTGCTATTGTTGCTACAAAAGAAAATGCTTTATATGGTCATGTTGCTTATGTTGAAGAAGTTAAAGATGATGTTATTGTAATTTCAGAGATGAATTATAAAGGTTGGGGTATAGTTAATAAAAGAGAAATTCCTATTAATGATTGGAGAATTGTAGGTTATATTTATTAATAAAAATAAAAACTCGCTATTTGCGAGTTTTTTGGTAGGCCCTGAGGGATTTGAACCCTCGACCAGCGGCTTAAGAGGCCGTTGCTCTACCAACTGAGCTAAGGACCTAAATTGTTTATAATTAAAGATTATAGCAAATATAAGTTGATTTTGTCAATAAAAAATGCAATAATACTAAAATTAAAATTAAAAATATTTATGGATTTGTTACAACAAACATTAGAACTTTGTAAGATATATAAAATTGTTCCAAATAAACTTTTGGGGCAAAATTTTTTAGTTGATGAATTTGTTCTTGATGATATTATCTCTAATGTTTTAGAAATAAAAAAAGAAAGAGGTATAAAAAAATTAAATATATTAGAAATTGGCGGTGGTTTTGGTGTTCTTACAACAAGGCTTATTGATATTGCTGATAAGGTTTTTCTTATAGAAAAAGATGAAAAACTTTTTGATGGGTTAAAAAAAATAGAAAATAATTCTAATAATAAATTGAAGGTTTTTTTGGGGGATGCTCTTGATTTAAAAAACAAAAAACATAATAATAGTTTGGATGTTTTATCTGATGATTTAAAAAATTTTTTTAATGAAGAAGAATATTTTGTTGTTGCTAATATTCCTTATTCTATAACTTCTCATATTATTAGAATTTTGTTAGAAATGGATTATGCCCCAAAAGAAATAGTTATTATGATTCAAAAGGAAGTTGCTCAAAGAATATCTGCTAAAAGTGGTGATGATACTGTTTTGTCTATTTCTTCAAAATTTTATTCAGATCCTTCTATTTTGTTTTTTGTAAGTAGAGATTGTTTTTATCCAGTTCCTGAGGTTGATTCTGCTATAATAAGATTATCTAGAAAATTAAATTTACCGATTGATAATAAAAATGAAATTGATATTTTTTTTAAATTTGTTAAGGCTGGTTTTTCTAATAAAAGAAAAATGTTGTATCATAATTTGTTTTCTGTTTATAGAAAAGATAAAAGTTTAGTTAAGGATATTTTAAATAAATCAAGTTTATCTGATAAAATTAGAGCACAAGATTTAGGTTTGGATGATTGGTTAAGGTTGTGGTATAATTTTAAATAATAAATTATTTGTTAGTAATTTGATAATTGTTTATATTTTTTTATGATTGATAATAAAATTAAAGATTTTTTTAATGATTTAAAAAATAATGAACAAAAGAAAAACAATTTTTTAATTTTGTTTCTAATTTTTATCGGGGTTTGTTCTATTTTTGTTGGTTTTTCTAACAGTAAAAAAATATTAAAAAATTCTTTTGTAGATAAAGAACAAGAGGCTATTGATAGTATATATGCAACTTATGATAGATTGGTAGCTGAAGGTAAAATAAAAGAAGATATTATTGAACCACAACCGGAAGTTGTAAATCCTAAGACATTATCGGATACAACATCTAAAAATACAGATACTGATGGTGATGGAATTTCTGATTATGATGAGTCTAATATTTTTAAAACATCGGCTTTTTTGTTTGATAGTGATGGTGATGGAATTTCTGATTATGATGAAATAAAAAATGGAACTGATCCAAACTGTCCAACAGGGAAAGATTGTTCCTTGAATATTCAATCTGAAAAAAATACAGATTTAGTTTATAATTCTTTGGATATTGATAAAATGGATATTGCACAAGCTAGAATTGAATTGGAAAAAATAATTCCAACAGAATTAAAGCCTATGTTATTAAATATGTCAGATGATCAAATAAGGGAATTAATGAAACAATTATACAAAGGTTCTGTTTCTTCTGAGGATAATTCAAAAAATAATGTAATTATTGACTCTAATAATACAAGTGTTGATTATAAAAGTATTTTAAAATCAAAATTGCCACAATTTACTGCTGCTCAAATATCTATGATGGAAGAAATGGAAGAAGTTGATTTAAAAAAAATTTTATTAGATTCCAATATTGCTGATGAATCTTTACTTTCTAAATTTAAATCTGGAGAGTTAAAAGAAACTGTTTTGGGAAGATAATTAAAACAAGCATATTTTATATGTTTGTTTTTTGTTTTTCCACAATAAAGTATTGTTAATTTCGTGGTATAATTTTATAAAATATTAATCTTTATATATTTAAAAATGTCTGAAAAAAATAATAAAAAGGGTTTATTGAGAAGAAAAATTATTTCTATATTTTTTTTAGTTTCAATAATTACTTCTAATTTTTCTATAAATACAGTTAATGCTATGCCTACTGCTGATATTCCTCAAAATATATGGAATATAACCAAAGATATATTAAATGCTATTTTAGAAGTTGGTGAAGGTGTTCTTAAAGCTGGTATTGCAACTTCTCTTAATCTTTTTGCTCAAGATTTAGCTATGGCAACTGTTGATGGCATGGCAACGGGTAGTTTTGGTTCTCAACCATTATTTTTTCAATTTCCTTTAGAAGATATGTTAAAACAAACATTGGATCAAGTTACTGGAGATTATCTTGATAAACTTTCAGATACTTTAAAATATGATCTTTGTAAACCTATTGATGCAGAATTAGATTGGAGATTTAAAATTACCTTAAATATATTACCTCAAATAGCAGAAACAAAAGATGAGGATTTAAAAAAACCTAATTGTACTATTTCTAAGTTTGTAGACAGTGTTAATAAAAGTTTTGAAAATATATCTAGTGCTATAAGAGGAACTTTTGCTGCTGATTGTTTTGATGAATTTTTACCAAAAAATGTTGCGGGTATAAATGCAGGAGGTAATGATATTATAAGTAACGCTATTAGTAATGGTGTTGATTTTGGATATTCTATTGGAGGTGCTCTTGCTAATTTTACTTATGATGGAATAAAAGATTATTATTTATATAATGTTTCTAGTTTAAATGAGAGAGAAGCTATGGCTTCATATTTTACGAAAAAAGCTACTTATTATCTTCAAAAAGATATAAATCCTAAATGTATTAGTTATAGTGCAACTACTGATGGAAAACCTGGTTCTTATTATTGTAAAATATCAGAGGATAAAAATGCTAATAAACCTTCTAGTTGTGTAACAAAAGCGGAAATAAATTTTGATTTTACTTTAGTTTCAACAAGTGGTGTTTGTATGTTAGAAACAAATAAAGAATGTAAAAGAGGATCAGATTGTTCTAGTGGTATTTGTATTCCTTCTTTTAAAAATACTATAGCTCGTGTTTGTAGTAATAATCAGCAAAAACTTTGTTTGACTGATAGTAATTGTGGAGAAGGGAATACTTGTGATATTTACAATGTAAACCAAGGAACTTGTATAACTTATGATTTTCCAGATAAAACAAATAATGTTTATCAGGCAGATAAAACAAAACAAAAAAAGTTTTTAACTCAATATAAAACTTGTTATTTAACACAAATGGAGGCTGCTTTTAAGAGTTTGATTGAAGTTGGCCAAGCTCCAAAACAAAAAATACAAGAACAAAAAGTTAAGATTGGATGTACTGATATTGTGGATTCTTTGTTAACTAGTGGATATGATAAAAATGCAGCACAGTTTTATGGTGCTTATGATTTATATTTTAAGAAAAATTTTTGGGGGAAAGATACTGTTTTAGGAAATAAAGACCCAGAATTGTATAAAACAGTTTTAAGATCTGCTTTGCTTTCAAAAAAAGGTTATGATGATAATGGTGTAGAACTTAATTCTGATGGAACAAGATTTTTAGCATATTTGAAATCTAAAATAAATTTTTTTGAACCTTTTGAACAAGCTCTTGTAAATTGTAGTAGAGTTTCTGGTTCTGGTGCTTCTTCTAAGATAAACGTTTCTGATTGTATTAATGAAGAGGGAAGAGATGGAAAGGTTAGTTCAAATGATTCTTTTGCTTTGGATGTTGATACAGAAACTATCACTCTTTTTAGAAGTGATTTTCGTGATTTGATGATAAAGGTGGCACCTGCAGATTTTTCTAAAACTATGTTTGTTGATGATTTAAAAAATCCAACAAAATTAATTTATAGACAAAATGATGGATTTTTTTATTCTGTCGGTTTAAGAAAGGGTAATAGTTCAAAATCTACCGCTCCATTTTTATCATTAGATTCTAATAGTTCAAAAATAAATGAAATTAAAAAAGAATTAGTTGATGTTTGTATTAGTAACGCAAAATCTCAAGCATCTTTGCTGTCTTGGAAACAATCTCAACAAACAAAAGCTTTTATTGAAGAACAAAAGCAAGAACAAATAATTGAAGTTGAAAATAAACAAGAAATATTAAAAGCAGAAGTTGCTAAAAGTGATACTAAAGCTGTTGTAGAACCTGTTAGTCATGAAGTAAAGTCTACTCCTGGAATGGTTGAATTTAATCTTGAACAATCTTTATCGTCTAGTTCTCAGATGCTTCAACCTACTGGTGATTTATTTATGGATCCTATAAAAATATTTCTTACGACTCTTCTTTCTGAAGGATCAAAAAAACTTATGGAAGGTATGTTTTCTAGAGCATTTTCAGCAGATGAAGTTGATGAGGATCTTTCTGATTTAGATAGTATTGATACTTCTGTTGATTCTTCTGATAGTGTTACGGATAGTGTTGATTCTGGAAGTGATAATAGTTCTAGTGATGATAATAGTTCTAGTGATGATAATTTATGTTCTATTCCTGGTCCTGTTGATATCGGATCTATTTGTATTGTTGATGGAAAGTATAATAATGGTATTTGTGAGACATGTTATTGTGAAGCAAGAGTTGGTTTATCTGATTCAAAAGGTAGTTCTACTTATGGAACATGTCAGCCAAAACCTAGTAGATAATAAAAATAATTTTAAATTATGAAGATATTAAAATATAAAAATATAAAAATACTAAAAAAAATATTTTTTGGGTTTATATTTTGTTACTTCTTTTTTATAACAACAAATATCAATGCTAGGATTAATCCATATACCGTCCCTTCTTCTTGTAATAAAGATTCACAATGCGTCTCTACTCATGGAGCAGGAACTTGTTGTATGGCGGATATATATTCAAATGAATCTCTTTTTAATTATTTTTCTTGTATATCTACTTCAAGTAATCCAACTTCTTGTCCTATGTATACAGGAGTAGTTTCTAATAAGTGTTGGCCAGCAGATGTTTGTCTTAATGGTTTAGATTATGCTATTTCTGGAGTTGCTCCAATAAATGGAAAATGTGGTCCTGCTGTTGGTTTAACTGGAATTCCAAATGATCCTGTTTATTTAAAAGAATTAAAAAATAAAAATCAATATTGTTTTTCTGGTGTTTTAAGTTCTGACCCGAAACTTAATATTGTAACAAAAACATGGTCTTGGGTTTGTAATGGTGAGAATAATGGAACAAATGTTTCTTGTGTTGCTAAATATGAAAAAGCATCAAATCCACAGATAAATGGTGTTTGTTATACTTATTCTGTTCCTTTGTCTTCTGCTCCTACTCAGCTTTGTGTTTCTGGTAATGCTGGACAAGTTGTTTTAAATAATAATGTTTTTTCTTGGGTTTGTTCTGGAAAGGATGGTGGGGCAAGTGTTTCTTGTAATGCTAATGCTAAAGTTGTTAATATTGTTGCCATTCCAGAAACTAATCCTTTTTTAGAATTAGCTAATGATCCTATTACAAAACCATCGTCAAATAATCAAAATGTTCAAACTGAAATTGTTAGTTCTTATCCTAATTTAGAACAAAAACCAGCAAATGTTTTAAGTTATAATTTACTTGAAAAATATGCTTCTCCTTGTTCTATTAAATTTGATTCAGAATGTGAAGTTTTGGATCAAAGTCTTCTAGATATAATAAAGTCAAAGGTTTCTATTCAAGATGCTATTGATTCAGGAAAGTTAAATGGAAATTTAAAGGTTGCAAGAATGGATTATAGTGTTACTCCACCAAAAGAACTTGATAATTATAAAACAGGTTTAACTTTAACTAATATACAAAAATTAAGAAAAGCAAGAGTTTTTCCTGTCGGTCTTGAATTAGCTGCTCTTTGTATAACTGGACAAATTCCTTGTTCAGATAGTTATATTTATGATGTTGTAAGTGATGGTTCTGCTTATAGAGATTCTAGTGGTAATGGTTGTATAGATTTGGGTAATGGTATTTATAAATGTAGTCAAAGTGAAAATCATAAACTTAGATCATCAATGGGAGACGTTACCTTAAAAGATATATTAGCTGGTTATTCTGTTTGTGATCCTTTATCTCCTAGTTATGGTCCTAAAAATAATAAATTTTGTCATTTAGTTAATCCAAACTGGATATTGAAAGATCCAAAATATATGTGTGAATCTGGAACAAAAAATGGGCCACTTCTTTATGTTACTGATAAACAATCACAATCAAATATTAGATATGAAACTTGTCCAGATGTTTCAACTTGTTTGGTTGAAAAAGATAATGAGGATTGTAAGGCTTATGGTTATTGTTTAAGAGAAAAGAATATTTGGAGATTTGATTTGTCTGCAGATGCTTGTTCTAATCAAAATGTTGGTTGTTCTCAATTTAGTTATACTATGGGGGGAAAAAATACTTCTTTAGGTTTTATTTCTACTACTACTGATACTTCTATTTGTGATACTAGTAATAATGGTTGTAGAAAATATAGTTTAGTTAAAACTGGTTCTAGTCCTTCTGATTGGAGTTATTCTTCTTCTGATAAAATTTTCTTAAATAGTAAAATATCTGTTTGTGATTCTTCTTCTGAAGGTTGCACGGCTTTTATTAGAAGAGATTCTGCTAATTTAATTAAAAATTCTAGTTTTGAAGAATATAAGCTTTCTTTAGATTTTTCTTCTAAACAAGCTTCTTTTTGGAATCCTTATATTGGAAATAAATTTTGTAGTAATAATATAACTCCTTGTAATAATGATAATGATTGTTCTGCTAGTAATGGTATTTGTAATGTTAGTAATGTATATAATGTTGTTAAATTGGAAACAACAAATAATAATGTTCCTGTTTATAATGGTTCTAATTCTCTTATTATACAAAGATATATGGAAGCTAATGCTGAATCTTATGCTGGTTATAGTTTAAATAAGGATTATTTTATTGATGTTCAACCTAACAAGACATATACTTTGAGTTATTATGTTCTTGGTTATAATTTTAGTTTTGATACTAATGATCTTGCAAAACATTCAAAAGGTGCTTTTGTTAACGTAAAAGAATATGATAAGAATAAAGATCTTATTCAAAAAAATATTTGTTCTACTGGTTCTTCTTTTGAACGCTTAGGTTCTTTGTGTGATGTTGATAATGTTGGAGTTAATTGTTTTTGTGTTTCTTCTAATGAAGATAATATTATAGATGTTGAAGCTTTAAGATATGCTAATACTTTTTTATCTTCTACTTGGACAAGAAAAACCGTATCTTTTAAAACAGGTTTAGATACTTATTATTTAGATATTATTCCTGTTTTATCAAAAATAAGAAGTAATGATAATCAAAAACTTGCTACTGTTGTTTTTGATGCTATTCAATTACAAGAGGGTAGTGTTGCTACTGAATATTCTTTATATGAGGATTCAAAGGTTAATTATTTAAAAAAAGCTCCAGAGTATTCTAATTGTTATTCTTCATCTTCTGATAAAGATCAAATATTTTGTAATAATTTTATTAAATCTTGTGATCAAAAAGATGTTGGATGTAGAAAATATCAAAAAAAAGATGATGAAGATTATTGGTTGCCTGGTAAACCAAATGAGGATAATTATTGTGTTTCAGAATGTAAAGGTTATCAATTATATAAAGAGGCTGGTCCTTCTTATAATCCTATAAATGGTTCTAGTTTTCAATCTCTTATAGCCACAACAGCAAAAGAATGTTCTTCTGCTGATGCTGGTTGTTCAAAATATGTTAATTTATTTTCAAAAAACACAGAGTATTTTTCATCTATTAGATCTTGTGTTAAACAAAATGATGATATTGGTGTTTGTGAATCTGATAATGTTGGAAAAATTTGTTTTAATGATTCTGATTGTGGTTCTGGAACTTGTAAAAAAGCTACAGCTCAATATGTTGATTATTTTACTTATACTGGTTCAGAAACTTCTGGTTATAAGTTAAATATTTATAGATTATTAAGAACAAAAGTTTGTAGTAATAATAAAAATAAATGTTTTAATGATTCTGATTGTGTTGGTAGTGCTGTTTGTGGTTATTATGATGATGTTTATGCTCCTGCTTTAGAGTCTTCTGATTCTTTTGATGTTTGTGATGAAACTAATTATAAAAAAGCTGATCATAATCCTGATTGTAGAGAGTTTCATGGTCCTAGTAATAAACAATCTGCTTCTGGTGGTTCTGATGGTGATTATATTCTTTATTATGCAAACATGAGTGATGTAATTTTTGTTTCTGATGAAAATTGTTCATATGATTCTATTGTTCCTTATCAAGGTAATATTTCTCAATCTGAATGTAATAAAATTTCTTATTTATCTCCATCTATAAGATATCAACCTACTACAAATACTTGTAATATTGGTATTTATATTCCAGAATCATCTGTTTGTTCTGAATCTGTTTTGAATTGTAGAGAATATAGTGGAACTTCTATTGCTTCTGAAACTTTGTTTAGTGATAGTTTTGAAAATGATAATGCTGGTTGGAAATTAAATAGTGGTAATGATGTTAATATTTCTACAGAATCAATATTTATAAATGAACATTCTGTAAAGGTTGCTTATAATGAAACTATTAAAAAAATTGTAGTTCCTGAGATTATAAATCCAGAAGAAAAAGCTTTATATAAATTTAGATTGTATGCAAAAAATGATTCTGCAGATGGTTCTTTGTCTAATATAAAACTTAATGTTGGGAATACTTTTTCTAACACAAAACAAATAAGTAATGATTGGAGACTTATTAGTTTTGATATTTTTTCTTCTTCTGATTTGATAGGAGAAAATAGTGGATATGTTAGTTTGGTTAATGAAGGTTTGGTTTCTAGTGGTAATAAAAACGTTAATTTGTTTGTGGATTATATATCTGTAGAAAAATCTGCATCGGTTTATGTTATAAAAGATACTTGGAAAACACCTATTAGTTGTGATAATACTATAGATAATTCAACTGGAAATTGTAATAAAAAATATCAAGAGCTTGGTTTTTGTTCTATGGAACCAAACAAGGTTTGTTTAACTGGTGATAATATTGGTGCTAATTGTATTTCTTCTTCTAATTGTTCTTCTGATGGAACAAATAAGGGTGATCTTTGTGATTATCCTAATAAGGTTTGTAGATGGGGGGATAATAAAAATTCTGTTTGTAATAATGATGATGATTGTTATAATGATCCTGCTAGTAATAGTAATATGTATGTCAAAACTGGTTCTTGTTCTTATACTACAAATGGGTATAGATTAGAATTAGGAAAAATGATTGGTTGTGACGAATATGTTGACTCTTATGGTAATGATGATTTTTATGTGTTTAATGATTTAAATTTATGTAGTGCTGATAAGATGGGTTGTGAAGCTGTTTATGATACAAAAAATTCTAGAAGTCATCAAAAACAACAATTTAATGGTGAGGTTGATTATTCTGGTGTTGTTTCTTATTATACTTTTGATGATAAAAATTATATTTCAAGAAATGATTATTCTTCTTTGAATATGAAAAATGAAAATAATGTTTTTTATGTAAAAGATGGAGTTTCTTTTGGTGCTGCGTTGTTTGATGGGACTAATAATATATTAGAACCTATTAATGATAATTTAAGAAAAGCAGAATCAAATTTAAGTATTTATTCTTGGATTAGACCAAATTCTTTTGGTGGTAATATTGTTTCTCTTGATGGAAGTTATTCTTTATCTATAAATAATTCTGGACAAATTGTTTGTAATATAAAAGGAATTTCTAAATCAGAAAATGGTTCAGAATCTAATATTGGAAGAGAATTAAATTCTGGAAATTATAAAATAGCTTTGAATAAATGGCAAAATGTTCTTTGTAGTTATGATGGTGACAGGATAAAAATATATGTTAATGGTGAATTTGTTAATTCTTCTGATGATATTGTGTTTAGAGTTTCTTATTCTGATAATTCTATTTTAAAAATAGGAAGTGGTTTTGTTGGGGCTATAGATGATTTTAGAATTTATAATAAATTCTTTGATTCAAAAATGGCTTTTGATTCTTATAATGATTATAATGACAATTATTATGTTGAAGCTGATGAATTGGGTTATTATATTATAGATAATAAGTATTCTTGTGATTCTAAATATAAAGGTTGTGTTGCTCTTGGAAGAAATGAAGATAGATATGATGATTCAAATTTTAGTTATTCTACTGTTTTTCTTGTTTTGGATCCTGATAAATTTGTTTCTTCTGGTAATTTTTCTACTACTGGAGTTTATGATGGAAGTATGTGTAAGATTCAAGAGGAGGGTTGTTATTCTTTTAAGGATAGTAAAAATTCTATTGTTAATTTTAAATTTCCAAAAAATGTTTGTGTGTATAGGAATAATGTTGATGTAGGTGTTAGAGATTCTGTTAGTGGGAACGCTCAACTTCAAAATGGTTGGTTTAAGTATGATAATAAAACTAAATCTATTTCTGATGTTGGTTGTTATTTGGAAGATACTATTGATAAATATAGTAAGTCTAATATTAATAATAAAGATCCAAAATTAGATCCTAATTCTTATAAGATTGTTAATTCTTCTGATTGTGAATATAGAAAAGATCCTGTTGTTGTGAGAAGAACTTTCCATGGATCTTGTTCTTATAATTCTACTATTGCTTGTAATAATAATAATGATTGTTCTAATTACAATGCTGGTTCTTGTAATATGAGCAGACAAATTACTAGACCTAAACAAACAACTTATTATGTTTATAAGGGTGTTTGTAGTGATAATTCTGGTATTAATTGTTATCAAAATTCTATGTGTAGTAGTGGGTATTGTGTTTTGGATAGGACAAATCTTAAGTGTAGTGCTGATAGTGGTAATCCTTATTGTAAGCCTTATGGTTATGATGAAAATCCTGGTATTATAGATCAATTTTCAAATAAATCTTTTGAATTTAATGTTTGTCAGAGTGGTTCAAAAGTTGGTTATTATTGTTCTAGTAATAATGATTGTGGTGGTATTAATAATGTTTGTGGGGCTCCTTGGACTGTTGTTGGTTGGTTTAAGAAAAATTCTACTCAGGGTTGTTCTGATGATGGGGATAAGGATATAGAATATACTGATTATCTTAGAGATTATAATGAATCGGTTGGTATTTGTAATGAGTATGGTTGTACTAATTTTATAGAACCAACTGAAAAGAGATGTGTGTCTGGTAACTTGAATGGTTATATTTGTTCTTCTGATAATGATTGTGGTGCTAGTGGTGTTTGTGTTGTTGATGAGCTTAATGGTTCTAAATATTGTAAGGCTAAGACTTGTAATAATGATAACGATTGTGCTTTTAATGATAAGTGTAATGTTGATAAACATCTTTGTGCTGCTGTGACTAAATTAAATCAATCTTGTGTGTTTGATGGTGATTGTGGTTTTGGTGGTATTTGCAAGGGAAGTAATGTTTATTCTTATGTTAAAAATGATAAGATAAATAGTTCTGGATGTAATGGAAAGGTTTCTCGTGAATCTGGTTGTGTTTTGTTTAATGATACTAGTAATACTCAGTTAAAGTTTTCTTCAAAATTAACTTATTCTGGTGTTAAAAATGGTATTGCAGTTGCTGCTGTTACTGGTGATAATTCTGGTGGTGATAGTCAAAAAGATTCTAATCTTATTATTAAGGTTAAGCGTGATAGAGAGTGTGCGGAGTGGTTAACTTTTGATGTTAAGGGTAGTGTGACAAAACAAGATTATGATGTTACTTCGGAAAATACTGGTCAAATGTTTCCTACTTGTAAGAAGTTGTCGGATGATAATAGGTGTTTGGATACAACTTATCAGGGTAGTGGTTGGAGAGATAGTCTTGATGTTGGGTATTATATTTCTCAAATGAAGGGTGATTGGTTTGATGAAGATTTTTCTGGTTTTGCTATTCCGACAAAGGCTAGTATTAATAGAAATATTGGAGATAGTAGTAATCCTGATTATTGGTGGAAGAATAGAGCTATTGGGTCTAATGCTATTTTGTCTAGTAATGCAGGTAGTGCTAATAATGTTATTTGTAAGTCTTATCCGGAAAGAGATTCGCCATTTAATTTTATTGATAGATTTCAATATGAAATGTGTTCACAGGGTAGTGATGGATTGAAGCTTAATCCTGATCCTGCCGGGAATATTAAGTGTGCTAAATATAAGAATGAGGAATATTTTAGTATGCAGGAAGAGTATTTGACATATGATCAGTTTAAGTCTTTGACGCCAAAGGATTACTTTAAGTCAACAAATGGAAGTATAACAATTCCTTATGATAATGGGGAGGATGGGAAGGCTTATTATAGGATTGATAATAATCAGGAGTGTTATTATGAAAAGGTTTATTATAAAGATTATTTGAGTCCGAGAGAACAGTATTTTGGAAAGAATTCTAAATATTCTATTCCACAAAATGTTTGTTATAGTTCAACGGAATCTAATTTTTTGACATCAAGTAATGATTGTAGATCTTATATTTCTATTGAGTCTAGGATAGCAAATTATACTGACGGTTCATTAAAATATAAAGGATATTGTGCAGAATATGATTATTCAAAGGAACTTTACTATACAGGTTCTGGAAAATATAATTGTCTTACATGGATTCCTGGATTTATAAATGAAAAGAAATAAAAAAA
>CAZHKK010000006.1:33599-45663 GCA_964532735.1 uncultured Gammaproteobacteria bacterium | reverse complement strand
TATGAGCACATTAGATTTTAATAATATAACAAATAGAGAAGTTGATTCCTATAATAGGCTATCTCAATATGAACAAAATATTAGAAGATTGCAATCTGATAAAATAGATGGTGAGTCTCCAGATAATAGAGAAAAAAGAAGAGAATATATAAAATCATCAAAAGAGTTTAAATTATATAAAGAACAAATTTTTAAATTAATAGATAAGTATACAAAAGTATTATCATCTGGTTCTGCTGAAAATATTGCAAATATAAATAAAGAAATAGAGATAAGATTGCTTGATATTGAAAAGGTAAATGAGGAATTACAAGAAGATATTAATAAATTAATAGCTTTATAAAAAAATATCGTCTCAAATTAAGACGATATTTTATATTTCTGTTCTTATGCAAAAATATAATAGCGCATCATGTATTATTTTCCCATATATTTTTTTAACCTCTTTTTGTAAAAGTATTCTATTTTTTTCATTATTTGGTTTAATGGTAAAATTATTATTTATTTTATATATAATTTTATCATCTTCAATTTTTACTTCTAAACCACAATAGAAATTAATAAAAGATATTCTATCTATTTTATTGATTTTGCATTCTATTATAGAACTTTTCATGATTATACCCCCTTGTTTAGTTTTCTTTTTTATACAATAACATAAAATATTAAAAAAAGCAATAAAAAGTTTTTAATTTATAATTTGTAATATAAAAAATAACGCTAATATTAGCGTTATTTTTATTTGGGGTGGCATACGGGGTTCGAACCCGTGACCCTCGGTGCCACAAACCGATGCTCTACCAACTGAGCTAATGCCACCATATTAAGCCAAATAATTATATCAAAAATTTGCCAAAAGTCAATTATAGTTATATTATAAAAATAAAAATATTATGTCTTCATTATCAACTACAACGACACAATACCCAAATAATCCAACAAAACAGGATTATATTCATACTCCAAAAATAAAAACAATATCTAGTCATGAAATAGAAATTGACATGTCTCATTTTTACATATCAGAAGAAAAAAATCATTACATAGAAACAATAACACTTTATTCATTACGAAGAATAGTGGATACTGTTCATTTTAATAAAGAAAATAAAGTGTATAAGGTTATATTTGATTTAGATAAAATAAATAAAGCAGATAGAGACTTAAGCGAAATAAATGAATGGACACCAAGAAATTGGAAAGTAACCGATAAGTATCATGCAATTGTAAAGTGTAATATACATGGTAATTGGAGCGATGTTCCAAAAAATTATATTTAAAAACAACTCCTTTTTAGAGTTGTTTTTAAATAATTGGTGCGCTCGCCAAGAATCGAACTTGGGTCTAGAGCTTAGAAGGCTCCTATTCTATCCACTGAACTACAAGCGCATTTCAATGAATATAATATTATCATAAAAAACACTATTTGTAAATACTAAATTTATTCTTTATTATGGAATTTATCATAAATCTCTTTTAATCTTTTGTTTGTAACATGAGTATATACCTGTGTAGTTGTAATACTAGAATGACCAAGCATTTCTTGGACAGATCTTATATCTGCTCCTTCATATAATAAATCTGTAGCAAAAGAATGTCTTAGCGTATGAGGGGTAACCTTTTTTGTTATCCCAGCTATTTTTGAATATTTTTTTACAATTCTTTGGATAGATCTAGTTGTTAAATTTTCTAAAGAATAATTTTTAGGATCAAGATCTGTTCTAACAAATAATGCTTGAGACGTATCTTTTCTAAAATTTAAATATTTTTTTAATGCATTTTTTGCGGTTTCTGAAATAAAAACAACTCTAACTTTTCCACCTTTTCCTCTAATGGAAAATTCTTCCCTGTTTAAATTTACATTATCTTTATTTAAATTTGAAAGTTCTGAAACACGAAGTCCGGTAGAAAATAATAATTCTAAAATAGCCTTATCTCTAAGTTTTGTAAGTTCATTTTCTTTTGTTAAATCAGGTGCTTCTATTATTTTTTTTAATTCATCTTTTTCTAAAAATTCAACTTGTCTTGGTTGTTGTTTTGCTAATTCTATTTTTTCTGGACTTAAACTTTTTATATCTACTTTTGCTAAATATTTCAAAAACATTCTTAATGCAATAAGATGATAATTTCTTGTGTTTGTTTTCATTTCCCCATCTCTTGTTCCATTTTGTCTTCTCATATAAAGAATAAAATCATTTACTGTTTCAGAATTTAATTTGCTTATAGAGTCTATTTTAGCAAAATCAAAAAATCTATATAAATATCTTTTATAATTATTTACAGTTTTTAAACTCCTATTTTTAGTTATTTCTATGTAAGAAATAAAGTTATCTATTAATTTATTTATTTCTGGTGAAATATTTTTTTCTTCCATATTTTTATATTTATGTAGTAATTATAACATAAAATAATATAATTTATAAATATTAATATTTTATTACTAAATAAAAAATGATATAATAAAAAAATAAATAATTAAATTAAAATAATGAAAAAAAATAAAGCACTTTTATTGTCTAGTGTTTTTTCAGTATTATTAATATTTTTTGTATCTTTCATTTGTATAAAGAATATTAATGCTACAAAATTAGTTCTATTAGAACAAGATCAAATAATAGACAAATCTTATTTTGCATCAGGCGAAACCATAGATATTAAAGGAACTATAAACGGGGACGCATTTTTAGCTGGTTCAGAAATAATAGTTTCCGGAAAAATAAATGGTAATTTATTTATTGCAGGAAATACATTAAACATTATAGGGGAAGTCAATGGAAATATTTTTGGCGCAGGAAATGTTTTAACAATAGGAGCTAATAATATAAATGGTGGATTTTTAGCAGGTAATTTAGTAAATTTAAATTCTAAAATTAATAAAAATGCCTATATAGTAGGTAATTTAATAACTATTTCTAATACGTCAGAGATAGGTCAAGATTTATTTGCGAGTGGAAGTTCTGTTAATTTAAATGCTAATATAGGTAGAGATTTATCCATAGAATCTTCTTCTGTTTCAATGAATTCAATTATAAATAGAGATGCTTCTATAATTTCAAATTCTATAAGTTTTAATGGAAATACAAAAATAAATAATAATTTAGAAATATTAGAATCATCAGAATTATCAGCGGATTTAAATAATATAGTTTTGGGAGAGGTAACAAAAAGAGCAGCAAATAATCAAGTTCAAAATTATCGTTTTGAATCAATAAAATCTAGAATTTTAAATAAATTAACATTTAGCTTATTTGCAATATTAATAATTGGATTGGTATTAATTAAATTTTTCTCAAAAGAAATTTCTAATATAAATAAAAATACAAAGAATAATTTATTATCTAAATTAGGAAAAGGGGCTTTATTTATAATAGTTGTACCGATAATTTCTTTATTATTATTAATAACAATCATAGGTGTAAAATTAGCATTTGTAGTTATTGGAATTTATGCATTATTAATGTTTTTTGCATCAATTTTTGCATCAATTTTTATAGGAGAGTTATTTTTAGCAAAAGTTATCAAAAATAAAAATAATTCAATGTATTTATCTTTGTTAGTAGGAGTTTTGATTTATACAATTTTGATAGTTATTCCTTTTGTTGGATGGATATTTAGTTTGTTATTAACTTCTTTATTTATTGGTTCTTTAATAAGTTATAGAACAAATGATACAATAAATTAATAAGTAAAAATAAATAAAAAAATAAATAATAGCCATTTATGAAATGGCTATTATTTATTACAAATATTGAAAAAATAATAATTTCTGATATAATAAGACACATTAAAAAATAACTATTAAATCATGATTAATACAACTAAGAAACAAGAAAATGGAAAGTTGATATTTACTATAGAAGTTCCATTTGAAGATTATAAAAAACACATAGAACACGCTGCAGAACATATTTCTGAACATGTTGAAATAAAAGGATTTAGACCAGGAAAAGCTCCTTATAATATGGTTGTTGCAAAAGTCGGAGAAATGGTTGTATATGAAGAAGCTTTACAAAAAATAGTAGAATCATCTTATTATGAAGCTTTACAATCTCAAGATATAAAAGAGAAGGTTTTTTATGAACCAGAAATTAAAATAGAAAAATTAGCTCCTGGTAATCCTATAATTTTTACAGCTGAATTAATGCTTGTTCCAGAAATTAAATTAGGAAAATATAAAGATTTAAAAATAAAAAGAGAAAAACAAGATACAAATTCAAAAGAATTTAAAGAAAAAATAGAAAAAACAATAGAAGAATTAAGAAAAATGAGATCTTCTGAAATTGCTAAAAATGATGGAGTTATAGAAGATGGAGATAAGGCGGATATAGATCTAGATTTATTTATAAACGGAGTTCCTTTAGAAAATGGTAGTTATAAAAACTTTAAAGAAGAAGTAAAGAAGGAAAGATTTATTCCAGGATATTATGAAAACATATTAGGATTAAAAGTTGGAGATTTAAAAGAATTTGAATTAATTTTCCCAGAAGATTATTTTGAAAAAAAATTAGCAAACAAAAAAGTTTTATTTAAAGTAAAAATTAATGCTATAAATAAGATTGAATTACCAGAAATTAATGACGATTTTGCTAAAACTTTAAAGTTTGAAAAATTAGAAGATTTCAAAAAACAAATTGAACAAAACATAATTCAAGAAGATTTAAACAAACAAGATGAAAAATTGTCAGTAAAAATGTTAGAAGATATTATAAAAAATTCAAAAATTTCAGAAATACCAGAAAGACTTGTTATATTAGAATCAAAAAAAATGGTCAATGAATTAAAATCTAATATAGAACAAGGCGGAATGGATTTTGAAAACTATAAATCATCTATTAAAAAAACAGAAGAAGAATTGCAAGATGAATTTAAAATAAAAGCAGAGGAAAGATTAAAAATGTCTTTGGTTTTAGAAAAAATATCAGAAGAAGAAAAAATAGAAATAAGTGAAGAAGATTTAAATAAAGAAATAGAATTAGCAAAATCACATTATACTTCTCATCCTGATTTTGAAAATATTAAGAAAAATTTAGAACACCCAGAATATCAAAATCAATTAAAGAGAGTTCTAAAAAATGAAAAAGTTATTAAATTTTTAAAAGAAAATAATATTATTGAATAGTATCTCGCAGGAGCGCATTACAATGCGCTCTTTTCGTTTTTTGTCATTATATGTTAAACTTTATTTATAAAACATTATTATGATACTAAAAGTACAAATACAACCAAATAGTAAAGAAGATAAGATAGTTAATTTTAAAGATAATATATTAAAAATAAAAATAAAAGCTCCACAAATAGAAGGAAAAGCAAATAAAGCTTTAATAAGTTTTTTATCAAAAGAGTTTAATGTTTCTAAGAGTTGTATTTTTATAAAATCTGGACTTTTTGCTAAAACAAAAATAATAGAAATAATAAAATAAAATGCAAAATAAATTTTCAGAAATTGAATTAAATGAAGATTTTGTTAATGCATTTAATTTAATGGAAAATACAAATAAAAATATTTTTTTAACAGGTAGGGCAGGTACTGGTAAATCAACTTTATTATCTTATTTTAGATATAAAACATCAAAAAGAATTGTAGTTTTAGCACCAACAGGAGTATCTGCATTAAATATAAAAGGTCAAACAATTCACTCTTTTTTTGATTTTAAACCAAATATTACAGAATCTCGTATAAGAAAAAAAAAGACAGATTTATATAAAAAAATAGATTGTATAATCATAGATGAAATATCAATGGTTAGAGCTGATTTATTAGATTGTGTAGATAAATTTTTAAGATTAAATGGAAAAGATAAATCTGCAAATTTTGGCGGAATACAAATGATATTAATAGGAGATTTATATCAATTACCTCCAGTAATAACAGAAAATGAAAAAAAAATATTCCAAGAACATTATGAAACTCCATATTTTTTTTCATCAAAAGTTTTTAAAATTTTTGATTTTGATTTTATAGAATTAAATAAAATATACAGACAAAAAGATAATATTTTTATAAATCTTTTAAACATAATAAGAAGCAATTCTATAAAAACAAATCATTTGGCATTATTAAATGATAGGTATAATAAAGAAAATGAAATAAGAGAAAAAGATTTTTATATAAATTTAACAACAACAAATAAAAAGGCAGATGAAATAAATTTAAATAAAATAAAAGAAATAAAAAGTAAAGAATATGTTTACAATGGTTTAATAAAGGGTGATTTCGATAACAATTATCTTCCGACAGATAATTGTTTAAGATTAAAAAAAGGAGCACAGGTAATGTTATTAAATAATGATTCAAATGGAAGATGGGTAAATGGAAGCGTTGGAAAAATTAAAGAAATAATAGAAATATCAAATATAGTAGAAAATGGCACAAATGAAGAAATAAAAAATGATCTTATAGTTATAGAATTAGAAGACGGAAAAATTGTAGAAGTAGAGCCTTACAAGTGGGATATATTTAATTATGTATATAATGATTCTATAGATTCTTTAGAGTCAAAACCGGTAGGATCTTTCATTCAATATCCAATAAAATTAGCATGGGCTATAACTATACACAAAAGCCAAGGAAAAACATTTGATAAGGTTTTAATAGATTTTGGCAATAGAACCTTTGCTCATGGGCAAGTATATGTAGCCTTAAGCAGGTGTGTAAGTTTGGACGGAATAATTTTAAAAACTAAAATAAAAAAAGAACATATATTATTAGATAAAAGAGTCGTTGAGTATATTAAAAAGTTGCATAAAAAAAATTCAGATTTAAATTTATCAAAAATAGATAAAATAAAAAAATTAAATGAAAATATTGATAAAAAAAATATAACAGAAATTATATATATAAAAAACAATGGGGATAAAATAAAAAAAGAAATAGTTCCAATATCTATTATTGAAAAATATAAAATAAAAAATCAAACTTTTGATGCATTAAAGTGTATAAATACAAACAAAAAAGAAATTATAATATTTGATATAGAAAGAATATTAAAAATAAGAACAATTTAGTTCTTATTTTTTTATTTAAATATTCATCATTTCTTCATTTGCTTTATGATATAATTTATAAATTCTAATAAAAATTTTAATTAAATGAAAATATTATATATAGAAGATGATATCAATAGTATCAAAATTGTAAACAATATTCTAAAAAAACATTATATAGTAGATTATGAAATGGACGGAAAAATTGGCTTATTAAAAGCAGAGATAAATTCGTATGATTTATTAATAATTGATATAAATTTACCAAATAAAAATGGTTTAGATTTATGTAAAGAATTAAGAATGTCTGGAAAAAATACGCCAATAATTTTTTTGACATCAAATAAACAAAAAGAATTTTTACTAAATGGATTTAAAAACGGAGGAGATGATTATCTAGAAAAGCCTTTTAATAAAGATGAGTTATTTTTTAGAATAAAAAGTTTATTAAAGAGACAAGATAATAAATACATATACGATATAATAAAATACAATAATTTTTATTTAGATACAAATTCAAAAAAATTATTTTTTAAAAAAACATCAATAAATTTAACAAAAAAAGAATATAATATTTTAGAATTATTTTTTAGAAATCAAAATATAATATTTAATAAATATAAATTATTTGATCAAGTATGGGATTATAACGATACTCCTTTTTCAAATATTGTAGAGGTGTTTATAAAAAATATAAGAAAGAAAATAAAAAAAACCACAAATACAACCTTAATAAAAAGTATAAGAAATGTTGGTTATTATATAGGTAAAATAGATTAATTAAAAAATATGTCTTACAAAAATATTATTAAAAAATTCTTTTATTGTTTTTTTATTATAAATTATTTAATTGTAATATTATCAACTTTATATTTATTAATAATAAATATAAAATACATACATTATAAATTTATATATTTTGATATTTTTATTTTATTTTTTTCTTTTTCTTTTTGTTTATATTTATTAGTAAGTAAAATTAAATTCTATATGAATAAGTATACAAAAACTCAAGAAAATTTTTTGAAAAATGAATTATATATAACTTATGGAAAAAATGTTGTAGGCGTTGTTCATAATATAAAAAACAAATTAACTCCAATATATTTACTTTTAAATGAAATAAGTGATGAAAATATAGATAATGATTTAAAAAAATTTACAAAAGATCAAATTATAAATTCTGATAATATAATAAATTTATTAAATAAATTATTATATCTTACGAAGATTATAAACAAAAAAAATTCTAGTTTTGTTAATGTAAATTTTTTAATTTTTTCTATTTATGAATTATTAAAAACAAATCTAAAATTTAAAAATAAAATTAATTTTAAAATATTAAAAATAGGTAAACCATATAAAATAGAAATAAATGCCTTTGAATTAATGCAAGTAATAGAGATTGTTTTAAATAATTTTTGGAAATATATAAAAAATAAAAGCGGAGAAAATAATATTTCTATTGAAATAAATTCAATAGAAGAATATATATCAATAAAAGCAAATATACAGAATTATAAATATTCAAGAAGTATAAAAAATTTTATTTTAAATTATACAAATAAAAATAATTTTAATTTTAATATTATAAGGAATAAATATTTCATAGAGTATAAAATAATATTTATAAAATATTGACTAAAAAAGTAATTGATATATAATTGATTAATCAATTAAATAAATGAATAAAAAAATAGACTTTTTATTACAATTATATAAAGCAAACTCTATTTTATCTAGAAAATTATGTGGATATTTGGGGTTTGTAGAGTTTATGATTCTTTATCATTTAAGTAATTCAAATGACAAAAGATTAAGAAGAATAGATTTAGCAGATTTGTTAGGATTAACAGCATCTGGTGTTACGCGGGTTTTAATTCCTATGGAAAAAATAGGTTTTGTAAAAAGAGATCTGAGTGAAAAAGACGGAAGAGCTCGTTATGCAACTATTACAAAAGATGGAATAAATTTATTAAAAGATTCTATAAATATAATACTAGAAAAAATAGATGAAATAATTCCTCCTGATAAAATGTGGGAAATAGAAGATGTTACAAAATTTTTATCATCTATTAAATAAATATATTGTATATAATTAACTGTATGATATTAAATATAAAAAATGAAAGTATTTAAATTTAACAAAATAAAAACATATTATAATAAAAATTTATCAATGTTGCTCGGTTGTTATAAAATACAAGCAATAGCAGATTCTATGCTTTCTATATTTTCTATAATATTTATATATGAAAAATTAAATTTTTCACTAACAAATATTTTGGTATTATTTTTAATAGACTCTTTTTTAAGTATTTTTTGTTTTATATTTGGTGCAAAAATTTCTAGTAAAATAGGTATAAAAAAATCTATAATAATAGGAAGTGTTTTTTTTATCATAAATTATGCTAGTTTTATATTATTTAATTTTAATTTAAAAGTAGGATTAATAATTTATTTACTATCTTCGTTTTTGGGAAGATCTATGTATTGGACGAATTATCATATTGGATTTTCTCTTTTTGGGGACAAGGAAAAAAGAGGATCTCAAATAGGTAGTTTAAAAAATATATTAGCAATAATAGGAGTTTTTTTACCAGTGGCATCTTCTCTTATTATAAGTAAATTAGGTTTTAATGTGTTATTTATTTTAACTGTTTTTATATATATATTTTCTTTGATACCATTATTTAAAATAGACAATATAAAACAAGATTATTCTTTTGGTTTTTTAGAAACTTTTAAAAAAATATTTTCAAAATTATACATAAGAAACTTTTTTATAGGTTTTTCAGAAGGCGGGGAGGCTTTAATGAAAATTATAGCTTGGCCAATAATTATATTTTTATTTATGGGGGGTAATATAAATTCTATAGGCATAATAATGTCTTTGGTTTTTTTAACAACATTGGTTATAAATTTTTTTATAGGTAAAATTTCAGATAAAAAAAACAAAGCATCAATAATAAAGTTGGGTGGTTTTATTTATGGATTTGGTTGGTTGGGAAAAATGTTGTCTTCAACAAATATACAATTATTTATTTTTTTATCTTATCAAAAAATTGCAGAGCCAGTATTAAGAATTCCTTATGAGTCTAGATTTTATGAAAGTATAGGCAATAAGGGAGAATTAATAGATGAACATACTGTAATGAGAGAGGTTTCCAACTCTATAGGAAGGGTTTTTGTGTCTATAGTTTTAATAATTTTTGCTGTTTATTTTCCGAGCAATTTTAAATATTCTTTAATAATTGCAGCATTTTTTTCTATATTAATGGGTGCTCTTTCAAAAAATAGTTCAAAATAATTTGTTTTTTTATATAATTATGTTAATGTATTAAAAAATAAATAAGGAGGATTATTTATGTTTTCTATAGAGTATGTTATTTGTGAAAAATGTAATCAAAAATTTGAGCCATTTTATTTTTCTGGAAAAAATGAATTTGGTATTATAAACGATAAAGTTGATGAATGTCCAAATTGTAAAAGTAGTGTTTATTTTAAAAATCCAAAAAATAAAAAATCAACATATCAAAAAATTAAAATTTTTAATTATAAATCTGTATTGGAGGTTGAAAAATTTGGTATTATTTTCAATAAGGATAGACCTTTTTTGGAAACTGAAAAAATTAAAAATATTTTATCAAAGATAAATAAATAATGAATCAAAAAGACCCATAGTTAATCTAATTTGGGTCTATTTTTTTATTAACAAAAAAACTAGTCAATAAAGCTAATTTAATCTGGTGCAACTTAATTGACTCTATTATAACATATTTCAAAGATAAAAATAATGTTTTGAGGTTTGAAATATTGATGAGTAAGTTAAATTGATTCAATTATTTTATTTGAGTATAATAAAGCTATAATTAATAAAAACATAATTATGTCTTTAAGTCCTAATTTTAAATGGAACCCAACAGAAGAAGAAAAAGAAAGAAAAGCAGGTAAAATATCAGATGGTAACGATAGAAACTTAATTCAAATAAAAACTACTTTAAATGGGTATATTTCAAAAGTGGATGATTTTCTAAGAAAACAAATGAATAATGCTAGTACTAATAATCTATTAATAGGCAAGGCTTCTGCAAGATTATCAGAACAAAGAAGAGAAATATCAGATGCACAAAATTCTGGAAATTTAAGTGCAAGAATGAATAATGAAATATTTGAAGGTTTATTAGAAGATGGTATTCCTGTATTAAAGCAAGCATATATTGATAAATTTGATGAAACTATAGCAAGGTTACAAAAAAGACTAGAAAACAATACAAATCCAGATATTTTAGCAAGTTTAGGCAGAGATATTGATATGATGACAGATACAAAACAAGTCATTTCAAATTTTGATTTTGAAAATTTAAGTTCATATATTTATGGTATTGAAACTTTTGATATATTGGATAATAAAAGGTTATTAAGTGAAGAAAAATCAAGACTAGAAGTAGTTTTGATAAAATTAGAAGAAAATAAAGATGAAATAAAAAGTAATACAAAACTCCCAAGAGAATATAAAATAGAAGTAGTAAGACAGTATTTAGATATAATAAAGTCTTATGAGAATGCTTTAGATGCTTTATCTGCATAAAATAAAAAAGAGCAGACAATTGTTTTAGTCTGCTCATCAGAGAAAGTCACGACGATTATAACCAGATTCAAACCAGTTATAATCCATCAATGCTTCGTTTATTCTCAAAGCATCTCCCATATGAGAGCATTTTTCTTTGAGTTGAAACATAAAGTTTTTTCTTTCTTCTTCTGTGTTTCTCCTTTTTTCAATTTTGGCGTTAATGTAAAATATTACATTAACACTTACAGGACCATTTTTGAATGTCTTATAGAGAACAAGATTGCCATCTTTCTCATCCAGAGTAATTTCAGGTTCTTTACCTTCTTTATACTCCTTATGATAAAACTCCACTATATTGGGAGTTTTTTGATTTCTTCTTACTTGAAACATAAAATCCCTCCTATGAAATTTGATTTATAAACTATACATCTTTTTAAGTTAAAAGTCAAATTTAGGTTATAATCAGTCCATTTGCTAATAAAAAAATTAGCCAATATAAGCTAATTT
>CAZHKK010000006.1:29578-33499 GCA_964532735.1 uncultured Gammaproteobacteria bacterium | reverse complement strand
AAAAAAATTAGCCAATATAAGCTAATTTTACTTGGTGCGGGTAAAGGGACTTGAACCCCCATGCCTTTCGGCACGTGCTCCTAAGGCACGCGTGTCTACCATTTCACCATACCCGCATATATGAATTATATATTATAATAAAATTAAACAAAAATCAAATATTTTTTTATTATATTTCATTTACTTTTTTATTTTTTTATTGTATACTTGCGACATATTTAAACCTAAAACCAAAGACAATATGGAACCAAAAAGTATTGTTGTTCGTGGCGCAAGAGTTAACAACTTAAAAAATATTACAGTAGAAATTCCAAAAAATAAAATGACTACCATTACGGGTTTATCAGGATCAGGAAAATCATCTTTAATTTTTGATACTATTTATGCTGAGGGCAGAAGAAGATATGTGGAGAGTTTATCTTCTTATGCTAGGCAATTCTTAGGATTAGAGGAAAAGCCAGATGTTGACGAAATAGAAGGATTGTCACCAACAATTGCTATAAGCCAAAGGAATATAGCAAAAAATCCAAGATCAACAGTTGGAACAACAACAGAAATATATGATTATATGAGATTACTTTGGACTAATATAGGAAAACCACATTGTCCAAAATGTAGAAAATTGGTTTCAAAACAATCTATAGATGAAATAATATCAAAAATATTAGATCTTCCAAAAAATAAAAAAATATTAATAATAGCACCAGTAATTAGAGGTAAAAAAGGAGAACATAAACAAGTCGTAGAAAAAATACAAAGTTCTGGATATGTTAGAGTTAGAATAGACGGATATATATATGATATAGAAGAAGCAATAGAATTAGAACTAGAAAAAACAAAAAGACACACAATAGAAATAATTATTGATAGAATTATTTTAGAAGATAATTTATCAAAAGAAGAACAAAGAGAAGAGAGAGAGAGAGTTTCTAATTCTGTAGAAACAGGTTTAGATTTAGGAAATGGTATATTAATAGTAAATATAGAAATAGATAATAATATTTTTGAAGAAAATAAAAAAATAGAAACAAAAGATATTTTTTATTCTAGACATTTTGCTTGTGTAGAATGTGATATATCTTTCCCAGAAATATCTTTAAGAAGTTTTTCTTTTAATAGTCCATATGGAGCTTGTAGTTCTTGTGGTGGTTTAGGTATAAAACAAAAAATAGATCCAGATTTAATAATTCCAAATAAAAAACTTTCAATAGAAGAGGGTGCAATTTTGCCTTGGCAAAAAATAATATCATCAAAAGGATGGAATTATAAAATATTAGAACAAGTATCAAAAGTTGAAAAAATAGATTTGTCTAAAAAAATTGAAAAACTTTCCCAAAAAGAAATGGATATTATTTTATATGGAACGGGGTCAACTCTTTATGATTTAGGAAAATTTAAGATGCCATATGAGGGGATAATACCAAATATGGAAAGAAGATATAAAGAAACAAGTTCTGAGTATTCAAAAACTGAAATAGAAAAATATATGAAGATTGAAAAATGCTCAGAATGTAATGGAAAGAAATTAAAAAAAGAGTTTTTAAACGTTTTTATAGAAGATAAAAATATTATAGATGTTTCAGAAATGAACATGGATGATGCTTCTGTTTTTTTTAAAAATGTTTTAAGTAATTTATCTGAAAGAGAAAAACAAATTTGTGAAAAAGTATTAAAAGAAATTTTATTAAGAATAGATTTTTTAAGAAACGTAGGGTTGTCTTATTTGTCTTTATCTAGAAACTCTACAACATTGTCCGGAGGAGAATCTCAAAGAATAAGATTAGCAACACAAATAAGTTCATCCTTGTCAGGAGTAATTTATGTTTTAGATGAACCAACAATAGGACTTCATCAAAGAGATAATGATAAACTTATAGAAAGTTTAAAAAGATTAAAAGATTTAGGCAATACTGTTTTAATAGTAGAACATGATGAAGATGTTATGAAATCCTCTGATTATATAGTAGATATTGGACCTTTGGCTGGTAAACATGGAGGAGAATTGGTTTATGCAGGTGATATAGAAGGTATTAAAGAAAATGAAAAATCTTTAACAGGACAATATTTATCTGGTAAAAAAATAGTTGGAGAAAATTATTTTAAAAACAAAAATAATATAAACTATAAAAGAAGAAATGATGGTAATAAATTTATAGAAATAATAGGAGCAAAAGAATTTAATTTAAAAAATATAGACGTAAAAATTCCTTTAAATAAATTTGTTAGTTTGACAGGTGTTTCTGGTTCAGGAAAATCAACTCTTATGATTGATATTTTGGCAAATTGTTTGTTAAAAAAATTTTATCGTTCAAAAGTTGAAATAGGTAATCATAAAGAAATAAAGGGTATAGAAAATATAGATAAAGTTATAAACATAGATCAATCACCAATAGGAAGAACTCCAAGAAGTAATATTGCAACTTATACGGGTATATTTAATTTTATAAGAGATTTATTTGCATCAACAAATGAAGCAAAAATTAGAGGATTTAGTTCTGGAAGGTTTAGTTTTAATGTAGATGGAGGGAGATGTGAAAATTGTCATGGTGATGGTGTTATGAAAATAGAAATGCAATTTTTACCAGATGTTTATATAGTTTGTGATAATTGTAAGGGTAGAAGATATAATGAAAGCACTTTAGAGATTTATTATAAAGAAAAAAATATATTTGATGTTTTAGATATGACAGTAGAAGATGCTCTTTTATTTTTTAAAGATATTCCTAGTATTTATTCGAAAGTAAAGGTTTTAAATGATGTAGGGTTAGGATATATTAAACTAGGTCAAAGTGCTACCACTTTATCAGGAGGAGAAGCCCAAAGAATTAAATTAGCAACAGAATTATCTAGAAAGTCTACAACAAAAACATTATATATATTAGATGAACCAACAACTGGATTACACTTTGAGGATGTAAATAAGCTTTTAACTATACTTCATAAACTTGTAGATAAAGGAAATACAGTTTTAGTAATAGAGCATAATTTAGATGTTATAAAAACTGCTGATTGGATAATAGATATGGGACCAGAAGGTGGTGAAGGTGGCGGTAATATAGTAATAGAAGGAACTCCAGAATTTGTTGTAAAAAGCAATAAAGGTTATACAAGTAGGTATCTAAAAAATGTTTTATAAAAAATAAAAAAATCGAACTAAGGTTCGATTTTTTTAATCTCATCCAACCATTCCATCAATACGGGAATTTAATTAGAGAGTAAAAATAAGAGCTAAGTAATCAGAATTTTAGAAATAACTTATTGTCTTTTTAGAAAATAAATTGCAGAGAAGAATTTATTTACAACAACAAAATTATTTGTTTAAATTAAATCCCAATTACTAGCTCCTACTATGAAAAATATTATATACAAAAAAATAAAAATAAACAACTGTGGAAAAGTGTGGAACTTTGATTTACTAAAATAAGAAAAATAATTTAAAAACATATTATTGACAAAAAAGCAAATATATGTTATTATAAAAAAGCCAAAAGATTGGCAAGGAGTAATTATGAAAAATTTATCAGTGGTTTTTATATCTTTATTATTAATGTTTCTGGTAGGTTGTATGCAACCTTATGGAAATGTTGATGAAACCGAAATGGAAACTGTTGCAGAAGTTACAGAAACAGAAAGTAAAGATATTGTTATTGAGTTAGATAAAAATTCTATAACAATAGAAGAGGGAAAAGAAGATATGTTGATAGCTTCTATAAATCCCTCAGAAGAAGGTCAAAAAATTTTTTGGTCTTCAAGTGATGAAAATATCATCACGGTTAAAGACGGAATCGTGAATGGAATTTCCATCGGTGTTGCAGAAGTTACTGCGATGGTTGATGGAGTTTATTCAGATCCTTGTGTTGTTACTGTTGTAAAAACACAAGAGGAAACACCTGTTTCTCCACCACCATCTACTCCAAAAAA
>CAZHKK010000006.1:27689-29478 GCA_964532735.1 uncultured Gammaproteobacteria bacterium | reverse complement strand
AGGTAATGCGACTGGTAAGCCTTTGAAAGAAATAACACTTTCGGATAAAACTTCTTTCAAGAGATTTTGGCTCGTGAAAGAAGGAAAAGATTATATTGTAGATAAAAATAACAATATAATTGAAGCCGGAAGTAAAATTATTACAGCTTCGTGGATTTCAGATTCTGATGGATGGTGTGTTTTTGTTGAAGACACATCTCCAGCATCTGGAGATGGGTGGTTTATTACTAGATGGTAGTATAAACCAGAAAACCCCAAAGTTAAATCAAAACTTTGGGGTATTTTTATTTCAAAAATATTATGATGTATTATTGACAAAAAAGCAAATATATGTTATTATAAAAAAATACAAAATAACCAAATTATATTAAAAAAATGACAAAAAAATTAATACAAAAATTTATTATTGGTTTTATATTTATAAGTTCAATTTCTCCATTTTTTGTGTTTTCAAAAAATGATAGTTCTATAACTAAATATTATGGAAAAATTTTAATTCAATCAGAAAATAATTCAAATACTTGGTATGTTGATCCATTAAAAAAAGAGAAGTTTCCTTTAAATTCAGAAAAAGATGCAGTTCTTATTATGAAAAAACTTGGTGTTGGAATATCTAATAAAGATATAGCTAGAATAAAATTACCAACAGAAAAATATTCAAATTGGAGAGATTATACTTTTGCAGAAAAAATAAGTGGAAGAATATTTGTGCAAGTTCAAGACAAGGGACAAGCTTGGTATATAGATACAATAAATCTTAGAAAATATTATTTAGGATCTGGAGAAACTGCTTTAAAAACATTAAAAAATTTATCTATAAAAGTAAAAGAATCTGAAATAGAGAAAATAAAAACAGGAACTTTATATGTAGAAAAAGTTGAATCAGCATCAATTGAAAATAATAATGAAACAGAAAAAGAGATTATTATAGCTCCAGAAACAAGATCATTATCCCTTATTGTTGAAAATGCGAATAATGCTTCTGGTAATGTAACAATGATTCAAAATGATCAAAACATAACATATACAAAAAAAGATTTTGTTAAAACTTATGTTTTAAATTCTGATGTTACATTGTATGCAATATCAGATTATGGTTATGAATTTATAGGATGGGGTGGGGATTGTGCTAGTAGTGGAAAAGGAGATTGTAAAGTGGTTTGTAACGAAAATTTAAATGTTATTGCTTATTTTTCAACACCAACAGTAGTAGTTTCTTATAATACAACATATTATAATACAAATTCAAATCAAAATAATAGTAATACAACAACTTCTACAAATACTTCGACAACTACTCCATTAATAAATCAATATAATTTAAACATTTCAAAACTTGGTTCTGGAAGTGGCTATATAACAAATTCGGTAAGACCTAATCATTATTCTGGTTCTGAAAATTATGATTCAAATACTCAAATTTCTTTAACAGTTAACCCTAATAATGATTCTATATTTTTAGGATGGACTGGTGAAGTTTGCTCTGGAAATTTAACAACCTGTACTTTTAATATTAATAGCAATGTTAATGTGATGGCAAATTTTGGTTCTAAGCCAAGAATTAGATTGTCTGAAACTATTGGAGGTAGTCTTAATATAATTCCCAATAAAGATTATTTTGAAGAAGGAGAAAAAGCAACAATTATTGCAACTCCAATATCAGGATATACATTTACAAAATGGTTAGGTGATTGTGTTAGTTCTGGTTCAAATTCAACATGTATTTTAACTATGAACGGTTCAAAAACAGTATCAGCTTTATTTAGTAAAAATACTATAAATATACCAA
>CAZHKK010000006.1:9371-27589 GCA_964532735.1 uncultured Gammaproteobacteria bacterium | reverse complement strand
AACGGTTCAAAAACAGTATCAGCTTTATTTAGTAAAAATACTATAAATATACCAACAGTAAGTTTAACATTAGCTCAAACAACTGGAGGTTCTGTTTCTTCAGATAAAGCAACATACAATTTAAATGAAAAAGCAACAATTATTGCAACTCCAATATCAGGATATACATTTACAAAATGGTTAGGTGATTGTGTTAGTTCTGGTTCAAATTCAACATGTATTTTAACTATGAACGGTTCAAAAACAGTATCAGCTTTATTTAGTAAAAATACTATAAATATACCAAAAAGATAATGTGAAATAAACAAAAAAAGAAAGTGTGTTAAAACACTTTCTTTTTTTATTGTTTAATTAATTTTTCAAGTCTTTGTTTAAAACTCTTATATTTTTCTTGTTCTTTTTCAACAATTTCTTTTGGAGCTTTTTCTAAAAAATTTTTTTGATTTAATTTTGCTTCTATAGATTTTATAGAATCTTGTAAAAATTTAATTTCTTTTTCATTTTTTTTCAATATTTCATCTAATTCTTTTTTTGTAAGTTCTATATATATTTCAAAAATATCAGAAACTATTTTTACAAAATTATTTTCAGAGGGAGCTTGTCTCGATATTTTTATAGTTTCTATACCTGCTAATTCTTTTATAACTTTTGCATTATCAACTATTAAACTTATTTTATCATTATCAATTATAATGGTATTAAGTTTAAATTTAGGTTCGATATTATGTTCAGATCTTATATTTCTTATGGAAGAAACTATATTTTTTACAGAATCAAAATTATTTAATGTCTCTAAGTCGTTTAATTTAGTATTAACTATAGGCCAATCAGAATTTATAAGAGCAGAGTATTTATCTTTTTTAAATATAGTATTCCATAAATATTCTGTTATAAAAGGAGCAAAAGGATGAAGTAATTTAAGAATATTTATTAATACATATCTCAAAACCCAATCTTGACAGCCATATTCTTTATTTTTAAATATTTCAATATACCAATCAGCAAAATCTCTCCATATAAAATCATATAATATTTCTCCAGCTTCTCCTATTCTATAAGTATCTAATTTTTCTGTTACTTTTTCTATAATTTCATTATTTTTGTTTAATATCCAATTATCCGCAAGATTTAATTCATTTGCAGACACAAGAGCTTTTGGATTTTGTAATTTTATTAAGTCGCTGTCATCTAAATCATCAAATATCTCATTATAATCTATAACAAATCTAGTTACATTCCATAATTTATTTATAAAATTTCTGTATCCAGCAATTTTTTCATCATAAACATTTATATTATTTCCAGGAGTAGACCCAATAACAAGACTAAGTCTTACAGCATCAGCCCCATAATTTTTAACTACAGTCATAGGATCTATACCGTTTCCTTTTGATTTACTCATTTTCTGTCCGGATTTGTCACATACTAATCCATTTAAATATATTTTTTTAAATGGGTATTTACCTGTTAAATATTTACCCATCATAACCATTCTAGCAACCCAGAAAAACAATATATCATATGCAGTTTCTAATACTGTATTTGGATAAAACAAGTTGTAATCTTTAAAATCTTCGTTAGGCCATCCTAATGTAGCAAAAGGCCAAAGTGCTGAACTAAACCAAGTATCTAATGTATCATCATCTTGTTTTAAATTTGTAGAATTACAATGAGGACATTGTTTTGGTTTTTTTATTGATACTGTAGTTTTTTTACAGTCCTCACAAGTATAAACAGGAAGTCTATGACCCCACCATATTTGTCTTGATATACACCAATCTTTTAAATTATCTATCCATTGAAAATATGTTTTATCAAATCTTTTTGGAATTATTTCTATTTCTCCTAATTCAACAGCTTCTTTTGTTATTTCTTTTAAAGATTTACCATTTAAAGAATCTACTTTTTTATTTACATCTATAAACCATTGTTCAGATATTAAAGGTTCTACAATAGTAGAACATCTATAACAATGCCCAACAGAATGAGTTATTGGTTCTATTTTTGATAACAATCCTTGTCTTTGAAGTTTTGCTATAATTTTTTCTCTCGCAGCTAAGATAGTCATTCCAGAAAAATCTTCTCCAGAATTTTGATTTAATGTTCCGTTATTATTTAATATATTTATAAAATCAAGATCATATTTTTTACCTAAAGCATAATCGTTTGGATCATGAGCAGGGGTTACTTTTAATGCTCCAGTTCCAGTTGATTTGTCAACATATTCATCAGCTATTATTTGAACTTCTCTATTTATTATTGGGACTATTACCGTTTTGCCAATAAATTTTTTATATCTTTCATCTGTTGAATTAACAGCAATAGCAGTATCTCCAAGTAATGTTTCTGGTCTTGTTGTTGCTATTTCTATAAAATCATCACTATCTTTTATTTGATATTTTATGTAATAGAAAGCACCTTCTACATCTTTATGATCAACCTCATCATCTGCTAATGTTGAACCACAAGAACTACACCAGTTTATTATTCTAGGTCCTTTATATATAAGTTCTTCTTCATACATTTTTGTGAAAGCTGTATATACAGCAAGTGTTATACCTTCATCTAATGTAAATCTTTCTCTTGACCAATCCAAAGAAGCACCTATTTTTTTAGTTTGTTCAATTATATTGTTGTGACATTTGTTTGTCCACTTCCAACATTCATCAATAAAAGAATTTCTCCCAAGGGATTCTTTTGTTTTATCTTTTTGTGCTAATTGTTTTTCTACAACATTTTGAGTTGCTATAGCTGCATGATCTGTTCCTGGAAGCCATAATGATTTATAACCTTGCATTCTTTTATATCTAATCAATATATCTTGTATAGTAAAAGTGGCAGCATGTCCTAAATGCAATATACCAGTTACGTTTGGAGGAGGTAATACTATAGTAAATGTTTTATCTGAATTTGGGTTTTGTTTACAATTATCAGGATTAAAGTATCCTTTTTTTTCCCATTTATTATATATTTTATCTTCAACTTTTGATGCGTTATATGTTTTATCCATAAAAACTAATTATCTTATTTAACATAAAGTAAATTTTACATTTATATAAGCATAAAGTCAATAAAAAGTCAAACAAAAAACGCTAAATTTAGTGAAGTGTTGGTATTTATTTTATGACAATTATATTGTCTTCTATCTTCTCGTTTATTATTGTTATTCCAATTATAATCCAAAATAATATAGATAAGTCATTTTTAAAAAAAGGAACATCAACTATTCCATGTATTAATAAAGTAGAAAAAGACAATGATAAAATTATAGAAGTATTTTTTTTGTATTCTATATTTACTTTTATTTTTTCAGTTAAATTTTTTAACCAAAAAGAATCTATTTTATTTGTATAATTTATATAATTTTTTTTAAAAAATATATAAATAAAAAATAAAAAAGAAATTAATCCAAGTAACCCAAGCTCTGACCAAATATTTAATATTATATTATGAGGGTATAAATATAATTCAAAAAATGTTTTTTTATGATAAGGTTTTAAAGCTTCTTTAAAATTATTTAAGCCACCTCCAAAAATAAAATTTTCTTTTAACATTTTTGATGTTTCTTCCCACATTTGAATTCTTATTTTTCCAGAAAAATCTCCAAGAAGTATGGTTTTATTTATTTTAGGGTAAGTAAAAGGTAATGTTATTAAAGAAATAATAAATAAGAAACTAATCAAAAAAAAGGTTAATTTATTTTTTGATTTTATAAAAATAAATATAAATATAGAAAAAATAATTCCTATTAATGCTCCAGAAGATTTAGCAAAAATAATAGCAAATAGACTAGTTAAAAGAACAATCAAATCAAATAAATTATTTAATATAAATATTCTTAAATTTATAATTAAACATTTAAAATTATTTTGAGTATTTAGTTTTTGATTTTTTAGAGAAATAATAAATGTGTTTATTTTATTCCAGGATAGATTAATTTTTATTATTATTCTAAATAAAAAAATTGTGACTATAGGTGCTAAAAATAATCCTAATGCATTTGGATATGGAAAAACGCTAGTTACTCTTCTTGTTGTTTCTTTTGCCCAAGATGGATCATCTATTCCAATTCCAATTCCTGTAATTTTTTGAAAAATAGCATAAATTGATAAATATAAAGCAGTTACTCCAAGTGTATTTATAATTATTTCAGTCTCTTTTTTTGTTTTAAAAGTATTTATAAAAATTATAAAAAATATAACAGGTTCTATTATATAAGATTTTAATATACCTAAAGATTGAATAGATTGATTTGATATTTTTGTTGAAATTATTGCTGATATTAAAAAAAATATCAAAGGTAATAAAAAATTATAAAATTTAATATCAGGTCTATATTTTATAAATTTATATAAAAAACCTACAAAAGACCCGATTAATATTAATTCTAAAAAAGTTGTTGGAATTTCTAATATATTCAATCTAATAAGGTATGTTGGTAATAATAAAATAATACCCAAGATTGATAATCTTTGATTTTTAATAAAAAACAAAGCGTATATTAATATTGTTATAATAGAAATTATTGTTAGTATCATTTTATTATTTTATTATATTTATGATAAACTATAATAATATAGGAAATAATTCAAGTTTATAAATGTTAAATAAAAAAAAGAGTTTTGATATTAATTTTAGTTTCTTAAGTATAGTATTGTTTTTATTATTGTTTTTATTATTTTATAAAAATATAATTGTTATTGATGGAATAATGTCAAGTTTTTTATTTCAAAAAAGAAACATAATTGTTTTAAGTATATTTACTTTTTTCAGTAGTTTTTGTGATCCGTTGATAATATTTAGTTTTATGTTTTTATTTTCAATATATTTAGCTACTATAAATAAAAAAAAATTTATAATATTAATGTTTTTTTCTGTTTTGATTTCTGGTTTTTCAAATATTATTTTAAAAAATATATTTTTAAGGCCTAGACCAATTGTTTCATATTATATAGAAAATGGTTATTCTTTTCCTAGTGGTCATTCTACAATAGCGGTTGCTTTTTATGGTTTTATAATTTATTTTTTATTAAGCAATTTTAAAAATAATAAAAAAATAAATATTAGTGTGTTCTTTATAATATTGCTAATATTACTTATTGGCTTAAGTAGGATTTATTTGGGGGCACATTATTTTAGTGATGTCTTAGGTGGATTTATATTGGGTTTATCCATATTTCTTTTTGTTGTGTTTATATTTCAAAAACTAGAGAAGAAATTCTAGACTCTAATTAAATTAAAAATATTATATTGAAAATATTTTTTAATTAATATATACTTGTATTTGTGAAAATAAAATAACAAGGGGATCAATAATGAGTATTAAAAAAGTTGAATTTTGTGAATGCGATAAAGGTGCTCTGCATAAATATTATTATGATTTAATTATGTCAAATATAGCAGAGATAAGTCATAAAAATATTAAAATTGAAGCAGTTTTCGATTTTTTCAAAAACGTGGATAGTGTTTCAGGGGTTACTGATTTTGACAATGTTTTAGTAAAATCTTATAAAGATGATATTATTGAAATTGAAGATGACGATCTTATACCAATAAGAGAAAGAATGATAGAATTGCATACTCTATGTGCTTCTATATATAATATCAACGGTGTTCATCGAGACACAATAGAACATCTTTCTAATGTTAGAGAATATACTAAAATTATATGTCAATTTTTAAGATGTAATGATATGTATTGTTCTTTTTTGGATAAAAAAACAACAGATTTGATATCTATAGGAGCTTTATTACATGATATATCTAAAATTATAATGGACGATAAGTTTCTTTATGATGGTAGGAAATATAATGCAGAAGAAAGGGTTTGTATTAATACACATCCTTTAATTAGCTCTATAATGATAGATTATATGATAGTTGTAAATCCTAACCTTAAAAAACTTCTTGAACATATAAAAACATCTGCCATTCAGCATCATGAGAATGTTGATGGAAGTGGATATCCAGCAGGGCTAGTAGAAAAAGAAATAAGTCTTGGAGGATTAATTATTAGAGTAGCTGATTCTTATGACGCAATAATAGCAAAAAATAGAAAATATAAAAAACCTTTTGGAGTAGAACAAGCAAAAAATGAGATAATCTCAAAAGTAGGTTCTTTGTATAATAATGATATTGTAGAATCTTTAAATTTCTATTTAGAAAGTTCATTAGAAACAGAAAAAATATTAAATCAAAAAAAATCTTGTTTGGTTTAATAAAAGGCCGTCTTTTTTGACGGCTTTTTTTATTAAAAAATAACTACTAAGTAGTTATTTTTTCTGGTGAAAGTGAGTTGTTTGGTTACATTCTAATATCCATATTTGGTAAGGTTATTGCAAGAGTAAATGAAGAGAAAAAATACGTTAAAGAAGTGATTCTTATGGATAAAAATGAAGTTAGTGAATTATTTGCCTATAATATACAGAACAGCAAAGAAGATAAGGGTTTCCTTAATATAGAGCATAGATGAGTTACTATATATTTAGTATAATAAAATCAAATTATTAAAACAAAGTTTATGAATTTTGAAAAATCAAATCAAGAAGATTTAAAACCAAGAAATCAAAGTGAAAATTTAGAAAATGAAATTGAATATGTTGAAATAAAAGCATTTGAATATTATGAAGAACAATTTGAACATAATCCAGAAGATACTTTAGAAACTATATTAAAAGATGGACAAGGAAATATATCGGAAGTTTTATCTTTTGTATTTAATAAACAAGAAATATCTAATACAAAAGATTTGGATAAATCTTTAAATTGCATAATTCAAAATTCTGAAATTATAAACAACAATATAGCCAAATTATTAGGGCATTTAAAAGAATTACCAGAAAATCTACAAGAATACTGGAAAGACTTTTCTTTTACTTTGGATAAGTTATTAAATGAAGATTTTGGCATATCTTCAATATTAAAAAAATCAAAAGGTATAAATTATGAAGATATTCCAGAAAAAGTAGAATTTAAATTAGCTATTAAAAAAGGACAATATGAAGCTACAAAAACAGAAGGACTAAGAATTGTTAAATTACTTGAGGATATTAAAAAATATTCTAATGACCCACAAGTTAAAACTCTTATCAAAGAAATGATAATAGCTGCATAAATAAAAAAGAGAGCATATTTCAGCTCTCTATTGTTCAAGGAAAGAATAAATCGCACCAATTCTCAATTCTTTCAAGAAGATTGATGTTTTTATTTCTTTTTCCAATAAACACTTTTGTATTTTCTTTTGCCTCTTTGAGTGCTTGTGGATATACAATCCTCCAATCTTTACAGCCACTCTTTCTTAGTGTCCATTCACAAGCATAAAATTCAAAAGTGAAAGGAATAAAAGGGTCAATTGTGTTTTTGTGTTTATAACAATATTCTTTGAATTGCTCATAAGTAAAATCAAGTTTTTCTTGATTGTTATAAATAAATGAAACATTGCCTTTCAGAACAAACATCTCCACTTCTCTTTGTTCTACTCCAAAGCAATAAACTTTAAAAATTGTTGGTCTTCCAAGTTTCTCAGGACCTCCAATATAAATAGTTGTATTGTTTGGGATTATGTCTTTACGGAAAAATTCCATGTAAGTCCTCCAATATTTGATGTTTGTATATTAAACCATATTAATAATAAAAAATCAATAGTAAACAAAAATAACTGGCTAATGTAACCAATTATTTTTTCTGGTGGGTGTGAATGGACTTGAACCATCGACCCCGACTTTATAAGAGTCGTGCTCTAACCAGCTGAGCTACACACCCATTTAAAACGATAAAAACATTGTATATTATTTTTTTGATACTTTCAAGACCTCATGTTAGAATACTAAAATATATATAATTAATAACAAAAAAATGAACATAATAATAGGAATAATAATGATTATTTTTGGAGCTTTGTTGGTTATAAAATCAGAATGGTTATATAATACTTTTGGAATAATATCTTTTTTTGAAGAGAAAATGGGAACAGGATCAAGTAGATTTGGATATAAATTAATAGGGTTAATTATAATATTTTTAGGAACATTTGTTTTGACGGGTCTTTGGACAAAAATATTTGTTGGTATTTTTGGTAGATTTTTTCTTGGATTTGGAGGAATAGAAGGATAAGTAGTATGTAGGGTATTGAAAATTATTTATAATTAATATATAATGTTTTTATCAATTTTTTATTGATAAAAATGGGCCGTTAGCTTAGTTGGTAGAGCGCCACGTTTGCACCGTGGAGGTCAGGAGTTCGAATCTCCTACGGTCCACCACTTTTTAAAAATTACCTTACATTAGGTAATTTTTTGTTATTACAATTGACTTTTATAATAAAATAATGTATAATTTATTCATCAAATTTTAGGAGGCACTCTTGTGAATTACAAGATTGTAAGAAAAAAAGAAACTCCTAATATTTGGGAGTTTTGGAAAGATGGTAAACTATATATTACTATTGATGAAACAAAAGAAACATCAACCGGTAATGGACTACTTACTATGCACATTAACTTCAATAAACACCCAATTGAAATTGATGTTGCAAGTGCTATAACAGCTATTTCTGAAAAAAGGAATGAAACAAAAGATGAATTAGCTTATTATGGTAAACAAATGAAAGAGAAGAGCGTTCGTATAGCTGATGATGCAAAAATTATGTTTGCTATATTGGACTATCTCACTTACAATAGGCTTTCCAAAAAATAAGAGCGAAGCCAACAATTGGTAACGCTCTTTATAGTATTATAATATTAATTAAATTGTTAAAGTCATCGTTGTCTCTTCAATTTCTTTTGATATTTTATTCAATATCCTTTCTTTTTCTTCTTTTGTTGTTTCTGGTTTACAAAAACAAATCATTTCAGAAGTAGTTAAGTTTGTTTTAACTATTGGCCTAATGAGTTTTATATACTTTTTATAATTTTTTTTAAAAACTTTATCTAAATTTTTTTTATCTTCTTTTGAAGTTGCAAATGGGTACATTTTTAATATAATTACCTTCATTTTTTCTATCCAATTATTTTTTTCAATAGCTATTTTGATAAAATTATTAATAGCAAAATATTTAACAAAATCCATATTTACCTCCTATGATTTTTATATATACTAACATATTAAAAGAAATTTACAATAAAACAAATAAGATTGATTTTTTATAAAAAATATAGTATAAAGAAATTGGAGGACAAAAATGAAATATTATATAGAACCAAAAAATTCTTATACAGACAGTATATTAGGGTTGTATCTTTCAGAAAAAGGACTTTTTAATGGTTATAAAAGTTTAGAATATAAAAATGAAATAATAGTGAACCTATTAGAAGTTGAATTAAATATTGTTAAATTTTTAGAAAACTCAAAAAAATATTGTGGAGATAAAAACATTGATTTGAACTTATATTCAAAAGATATAAATAATTTAGTTAAAAAACATCAATTTCCTAGAAATAATAAAAGAAAAATAAAAAATTTAATTTCTAAGATGAAAAAATAATTTGAAAAGTCGTATAATGCGACTTTTTATTATTTATACATATTTAAAAACATAAAAAGATATAATAATAGAACAATTGAAAACAAATTAATAATATTGTATAAAAAGTTTGTTCTAAAAAAATAGCTTTTATAAGCTATTTTTTGTATTTTTGTATATAGGTAATAGACATAAAGTTAAAAAAATGCTATAATGTAGTTATGATAAAAAGTTAAAAAAATTTATCTATTTATCATAGAACTTAACTGATTCTCAAAAAAAGATATATTATACAAAACAGTGTGATATGTCACAACAAAAACAAAAAGGATCTTATTTTACGGACCAGAGGAATATCTCTTTAGAGTGACTTTCTGGAACTAGCCTAAAGTATGTTTCCATGAATCGGTATAGTTTTTTCAATAATTTAAGGGTCATCTCTATTAAAATTTTGAAGAATCTACACAGGCTAATTAATTAAGCAGAGAAATATTAATTATCTTATGTAGATTCTTCACCAGAGATAAAAGACCCTTCTTTTTTTTAAAACAAAAAACAAGTATTAAATACTTGTTTTCTTTATTTTTTGTTTTATTTTTTCTAAAACAATTTCAGTTACTTTTTCTATATCTGGACTAGAAATAGCAAATTGTGCAATTTCTTCATTTCCTATAGATTTAAAATCAGAAGTTAAATCTATAGCAGAATATTTCTCTGAAGATATTATTTGAGAATAAACAATGTTATTTTTTTTATTAAAAATAATAAAAATATCTATAGAATCCATATAAAATATATTATCAAGAAATATAGATCTTATATTGAAACTTTCTTCAATATTTTCATTTATAGAATATGCGATAGAATTTTCAAAAATTTTTGTATTTCCAAGTATTATGGAAATATTTTTTATTTCTTCAAGTTTTTTATTTTTAAATAAATTTTTAGAAATTATATCTTTATCAGCACCAAGATCTATCAAATTTGATGAATTTGATAATGTTTTAGAGGTTGTGTCAAAAGATTTCAATCCGTTTGTTTTATCTATTATTCCAGTTAAAATACAGTTTGCAATATTTTCATCTATAAATTCAATCTTATTAAAGCTTATAATATCAAAAATAAGCTCAGATAATGTTTTTTCATTTTCTATTATATTAATATCTCCAAATTTCTCATTTTTAGAATTTATATCCAAATTTATAAGAGTTTTGCCTTCTATGAATTCTGAATTTTGAGAATATAAACCAATATCTGACTTTGATTTAGCACCAATAGAAAAAACAAAATCAAAACTAACATTTTTTTCTATTATTTCAACATCTTCTTTTTTAAAACCATTTGTATCTGCTGATGTTATATATATTTCAATAGCATTTTCTTTTGGTTCATAACTAAGTTCCTTAGCTTTTATTCTATCTGTTTTTATTTTTATTGTGAATTTTGAAGGATCAAAAATCTTTTCAGTAATAATGTTTATTTCTGGTAGAAATTTATATTTATTATCAATATTTTTTATATTTTCTATTGCGATTATAGATTCTTTTCCATATTTTTTTAAATATAAAGATAATGCTAAAGCTGATGATATAGCATCTCCATTGTAGTTTCTAGATAAAAGTATAAGAGCAGATTTGTTTTTATCTATTATTTTGAATATTTGTTCAGTATTTGATGTAATCATATTTTTCAATTTATTGATTTAAACTAACATAAAACTTTATAAAAATCAAATATTGATTCTATTATTTTATTTAAAAAATATGCTATAATTGTAAAAATTAATTAATTAAAATATACTATGAAAGAGGAAGTATTAAGAGAGTATATAGATGAAGTTTACAATCAAACAGATATATTACTTTCTAAACAAGAGAGAATAGATTTCGAAAAAGAACTTGAAGATTTGTTGATAAACAAAATTGGGGATGAGTCTATAAAAATGTTAGATAAAGAGTCCAAAGAAGAATATTATAAATTTTTGGAGAAAAATCCAAACGAAGAAGAAATTTCATTTTTTTTTGAAACAAAAATAAAAGATTTTAATAAAAAAATAGATCAAATAATTTTAGATTTTTTTTCTGAAGTTATTACAAAAATAAAAACTACAATGGTTTTATCTTCAGTTGATACAGAAAAATATAAAAATACTGAAATTGAAGAAAATACTGAAGAAAGTATAGAAAACATTTTATTGGAAAAAAATAAAGAAAATTAATTTAATTTATTATGTATGATTTAATTATAGTTGGTCTTGGACCAGCAGGAATATCCGCAGCAATATATGCTTCTAGATATAATATGAAAGTTTTAATAATAGGATCTCAGGTTGGTGGAATGATTTCTTGGACTCATCTGGTAGATAATTATCCGGCAATTCCAGAAATAAGTGGAGAAGATTTATCTAATAAATTTTTAAATCACATAGAAAGATATAAAAATTGTGAAATAAAAAAAGAAACAATAAACGCAATAAATAAATCAAACAATATTTTTTATATATCAACAGAAAATGGTGAAATTATTGAAGGAAAATCTTTAATATTAGCCTTGGGAACAGATAAAAAAAAAGCAAATATAAAAGGTGAGTCAGAATTTTTAGGTAAAGGAGTTAGTTATTGCACAGTTTGTGATGGTATGTTTTATAAAGACAAAATAACAGCAATAATAGGAAGTGGAGATTCTGCTTTAAAAGGTGCTCATCATTTATCTAATATAGCAAGTAAAATATATTTAATAATTAGAAAGAATGATTTTTCGGCTACCGATAATAATGATTTAAATAATATTTTAAATAATTCGAAAATTGAAATTATTAAAAATAGTGAAGTTTTACAAATATTTGGTGACAAAAAAGTTAATTCTATTAATATAAAAACAAAACTTGAAAATAATACTTATTTTGAAAATAAAATAGATGTTGATGGTGTTTTTATAGAAATAGGTGCAGTTCCTCATTCTATACTTTTAAAAACTTTAAATATTGATATGGATGAAAATGGTTTTATAAAAATAGATCAAAATTGTAAAACCAATATTGATGGAGTTTATGCAGCAGGTGATATGACTACAGGTTTTTCAGATTTAAAACAAATAATAGTTGCAAGTGCAATGGGTGCTGTTGCTGCTACAACTGCAAAAAAATATTTAAAATAAAAAAACGTAAAAATACGTTTTTTTATTTTTTAATTATATTTTTTATGTTATAATTAATTGGTAATAAAAAGGTTAAAAATTAAATATGGAAAAAAATAAACAATTTGTTCTTTGGTTTAACGAAATAGGAATAAAAGATGTTCCTCTTGTTGGTGGTAAAAATGCATCTCTTGGAGAAATGTATCAAAAATTAACATCAAAAGGGGTTAATATTCCAAATGGTTTTGCGATATCAGCATACTCTTATTTTTATTTATTAGAAAAAACTGGTGCAAAACAAAAACTAAAAGAAATTTTATCTCAACTTAAAAAAGATAAAAAAACAGGAACATATGATTTAAGAATTCTTGCAAAAGTTGGTAGAGAATCTAGAAAATTAATTTCCGGTTTAGATTTTCCGGAAGAATTAAAAGAAGAAATTTATAAATCTTATAAAGAACTTTGTAAAATTTATAAAACAGTAGATGTTGATGTTGCTGTTAGATCTTCAGCCACAGCAGAAGATTTGCCAGATGCTTCTTTTGCGGGGCAACAAGAAACATTTTTAAACATAAAAGGAGAAGACGAACTTGTAGAGGCATGTAAAAAATGTTTCGCATCTATTTTTACAAATAGAGCTATATCATATAGACATGATAAAGGTTTTGATGATTTTAAAATAGGTCTTTCTATTGTTGTTCAAAAAATGGTTAGATCAGATTTGTCTTCTTCTGGAATTATGTTTTCTATTGATACAGAATCGGGATTTAGAGATGCAGTGGTTATAAATTCTATATACGGTTTAGGCGAAAATATTGTTTTAGGAAGAGTTTCTCCTGATGAATTTCTTGTTTGGAAAAAAGGTGTTAAAGAAAATAAGAACTCTATTATTGGTAAAAAAATAGGATACAAAAATATAAAAATGGTTTATACCGAAGATGGTGAAAAAGATTTTACAAAGAATATTACAGTTTCAAAAGAAGATCAAGAAGTTTTTTCAATAACAAATAAAGAAGCTTTACAACTTGCTAAATGGGCTTGTATTATTGAAGATCATTATAAAAAACCAATGGATATGGAATGGGCAAAAGATGGAAAATCCGGTAAGCTTTTTATAGTTCAAGCTCGTCCTGAAACTGTTCAATCTAGAAAAGATTTAAATATATTAGAAGAGTATATTTTAGAAAAAAATTCTAATATAAAATTAATAACAAAAGGAGCGTCTGTTGGATCTAGGGTAGGATTTGGTAGGGCTAATATAATAAAATCAGCTGAAAATATATATGATTTTAAAGTTGGTGATGTTTTAGTTACTGAAATGACAGATCCTGATTGGGAGCCAATTATGAAAATAGCTTCAGCGATAGTAACAAATTCTGGTGGTAGAACTTGTCATGCTGCTATCATAAGTAGAGAACTTGGTATACCTTGCGTTGTTGGAACTAGCAATGGAACAGAAAAAATAAAAACAGGGCAAAACATAACTGTTTCTTGTGCAGAAGGAGAGGAAGGTTTTATTTATGATGGAAAAATAAATTTTAAAATTAAAAAAACAAATTTAAAATCATTACCAAAATCTAAAACTAAAATAATGATGAATGTTGGTAATCCAGATTCTGCTTTTTCTATGTCATTAATTCCAAATGATGGAGTAGGTTTAGCAAGAGAAGAATTTATAATAAACGAATATATAAAAATACATCCAAAAGCTTTAATGAATTTTAATTCTATAAAAGATACAAAAGTTAAAGAAAAAATAGAAGAACTTACAAAAGGATATAAAAATAAAAAAGATTATTTTATAGAAAAGCTAGCAGAAGGAATAGGGAGATTAGGAGCAGCTTTTTATCCAAAACCAGTAATAGTAAGATTTTCTGATTTTAAATCAAATGAGTATGCGAATCTTATAGGGGGAGAAAGTTATGAACCTATAGAACATAATCCTATGATAGGTTGGAGAGGTGCTTCTAGGTATTATGATCCATTATATAAGGACGCTTTTGGTTTAGAGTGTATAGCAATAAAAAAAGTTAGAGAAGAAATGGGTATAGACAATATAATTGTTATGGTTCCTTTTTGTAGGACAGTTGAAGAAGGTAAAAGAGTCCAAGAAGTTATGAAAGAATATGGTTTAGAAAGAGGAAAATCAGGACTTCAAGTTTATATGATGGTTGAAATTCCTTCAAATGTTATATTAATAGATCAGTTTTCTAAAATATATGATGGGTTTTCTATAGGATCTAATGATCTAACTCAATTAACATTGGGAGTTGATAGAGATTCTAGTTTAGTAGCTCATGTTTATGATGAAAGAAATGATGCTGTTAAAACCCTTATAAAACAAGCCGTTGAAGGTGCAAAGAAAAACAATAAAAAAATAGGTATATGCGGGCAAGCTCCATCTGATTTTTCTGATTTTGCAGAATTTTTAACAAAAATAAAAATAGATTCTATATCTCTAAATCCAGACACAGTATTAAAAACAAGAATAGCAATATCTTCTAAAAAATCAAAATTAAAAAAATAAAATAGATGCTTATGCATCTATTTTTTTGTAAACATTTTCTATTATTTTGACAAGTTTATTAAACCAATTTTTACCTAGATATATTATATCTATTTTTAACATTTTTTCTTTTTTTATAAAATATTTACATTCTTCAAAAAATTCTTTTTCTATTTGTGTTAAATTATTTTCTTTTTCAAAAGTTAAAGATATTTTTTCCATAAAATTACCAGACATAATTTCAATTTTTGAATAATCTATTTGAATTATTTTTAGAGTTTTAGAAAATATTTTTAATTTGAATATGTTTTCTAAATTTTCTAAATTAGTTATATTTAATTTTTTAATTTCATTATGAAGTTCTTCAATATTATCTATCATTGATAATTTTTGATATGTTTTCATTCTTTCTGTATCATTGTTAATATCTTTGTCTGATATTTTAAAATTAATAGGTAAGTTTATTTTTGTTTCAAAATCAATATCTTCTTCTATATTGTTATTTATTTTATTTATAGCTTGTTCTAACAATTTAGAATATAATCCTAATCCAACAATACAAGCATTTCCATGTTGTTCTTTTCCTAAAAGATTTCCAACACCACGTATTTCCATATCACGAGAAGCTATTTTAAATCCATCACCAATTTTATTTGCCTCAATAAGAGCTTCTAATCTTTTGTTTGCATCTTCTGTTATTTTATTATTTTTGTATAAAAAATAAGCATAACCTTGTTTATTTGATCTCCCAACTCTACCCCTAAGTTGATGTAGTTGTGCTAATCCAAACCTATCAGCATTTTCAACTATAAGAGTGTTTACATTGGGTAAATCTATACCACTTTCAATTATTGTTGTACATATTAAACAATCTATTTCTTTGTTGTCGAATTTTTCAAAAACTCTTATAAGTTCTTGTGCGTGCATTTGTCCATGAGCTATTGCAAATTTTATATTTGGCAAGATTTTTTTGAGTCTATGTAAACAAATATCAATAGTTTCTACTTTATTAAATAAATAGTAACATTGACCGCCTCTTTCTATCTCTCTAAGTATTGCATCTTTAACCAATTTGTCATTATATTGTTCAACGTATGTTAATATATTCATTCTTTCTTTTGGGGGTGTATTTATAATGCTCATATTATAAATACCAGAAAGACTCATGTTTAAAGTTCTTGGTATAGGAGTTGCAGACATAGCAAGCAGATGAATATTGTTTCTATATTTTTTTAATCTTTCTTTTGATAAACTCCCAAATTTTTGTTCTTCATCCACTATTACCATACCAAGATTGTTAAACTTAATATCTTTAGATAGTAATCTATGTGTTCCTATTATAATATCATATTTTCCAAAAAATATTTTTTCTATAACATTATTTTTTTTATTTTCTTCATCTCTAAATCTATTAACTAAACATATTTTGATTCCAAATTGTGATAATCTTTGAGAAAAAGTATCAAAATGTTGTTGAGATAATATAGTAGTAGGGCATAATATCATAACTTGGTAACCATTTATAACAGATTTAAAGGCTGCACGTATTGCTATTTCTGTTTTACCAAAACCAACATCACCACATATTAATCTATCCATAGGATGGCCAGATTTTAAATCTTTATTTATATCATTAATAGCTTTAATTTGGTCTGGAGTTTCTATATGTTCAAATGTATCTGATAATTCTTGTTCTAAAGAATTATTTTCTTCCATTGGTTTTATTGTTGCTAATTCTCTTGATGCCAAAATAGAAACTAATTCTCCAGCATATTTCATTATGTCTTCTTTTATTTTATTTCTTTTATTTTTCCATGAAATAGTTTCAGATAATCTTTGTATTTTAGGACTTTCTTTTCCTATATATTTATCAATTTTATCTACAGATTCTATTGGAACATATATTTTATCATCATCATTGTATTTTATAAGAATATATTCTTTTTCTATATTTTCAAAAACATTGTTTTTTATAATACCACCAAATATACCAATACCATGATCCATATGAACAACAAAATCACCAAGTTTAATTTCTTGTAAAAAATATTTTCTTTTATTTTTAATCTTTATTTTTTTATTTTTAGAAATATATTCTTCTTCTTTTGGAAGTTTATTTTCATTAATAATTGTTTTTTTAAAAATATTGTTATCACAAATAAGAATGTTTTTATTTTTTTTATCTATAAAACTATCAAAAGATATTTCATTTTTTATTTCAAAAAAATTTATATATTCAGAAATTATTTCTTTTTCTTTTAGTATTTCTGTTAATTTATTTTTATCAAATGTAAATATATTTATAGCATATTTTTCTTCTATGAATAAATCAAAATTACTTTTTATTTTTAAAAAATTAGATTCATAATTGTCTAATATTTTTATATCATTGTTTTTTTGAAATATTTTTGCAAATATAATATTTTCAAATTCATCAATTTTAAAAATAGAATTTATTTCATCTTTTATATTTTCATTAAAAACAAAAGAAATATTTTTATTAAAATAATCATCAATAAAAACATCTTTTAACGTAGGAGCTCTAAGTATATCATCAAATATAGAATTACTAGGAATTATATTTATTTCATTTATGTCTTCTATTTTCTTTTTGGTTTCAATATCTATTATTGATATTTTTTCTACAGAATTTCCGATAAATTGTATCTTATATAATTTGTTATCAAATGAATTTTTAAAATCAAAATTATCCCCATAATTTTTAAATTGTCCATTTTCTAAATTTATGTTTCCAGAGTAATTGTATCCTGTAGAAAAAAATCTAGAAACAAGATCGGTTATTTTTAATTTATCATTAACTTTTATATTTATAAAGTTTTTCAAAAATTCATTTTTAGGTGGTATTTTTTTTAATAATTCGTTTAATGTTAATATATATAAAAAATTTCTAGAATTTATTAAATCTAATATTATATTTATATTTATATTAAAATAGAAATTAAATTTTTTTTTAAAAATAAATTTATTAAAAAAATTAAGAGAAGAGATTATTTCTTGTTTTTCTTTTTCGGTTTCACAAATAAAAAAACAACCATTTTTTTCTATATGGGGGAGTGTAAAAAATTGATACGAATTTATAAAATTCGATATATTTTT
>CAZHKK010000006.1:1230-9271 GCA_964532735.1 uncultured Gammaproteobacteria bacterium | reverse complement strand
ATAGTATGTCCATGCATATTACATCATACTATTGACATAATTTCAATAAAGTGTTATAATGTTAATATCAAAAAATGAAAACAAAAATTACAGCATATAATCTGTAACTTTTACAAAAAGGTTATAGATTACATACTGTAAATCTTGTGGAAGCTATATATGTTCATCCCTAGAGGAGAACACTTATTAATAGCTAGACTGTTTCAACAAATTCATTCTAGCACAAAAATATTAATATTCAAAATGTATAGTAGAAACATCATTTACGGTATTTAGAATGATTCTTAACCAAAACATAAAATCAGTTGAGAATCATCCCAAATACCATTGTATGAAAATATATACTTAGAAAACAGTGATTGATATCGAAAGATTTTTCGATCTCTGCTTTATGAGTATATTTCAAGTAATTAATTACTTGTTAGACTCATAATTTTTGTTTTGGTTACAAAATAACACCTGTAAAAAGGTGTTATTTTGTTTTTTTAATATTAATTTTAAATAATTTATTTTTTAATTAGATTATAGAAAAGCATAGCGACAGTCATTGGACCTATGCCATTTATTGGGGGCGTTATATATTTTACATCATTAATTACATCTTCAAAAAAAACATCCCCATATATTTCTCCATTTTCTTTTGTTATTCCAATATCAAATATTATAGAATCTTTTTTTATAAATTCATTATTTATAAAATGTTTTTTTCCAACTATAGATATTATGAAATCAGATTTTTTACAATTTGATTTTATATTTTTAATATTATCTTCAGTATATATATTTTTTAGTATATTTATATTATTAAATTTTTTTTTAAAAAATAAATCTAATTTTTCTCCAAATATGTCAGAATTAGATACAATAGAAACAGTTTTTTCTTCAAATGATTCTTGTATTTCTTTTAATAATTTTAATATTACTTCTCCTAAAATTGGATCGTGTTTAGTTTTTTCCAAAAAACCATCAATATCTTTTTCTGGATCTAGATAAGATAATATTTTTTTAGAGTTGTATTTTTTAGGAAGGGGTAGTTGAATTATTATAGCATCAGTTTCTTCGTCTTTGTTTAAAAAATTTATAGTTGAAATAATAGATTCTTCATTTTCGTCTTCTTCTATATGATAAGAATTAAAACCAACATTAATATCATTTGCAAATTTATTTTTTAATTTTATGTAGGTTTTTGAATTTTCATTATTTCCAACAATTATTGCAGATAAATTTTTAACTATATTTTTTTCTTCTATTTCTTTTTTCAATTCAAATTTAATAAAATCAGAAATTTCTTTTCCATTTATTATTTTATTGCTATATTTTTTTTTATATTTTTCAAAAGATTCTTTATTCATAATATTATATATTAAGTATTTTTTGTTCTCCAGCTAATTGGCCACATGCACCACTTATATCATCTCCAACACTTTTTCTAAGAGTTTCAGATATAGATTCTCTTTTTAATAAGTTTTCAAATTTAATAATTTTTTCTTTTTTACTAGAGTTAAAATTTTTAAAGGTATTGTTATATTTTATTAAGTTTACATGAATTAAATAATTTTTATCAATATTTTTTATATATTCTATTAGTTTTTTAGCATCATATTCTGTGTCATTTATTCCTTCAAGCATTATATATTCAAAAAATAATTTACGATTGTAGATTTTTAAATATTTACTTGCAAATTTTGAAATTTCATTTATATCAGATTTTGTATTTACTGGCATATATGTAGTTCTTTTTTTATTATCTGCGAAATGAAGCGATATTGCTATATTTATTTGAGGAAATTCTTTTACAAATTTCTCTATATTATAAGCAGAAGGAAAAGATGTTGATATTGATATATTTCTATCACCAATATTAAAAAGAGAAGGATCTGTAAACTTTTGTATAGATTCTTTTACGTTTTCATAGTTTAAAAAAGGTTCTCCCATTCCCATATAAACTATATTTTTTAATAAACCTTCCTTTTTTTCTGATAAATAATTTTTCCAAAATAAAATCTGGTCTGTTATTTCTTCTGATGTTAAATTTCTTTTAAACCCACTTTGTCCAGTAGCACAAAAACTACAATTCATAGCACATCCAACTTGTGTTGAAATACATGCAGTAAAACCAGAAGAATTTTTAATTAATACAGATTCTATAAATTTATCATCTTGTAATCTTAATAAAGCTTTTTTAGAATCAATTCCTTCTTGAATTTTATCAACCACAAAACATAAAACAGAAAAATCTTTTAAATTTTCTTTTAAAGATTTTGGGATATTATTAATTTTTTCAAAATCTAAAATTCCATCTTGATACACTGCTTTAAATATTTGTTTTAATCTAAAAGAAGGTTGGTTTGATTCTTTTAGGATAGTTTCTAAATCTTTTATGTTCATTTATTTTTTTCAAATTGTTATAAATATTAATTTACCTTATTTAAGATAAAATTTCAAATTGACTAAATATCAAAAAAGTATTAAACTCTATACAAATCTTATGATTTAATACAATTTATAGGAGAATTTTATATGAGTGAAGCAGAAAAAAAATCTATCGTAGAGGGTTTTACTGTAGAAAAAAAACAGCTTAACAAAAAGATTAACGAATTTAGAAAAAATTATTATGAACAAAATTATTGTCAGGATCCTATTAAGTTTATTACAGATAAGCTTTTTGAACTTGGATTTGTAGATAAGAATTTTTCTGATAAAGATAAATATTCTTTGGTTAATAGATATATGGTTAAAGAAGATTTAATGGCTGGGCTAAAGGATAGTTTTGAGAGGTATCATTCAAGACCAAACCCAAATTATAGCTATGATAATGGGGGATCGAGATATTTAGAATGGGATTAGGTTATAAATTATTAACTTAAAAAAGACCGTTGAATAAAAATTCTTCGGTCTTGTTTTTTTAATTAAATTTTTTCATAAAATCAATAACATTTTCTTTTATTGTTTTTAATTCATGTTCGTTACTGTAATTTTCTAAAGCTTCATCTATAAATAAGGCAATATCTTTCATATCTTCTTCTTTCATACCTATTCTAGTTATGGCTGGAGTTCCCAATCTTATCCCAGAAGGATCAAGTGGGGTTCTTGTATCAAAAGGAATGGTATTTGCGTTACATTCTATATTTACTTTTATTAAAGTTGAAGAAGCAATTTTCCCCGGCATATTTTTGCTGGAAATTGTATCAATTAATATTAAATGATTATCACTTCCATTTGTTATTAATTTATAACCTAATTTTATTAATTCTTGAGAAAGTTTTTTAGAGTTTTTAATTATTTGATTAGCATAATTTTTAAATTCATCCGTAGTAGCTTCTTTAAAAACTATAGCCATAGCAGCAGTAGTATTATTGTGTGGTCCTCCTTGTAATCCTGGTATTATAGATCTATCAACCTTAGAGGAAAATTCTGGTTTACATGCTATAAAAGCACCTCTTGGCCCACCAAGCGATTTATGAGAAGTAGATGTTATTATATCGGCTATACCAAAAGGGGAAGAATGAATACCAGCAGCAACAAGCGCTGATATATGAGATATGTCAGCCATTAAAAATGCTCCACATTCATTAGCTATTTCTCTAAATTTTTTAAAATCAAATTGTCTCGGGTATGCAGTAAAACCAGCAATTATTAATTTAGGTTTTTTTTCTAATGCTATTTTTTTTATTTCTTCGTAATCTAGTAAATTAGTTTCTTTATTAACTTGATATTGTATAGAGTTAAATATTTTACCAGTTATAGATAGCTTGTAGCCATGAGTTAAATGGCCACCATGTGATAATTCTAGTCCCATTATAGTATCTCCAGGATTACAAATAGCTAAAATAGCTGCTAAATTAGCAGGGGACCCAGAATATGGTTGAATGTTAAAATGATAGTCTGTTTTAAAAAGTTCTTGAGCTCTTTTTATTGCTAAATTTTCTATCTTATCTATAAACTCTTGTCCTTCATAATATCTTTTTCCAGGATAACCTTCAGAATATTTATTTGTTAGAATACTGCCAGTAGCTTTGCTGATATTTTTGCTAATATAATTTTCAGAGGGGATTAATCTTATTGTTGTAAATTGTCTCTCTTCTTCTTTTTTAATTAAATCAAAAATTTCATCATCTTCTATATTGATAAATTCTTTAGACATTTTTTATTTATAAGGCTTAAATATAAATGAATTATACATAACTAAATAAACTAACTCAAATTTATAAAGATTGTTCACAAAAAGTGTTCTAAAAAAATAGCTAAAAATAGTTATTTTTTATATTTATTATGTGTTTATATGGACATAAAGTCAAAAAAATGCTATAATATTACATGTAATAAGTTAGAACATTAAAAAAATTTAGCATTAATACAAAAGCAATCTAGAAGGAACAATTCTTAGTTGAATGAGAAATTATAAGTTTTCTTATAATTAAATTGTGAAACGTTATTTTATAACTAACGCATTAATTCAACCAAGAATTGTTCTTACTAGATTAAAAGCCTAGTATTAACAATTCTTGGTTGAACGAGTATCACAAATCTAATATTTAATATTAGCACTAGTTCAATTAGGAAAAGGCCGATTCTTTATTTAGAAGTTATTTATGTTAAATAATAATATTTATCATAAATAACTTCTATGATGAGTTTTGGTCTTTTTTTGTTTGTTGACTTTTTTGATTTTTTATGTAAATATTATGCTTATATAAGCTAAATAAAATAAAATGTGGCAAGATAAAGTTTTACAGCTGGTAAATTTAAATGAGTTTGTAAGAATGATGGTAATTATTATTATTATTTTAATAATGCTTAAAACTTCAACTGAACCAATAGTTATAATAAGAATTATTTTATTTTCTATATTAGGGGTTTTTGCTTATTGGTTTATTATAAATATAGATTATTTTGTATTTAAATTTATAAAATAAAAAACAGAAGATTTTAATCTTCTATTTTTTTAGTCATATAAGTTCCTTCTAATTTAAAGCCATTTTTTTTATAATATCCTCTAACACCAACTCCAGCTATTACTGCGATTTTTTCTATTTCTGGATATTTTTGTTTTATTATTTCTTCAGCTTTTTCAATAAGCCTTCTTCCAAATCCTATATGTTGAGTATCTTCTTTTTTGTTTTCTTTATTAAAAGATACAACCTCTCCGTATGTATGTATTTCTCTTATTATTGCAGAATTGTTAAGTTCTTTTATAAAATGTTTTTCTTTTGAAAAATATTGAGAGGGGATTCTTAATCTTAAAAATGAAAATATATTCTCTCTTGTTTTGTCTTCAAAACTTAAAAAATATTCAATTCCATTACTAGCTTCATATTCTTCTATAAATAAATCTATATCATCTATATTAAACTCTTTATCTCTTATCTCTCTACATCTAATGCAGTTACATTTAAGACCGGATTGATTCATTTTTTTTAAAACAATCTCTCTAAGGTTTGGTATTTTATTTCCTCCTTCTATGGACGTAGAAGGGATGTCTCTTATTAGTCTATTTATTCTAATCCAGTAAGGTGTTAGTTTTTTTATTTCAATAAGCAAATTAAACAATTCTTCGTTATTATAGGGTTTATATTTACCACTAATCATCCAATTATATATTTCAGCATTTTTAACAACAACACAAGGATAAACTTTTATCATATCAGGTTTAAAATTTTGGTTGTTATATAATTCATCAAACATTTTTATATCTTTTTCAATATTTGAACCAGGAAGTCCAGGCATCATATGATAACATATTTTGAACCCAGCGTCTTTCATTAATTTTGTTGCCTTTATTGTTGCATTTACTAAATGTCCTCTTTTGTTTAATGTTGCAATATCATCAAAAATAGTTTGCACCCCTATTTCTATACGAGTACAGCCAAATTCTCTCATTCTGACAAGTTCTTTCTCGTCTATATAATCAGGTCTAGTCTCTAATGTTAATCCTACACATCTATTTTCAGTGGTTTCATTAATTGATTGTTGATTTTTAATTTCTTCTAATAAATTTGTATTATCAGAGACCTCGTTATTATTGTTTAAACCCTTAAAAGTATCTAAAATGAATTTTTCTTGATAAGTTGGTTCTAAATAAGACCAAGTTCCACCCATTATTATGATTTCATTTTTTGAAGTATCATGTCCATTAGTTTTTAAGGCATTTATTCTAGCTTGTATTTGAGAAAATGCATTAAATTTACATTTTACAGCTCTCATAACAGCTGGTTCATTTGATAAATAACTTTTTGGCATATCTGGTTCGGTAGGACAAAATGCGCAATTACCAGGACAAGGTCTTTCTTCTGTAAGGATTGCTATAACAGAAACCCCAGACAATGTTCTTGCTTTATGTTTTTTACAGAATCTTTCAAATTTTTCACTTTTTTGTAATTGTTTTAATCCAACTAATTCGTTATATATTTTTAATGTATCTGAATTTGTTGGAGGACTTATTTTGTCTTGGCCAAATATTCTTTTTTTAGCTAAAACAAAATCTTCCACATCATTGATTGCGTCTAAGTTTTTATATAATTCTATTACAAATTCTTGATTTCTAGTTAATTCCATTTTTTTAAAGTAAATAATTGTTTTTAAATAATAACAAAATAAGACAAAAATTAAAAGAGATTTTGATAAAATAAATTATTTGTATATTTTCATTATTTAAATTAATATATTTATATAGTTAACTATTTATTTATCAAAATAAGAAAAGTATTTATTAATAACCAAAAACATGAAAGAAAAAGAATTATTAGAAAAAGTAAAAAATGATTATAATAAAATCTCTTCTCATTTTAATATTACTCGCCAAACCGATTGGAAAGAGTTTAATTTATTTAAAAAATATATTTTAGATTATTGTTTTTTAAAACCAAAAAATTATAAAATTAAAATATTAGATATAGGATGCGGAAACGGTAGATTAGTTAATTTTTTAAAATCACTTGAAATAGGTTTTGAATATATAGGAATTGATAATTCAGAAGGACAAATAAACGAAGCCCTTAGTAATTCCGAATCTAATAGAATTAATAAGGAAAACAAAATTCATTTTCAAATAGGAGATATTCTAGATTTGTCAAATTTTGAAGAAAATTATTTTGATATTGTTTTTTGTATAGCAGTTTTTCATCATTTACCAAATAAAAATACTAGAAATTTGGCATTGAAAAATATTTATAAAATAACACAAAAAGAAGGATTAATTATGATGACTAGTTGGAATCTATTTCAATTAAAATATATAAAGCACATATTTGATATTAATAAATATAAAGACGTAACTCCAAAAACTTCTTATAATATAAAAAAAAGAAAATTTAATTTATTAGAAGCATTTAGTTTTAAATTAAAAGATACATTCATTCCTTGGAAAAATGAAAAAGGGGAGATTGTTTCAAAAAGATATTATTATGCTTTTAATAAAATAGAGTTAAGAAATTTATTTGTAAAAAATAATTTTAGAGTATTAGAAAATAAACTTACTGATGATAAAAATATTTTAGAAGCAAGAAATATAATTTCTATTTTAAAAAAATAATTATTTACAAAAAATTAAATTAGTTATATTATTAAAACAGTTTTTTAATAATGGAGGTTGCAAATATGAATAAATTAATTTGCGATTTTTGTGGTAAAGAAAAAAATAAATCAGAAATGACAATATTTGAAAAATATGAAATGTGCATTGATTGTAAAAATGAACAAGTAATATTAAATAAAAAATATAAAACAGAACTTATTTCAAGAATAGAAAAAAGAGAAAAAGATAAAAATTGTAAATATAATATATCTCAGGAATATTTAGATAGTATTATTGATTCGACAAAAAATATAGTATTTTTTCCAAAATATATACAAGACAAAGAACGGGAAAAGTTTGATAAGTTTTTAAAAGAAACAGAAATAGAATCTAAAAGAATGCAGATGGAGTCTTTAAATAATGCAAAAAATATTTTTTTAGATTAATTTAAAAACAAATACCGATCAAATAAATGACCGGTATTTTTTATATCAATCCCATTTTTTTCTTTATTTCTATAATTTTTTT
>CAZHKK010000006.1:0-1130 GCA_964532735.1 uncultured Gammaproteobacteria bacterium | reverse complement strand
GCTAAATCTCTTGTAAGTTCAACATGTTGTTTTTGATCATCACCAACAGGAACTAAATTTGTATCATAAAGTAAAATATCAGCAGCCATTAAAACAGGATAGTTGAATAATCCAAGAGGTATATTTTCTTCTTTAAATTTCTCTTTTTTATCTTTAAATTGTGTCATACGAGACATTTCTCCAAAATAAGATTGAGTATTAAGAAGCCACATAAGCTCAGCATGTTCTTTTACTTCTGATTGAATAAATATATGAGACTTTTTTGGGTCTATTCCACAAGCTAAGTATATAGCAGCTATTTCTCTGGTTTTTTCTCTTAATGTTTTAGGGTCTTGAGGAACTGTGATTGCATGTAAATTAACAATACAAAAAAGACAATCAAATTCATCTTGAAGAGAAACCCAGTTATATATTGAACCTAAATAATTACCAATATGTAAATTACCAGATGGTTGAATGCCAGAAAAAATTCTTTTTTTCATACTATTATTGTTAATATAAAATTCGATTTATTATTTCTTATACAATTTTACAATATCTTTAATAGAAAGAATAGTCCAAAATGTATTTAATATAAAAAATGCAATATTTTTAAAATAAAAAGCATTAAAAACAAGCAATATAGAACCAATCCCATTTGCTAAATTATAATATAAGTTTTCATTCTTCCATTTACCGAATTTCATCATAGAAAACCCAATAAGTACAAAAGCGGCACCGAATATGCCAATTAATTGAAATATAAAATCCATAAAGTATTTTTTAAAAATTAGACTGATTCATATTATATATTATATTTTTATTTGTAACAATAATAATAGGTACAAGAATTTTCCTGTACCTATTGAGTGATAATATTAATTTTTTATTACAGTACCATTAAACTTTTTTCCTTCTAAATAATTTTCTAAATTTTTTAATTTAGAACCATTCATAATTACAACTTCTAATTTCAATTCTTCTGCAGCCTTAGCGGCAATAGGATCAAAGGGTGAAGAAAGGCCAGGGGACCATTTCTTTGGTAATATTTTTCTAAAATCTTTCCATGTAGTGTTTTTTATTTTTTTTGCATCAGAATATTTTTTTGGGTCTTTACTGTATACAAAATCTATATTAGAAAGATTTATTAA
>CAZHKK010000005.1:17323-49453 GCA_964532735.1 uncultured Gammaproteobacteria bacterium | reverse complement strand
TGTAATAGCGATAGTATTATTATCAACCATAGCAAATGATTTCATAACTGGTTTGATATCATTAGTAGTACTAGATCCAAGAGTAACTACAAGAGGTGTAGTTTTGCTTGTATTAACTCCACCAATAGATAAGTTTAATGTATCTTTTGATGTTAATTTTCCATTATTTATAGAAATATCTTGAGTCTTCAATGTTACGTTTGTTGTATCATTAGAAGTAAATTCGTTTGTTGATCCTGATGGGATTGTAAATATTACAACCTTAGCATTTTCTTCTTCACAATTTGTAGATTTAGCTGTACAAATTTCAGCTGAAGAAGGAGTAATAGCAGAATTAACAGTATTAGAAATTCTAAATTCAGAAGCAGAAATAGATTCTATTTCTCTTGCGAATGTAGCTTGTAATAATGTTGGACTCTTTACTTTCAATGTTACTCCACTTGTTATAGCAGAAGATGAGAACACACCAGCAACACTCAAATCTTTAGATAATGCATATGTAGCACCATCAGTAGAAGCTTTGAATTTATTACCAGAAACATCTGTAATAGAACCAGTATAACCAGCATCTACGTTACCAATTGTAACTAATGTTCCAGTAGAAATAACTGTTGTATCTGGGAAAGTAATAACTACATCTTTATTAGAATTTCTAGTTGTTATAGAAACACCAGAAACTTCAGATAATTTAGTAGCAATTGTCTTTGGAGTTCCAGCTTCTACATAATTAGCAATCTTATAATTTTGAAGATTTGTAGCAGAAGCAGTATCCAAAGGTTCAGAGAATTTCAATACTATTCTATTAGCAGCAGCAGACGCATTATCAGCAGTTAAGTTATCAACTGTAGATTTTAATGTAGGTCTTGTCTTATCTGTTACAGAGAATGTGTAAGAAGCAGCTGACATAGCTGTAGTTCCACCAGATGTTTTAACATCTTTAACCTCTAACATATAAGTTCCACCAGGGATAGCATTAGCATCTTGAGATGTAGAACCTAAAGTAATAGTAACTTTCTTTAAGTTTGTTGTATCTCTAACAGGAGTAGCAATAGGATTACCATTAGATGATATTCCTTCTCCGCCTGTAGAAGAAGTTAATACTGTTCCGTTTGTAGATTTGAATACATAATTAGATGAAGATTCAGCAGAAGCTTCGTCAACATCTTTGTTGAAGTAAACAACGATAACTCTATCAGAATCTGTATCCATAGAAACAGAAGAGATAGAAGGAGCTGTATCTGTAGAAACAACTAAACTTCTAGAAGATGGTAATGGAGAAATAGAATTTCCTGAGAAATCCTTAACTGCATTTGTAGTTGTACCTGCATAGAAGTAAACTGTTCCAGTATTTATAGCAGATCCCCATGTAACTTCATATACTGTATCAGAAATCTTTGTTACAGAAGAAGCATAAGTTCCAGATGTAGCATTAGCTACAGATGACCAGAAGAAAGAATTAACATCTCCAGCTGAAGTCACAACACCAGCAGTATAAACTGTAGGAGCAACATTAACTGGTTTTGAGAATGTATATCTTACTTTAGTTTGAGTTAATACTTCAATAGAAGATAATGCAGGAACTGTTGTATCAGCAGCTACTGTAGCAACATAACCAGCTGGTTGCATAACGTTAGCGTTACCTGTTCCATCTGTAGTTACATTGTAGTCTGTAATAACACCAGAATAAGATACTGTTAATGTATGAGCACCAACAGTTATAGGATTAACAAAAGAAATTAAAGCTTTTGTATAATCTCCAGCATCTGGATAAGAAACTGTAACTCCATATACTGTAGTAGTATCAGAAGTTCCAGATTTAGAACTCATTAATTTATCATCTAATCTAAAAGCTGTGTAAATTAAATTTGTTGCTATGTCTTTTGTAGTAACATTTTGTACAGCTTCAGAGAAAGTAACTCTCATAGCTTTTGACCCAAGAGCTTCAACAGCAACAACTGTAGGAACTGAAGAATCTAACATTGTAAATTCTTTAGTAACTGTAGTCATTGTAGATGTTTGAGCGGCATTTTGCACGTTCTTAACTTCTACAGAATCTACTATTGAGTTGTTATACATTCCAACAGCCAATAATAATTGAACTGTTTTGTTGTCATTCAACAATTTAGCAGAAGATACAGATACTGTAGATGATTTATCATTTTTTACAGTATAGTTAGTTACTGTTTCAGCAGAGTTTTTATCTAATGTTTTATCAAAAGAAACATTAATAATTCTCATACCAGAATTAGCAACTGATACTACTGTAGGAGCTAATGTATTAGCTGTAGTAGAAACAGAAACGTTTCCAGCTGTTAACCCTGTAGCAGAAGCTGATACTACGATTGTAGAAGCAACTGTAGAAGGTGTTAATTTAACAGTAGCAATACCATTAACAGCAGCAACTGTAGTAGCTGATAATGTTCCAGATCCGCTAGTTATAGCGAAAGTAACATTATTTGTAGCTGTAGAAACTGTAGCACCTTCGTTAGTAGCAACTTTAGCAGTTACTGTAACTTGTGTAGCACCATCAGCTTCAACAGATGTTTTATCAGCAGAAACTACTAATTTAGTAGCTTTTGTTATATCAGCTACTGTTCCAGAAGCTTCAGCTTGAGCTTTAGTTTTTGGAGTAACTAAAGATGTTTCAACTGATTCAGAAACTGGAAGAGCACTAGAAATAGCATTTATCTTTGTTTGAGCTGTAACAACTGCTTTAGATAAATCTATCTTATTAGCAATAGCAGCAGAATTAGATATAGCTCTTAATTTTCCATCTTGAACTAAGTAGTAAGCACCATCAACTGATCCTTTTACTACCATACCGTTCATTAAAACACCAGAATTAACTTCAGTTTCAGTAACTTTTGTTCCGAAAGCAAAGTCAAATTTTGATAAGAAATCATCTGGGATGAATTGAACGTATTTATTTCCTTGTGTCCAATTTGTTACATTGAATAAACCAAAGAAAGCATTTTGAGATTCAACTGGTCTTAATTGTCCGTCTGACACGCAGAAAACTGCTTGTGATTCGAAACCAGGTAAAGACTTAGCTGTTCCTCTAAAACAAGATCCATCTCTGAAAGGAACTGGATCACCTACTGTGTAGCTAGCTAAATCAGAAGCTGCTACTGTTTTTACAGTAGAATAATTACTTGGGAATCCCCAAGAATGATAAATAGTTGAGTATGGGAAAGTTCTAAGTGTAGATCCTTTTACAAGATATACAGCTGAAGAACCAGAAGCCTTAACTAAGTCACCATCATTGATTGCAGCAACAGCAAAAGCTGAAGGAGCAGAAGATGCTAACATAGTAGCCAAAGCAACCATACTAACAGATTTCTTGAATAATATATTCATATTTTGTTTAAGTTAAATTAAAGTGAAAATACATTAAATTATCTAATAGTTTTTCTTAAGAAAATTCACCGAAGTTGTTTTGTATTGCTTTCGCAATATACGATTAAAGAGAAGCACCCTAAAGCGACAAGCTCGTAAACTAAAGCTTTAAAGTCTACAACTTATTTGCTTTAGTTAACTTGTCTTAAAAAGTCACAACCCGATCTCGACTTTTAAGAATCCTCTTGAAACAATTTTCATTATTTCAAAAAAACACACTCAATAATTTAAAAACAGTAAATTCACATAAAAACAATCAAAGCTTATTATTGTTATGATTGTTCTTTGGATTTCCACAAGGGATAACCCGTGTGATGATTTATAAAAATCACCACGCTCATTATCCCTTATTCTACTCTCCACTATTCCACAAAGATTCTATATTGAAATCATTTTTACCAATATTATTTTCTTCAAAATTTAATCCATATCCAATACCAGTTTCAAATTGCATTTCAAAATCTACATCTTTTTCGTTTGTTATGTCTTCAATAATAATATCTTTTTCATCAATAACTTTATCATTATTTTCTTTATTATTAGTATCTATAGCGTTATTAGGCTTATCATTAATGTTCATAACTGGAGATAATGGCACCGTAGAAATTATAGTATTATTCAATCCCTTATCTATACTATTGATAATACTAGCCATATCAGTAGAAGCTAATCCAATCTTAGCTTTTTGTAATTCTTTTTTCATGTCTTGTAGTTGTTCAATAAGTGTTGAACTACCACCATTTTCATTTTTGTTTATATTTGTATTTTTGTTGTTATCACCACTAGTATCAACGCTATTTTCAGCATTTTCATTTAATGATGATTCATTAATTATATCATTACTATCATTAATTACAACAGTTTTACTAACAGGATCCACTATTTCTTTTATATTATCAACTTTCTTTTCAACTCTATTTATTATATCTCTTTTTAAATCTGTGTTATCAACACTCAAATCAATATTTTGAACAACTATATTTAAAGTTTTAACCGCAACACTATTACCTTTTATATAAGCCAAATCAATTTCTTTTATTAATTCGTCCATTCCTGAATCATTAGCAATATCTTTTACTTTTTTTAATTTATCACTATATTCATTCATCTTATCATCAAAAACCTTTGCGGTAGTTTCTAATGATTTATTTTTGTTATTTAAAGCAATAACTTTACTAGGAACATCTGATAAATTATCATCTATTTTATTTACAAGATCAGAAGCAACTTTTTGTTTATCCAATCTATTAGAATTCATAATCATAGATAATTCATCTATTCTATTTCCAGCAAATTGAACTTGCAAATCAACACTCTTGCTATCATCAAAAGTCATAGCAACTCTTGTATTTTCCATTGATATTTTAAAAGAATACAAAGGATCACCAGGAATAGCTCTCAAAGAGGCAGAAACAGTAAAACCGAAAACAGAGATAACACAAGCAGACGCACCTATAGCAAAACCCGGAATCTTAATTTTATTAAACAATGAAACAAAATCAAAATTTAATTTTGAAGATTTTTCATTAAATTCAGAAGAAACAAAATTTAAAAACTTTTTTTTATTTGAATCAAAAAAACTATCATCAACAATGATATCATTTTTAAGAGATTTAATTTTAGATATAAACTCTTTTTCGTTCATTTTAAGTTTGTTTTGGTTTACAAATAAAAATACACGTTCAAAATATATGACGAATCAAAAATAAAAAAGTTACACTATGGGGAAAAGTTTTTTAGTTTTTTATTCTCTCTCTCATTTGTTTCAATGCCCTAGATAACATTGTTTTTGTTGCCCCTTCAGTTTTATCAAAAACTTTAGCAATATCCTTCAAAGTCATTTCATTAATATAATACATAACAATAACATCTCTATACTCATCATTTATAGAAGAAAGAGCTAATAATAAATTTTCATTATTAACATATTTATCATCAAAATTTAATTCATTATCATCTTTTATTAATTCCATCTTCTCATCACCCACTAATTCTTCTTTTATTTTTCTAGAATCATCAATTATTAAATTTCTAGCAATTTTATAAAGAACAGCAGACACATTATCAATTTTATTTTCTTTAACAAATTTTACAAAACGCAAAAAAACCTCAGAAGAAATATCCTCAGCTTTGTGTTGATTATTTACTTTGAAAAAAACAAATTGATAAATCTTTTGAAAAAATTCATCATAGATTTTTTCAAAAGTAGTAATATCACCTATTTTCAATTTTAAAACATTATCAGATTTCACAACGAATTGAATCTTAAAAATAAGTTAATTAGACTAAATTTAATTTCTCATTTTTATTAAAACAAAAAATTCTTTTTTATTTTTATTTTAAATAAATTATATCAAAATAAATCATACAATAAAAGTGAAAAAAGGTGGAAAAATAAGTATTTTTAGTTTTTAAGATAAATAACAAGCAAAGCAAATATATTTATCTTACCCCAAATGGAATTATTTTTATATTTCGTTCCACATTGTTCTACAATGTTCCACTATCGTTCCACAAAATATAAAAATATACTAAAAAACATACAAAGTTATATAACAGGGGTATAACTTTACAATTAAAATTTATTAATATAGTATGGTGATAAGTTTTAAATTATAACTTTATATGTCCCCTATTCTAGATTTAGAAAATCTAACCCCTATATCTTTAGAAGACATAGGAGAACCAAAACAAGAAAATATGTCCACCACAAAAAATGAAGTTCATGTGGATGTTTTTAGTGTTGAAGAAATAAAAAAAGAACCAAAAAATAAATTAATAATAAAAAAGAAAAAGAAAGAAAAAATAATAAAAAATTCTTTCAAATCAACAACAAATGACCTTCTTTTGTCAATAAAAGATTGCGAAACATTATCAGGAATATCAAAAGTAAGCATAAGAAAATCAATAAAAGAAAAAGAAATAAATTATATACTAGAAGATGGTAAATATAAAATATCTTTTAAAGAGCTACTAAAATGGTGTTATGCTTCAACAAGAAGAAGAAATGTATTTAATAATCAAGGAATAGGAAAATATGTAAATGAATGGAATATATTATTACAATAAAAAATAGATGTAAAATTATTTACATCTATTTTTTAATTATGCTTTAACATTTTCTATTATTTGACTTCCTTTTATAATATCTTTATAAGCATTTTCTGTTTTTTCTATAACCCTTTCCCAGTTATATTCATTTTTAACAATATTTTTAGCTTTTCCAACCATTTCATTTATAATATTAGAATTTGGTTCAGAAAGAGCAAATTCAATCTTTTCTCTCAAATCATTTACATCTCCAGTGTTAAATGAAATACCTCTATCTTCTCCAATAACTTCCATATGTTCAGGAATATTAGAAACAACAACAGGTCTTTCATAATTCATAGCTTCCAATACTGTTATAGGTAAACCTTCAGCAGAAGATGCATGAGAAAATAATTTAGAACCAATAAATAATTTTTCTAAATCTTTTCCAGTTTGCATTCCTGTCATAATTATATTTTTATCAGAAGAACTTAATTCTTTTAATTCTTGTTCATATTTATCACCAAAAGTTCCACCACCAACAATAACCAATTTATACTTATCTTTTAATTCTTGGTTCATTTTTTTGTAAGCATCAATAAGCAAATGAACACCTTTATGTCTAACCAATCTAGTAACCGCAATTATATATTTACCAGGTTCTATATTAAATTTTTCAAAAACATCTCCAGATTCTCTTATGATAGACAAATCGTTCTTTACAGTTATTCCATTTGGAATATATTCTGCTTTTGAATCATAAAAATTATCAACCTTATATTTTAATAATTTAGAGACAGTAATAGTTTTATGAGGAAATATACAAGCGGCTTTTTCTCCAACTTTTAACATAAATCTAGCAAAACCACTCCATTTATCGTGTTTAAAGTCTTCGCAATGAAAAGTCACAAAAACTTTAGTCTTTGGAGACAATATTCTAGGAATAAAAGATAACAAAGCAGGACCAACACCTTGATAATGAATAACATCAAATCTACCCCTTACTGCATCAAGAGTTGATAAAAATACATGAGTAATAGTATCTAAATTTTTAGTTTTTATAGAACCAATATTTTTTATCTTTATTCCTTTGTATTCCTTTTCTTCATATTTTGTATACCATTTTCTAGAATACACAGTAACATCGTTACCTTTGGAAACAAGACCAAGTGCAAGCTCTTCCGCGTGTCTTTCAACGCCACCATAAGTAGCTGGCACACCTTTGGCTCCAATTATAGCAATTTTCATATAAATATATTATCTTTATTCACTTAAAATATTATTTAAGTAAATAAACCTTAACACATTATTGAGTTTTTGTCAATAAATAATCCTTTCTTAAACTATTTTGACATTACTCCTAACTCACTAATTTGTTTTCAAATACTAACAATAAAAAAAATAATAGTAAAGAGGAAAACAAAAAACTCCTATCTATTATAGATAGGAGCTAAATTTAAAGTTTTATTTTTGCAGAAATATTTGCTTGTCTTGATCCTATTGTATATCCAGCACCCACTCCAACAATATCTTTTACAAAAACTTCTGTAAAAAACGTTATAGAAGATGACGGCAAAACATCAAAATCAACACCAGCACCAATTTGCAAAATATCTGAAAAAATAATAAAGTTAGGTTTCAAAGTAAATCTAAGTCTTCCAGTATTATAATAATAAGCATCCGTATTTAACTCAAAAAAACTCAAAAATCTAATATTAGTATTTAACGCAGCCTCGTATTGTAAAGAACTTAAACTTATTTGAACAGGCATGCCAACATATCCAGTGAAATAAACAAAACTTTCTCCTATGTTGTATCCTAAGCCAAATTTTCCCATAACATCTGCATTATTACTTCCTGAAGAATTATAAGCAACACCTCTAATACCAAAATAAACATCTAACCAATTAGTAGGAGATACTGTATTATTAAGAGTTTTACTACTCATAGACTTCAAAAGATACTCTTGCCAAGCTCCTTTAGGATTCATAAGACGCCATTCTGCTATTTCTCTAGCAAAATTAACAACAAGAATAGGACTCATATCAGGAAAATCTTCATATTCCAAAACAAAAGATAATATTTTTAAAGCTTCAATTGTTCTTGGCAAAGTAAAAGTCCATTTAACATAAGAAACTAATTTTTGACGTTTAGCTTCAATAGTTTTTTCTTGAATAGTTGAACCATCTACAACACTTTCTATATCATTAGGATATAAAAGAAAATCAAAACCTTTTCCTTCATGTTCCATACTAATAAGATTATAAACTTCTTCTACAGTTCTTTTTGCTAAAGGAAGTTCTTCATCATCTTTTTTTTTATTTTTTTCTGCTGGCAATTCCAAAATTTGATCTATAGTAAGTTCCGCCACAACTTCTTTCGCAATAGTGGTAACAATAAGTCTATTTGCATACCTTTTATCACCGTTTGGAAAGAAATTTTGATCCGCAAGAATACCAATATCAGTTTCGCTACTCAAATCTTGAAATGTCATACCATCATAAAAATACCTCAAAGCAAATAATAAAGCCGCCCTATCAAAATAATAATTACCAGATCCATAGCCACAAGGATTTAAAACATTATATCTATGCATAGATTTAAATATAATCTCATCTGGGTCAAAAACATAAGAATCAGCCTTAGCTTTTACTTCAATAATCCTTTCTTTTAAAGAATTTTCTAAACCGGGATGATAATTTGCATTATCTTTCCCAATAGTTACAGGAACACCATTTTTACCAAATGGATGATAAGTAACCTCCATAGAACCAATAAAAGAACCAAAACCACTATCCGTCAGAACATTAGTCACAAAACCCTTACGCTGATCTTCTGCGAAAAGGGTAAAGGAGGCTAAGATCATAACGAAAATTAACGCCCTAAACTTCTTCATATTTCCTCCTAGAACCCAAGGGTTCTTAAAATTTTCTATAAATTAACACTTTATTTACATTTTGTAAAGAAACAAAAAACTCTTAAACCTTATTATTTTTTAAATAAAGTTTAAGAGTTTATAATTATCTCATTCCGCCTGTCCCGGAACCGGAAGAAGATGGAGTAAATTTCTTTTCTGAAGAAGTAGAAGTTTTTTTTGTTGAAGTTTTTTCTGGGTAGATCAATTGCTTTGGGTCATGACCGATTTGTCCAGCTAACACCAAAACATTTTCACCTTCTTCTGACATATCTATATATTCAAATTTTGCAGAAGCAAAAAAATAAACATTTAGATAATTTACAGGTGCTACCAATACAACTCTTGTGTAATATTCACCGGCAGTATCCTGAAAAGAAGAAACAGATACAGGAACTATATTTGTTATTTCTTCTTTCTTTTTATCAAGAGCAACCTGAACCTGAATCTTTAAAGTTTCAGGTAAAAGAATTCTTGAAAAAGATTCTTCTTGAATTACATTAGGAATAAAAAAAACTAATTTATATCCTAATATATCACTTTTTAACTTACCATCAGAATCAACAAAAGCAGGCCCAAAAACCTTTTCCTGTGGTTCAAAAGTAGTTTTAACATTTAAAGACCTTTTTGAATCACCAAAATCCAAATCAGCCACCTGTGCAAATACCATTGCCGCAAGAGCGGCAAAAACCACAAACATCACAACTTTCTTCATGATGTCCTCCTTTTTTGCATTGACGTTATTTTCCGCCCTTGCATATATATTTTATTCTGAATAACATTCAGAGTTACATAATTTATATCATATATTGATGATTTTGTCAATATATTTATAAAATAAAAATTCCCCAAATACGTTAATATTTGGGGATTGGTTCAAGCTACTTTATTGTAACTTGAAACCTATTTGGGCTATAAGTCCCTGTGACAAGCGGGGATCACTAGCCGCGTTGATGATTTTTTCACCACCGCGATAGCCTAAGCCAACAAATAAGACTCTTCCGTCCTGAACAAAACCAATTTTGCCCAAGATATCAGTAGTTGTAATAAGTTTATTGCCAGATTTGGTATTCCACTCATTATTATTGGCCCATACTGAAGCTATAGCGCCGAGATACAAACCTTGAATGGTGTATGAATCTACACCAATTCCGGCATCCCAGGCAGTATAATCCCTTTTTCCATCAGAATATACTCCCGATGTAGAGATTACTTTGTTTTTTCCACCATTTAGAACAGTATTGCCCCAGGCGAAAATTGAAGTTTCGGAAACAACTTCCCAACTCGCATCAGCACCAATCTTGATACCTTTGAAGTTAGTAAGGTCTGTTCCTACATTTGCTCCGATAGAGAATGTCCCTATCTGAGCGCCAGGTCCAGCCATTATCGTTGCTGAAGAAAAGCCATCCCGGTTAACATTGTAAAAGCCCATAGCCTTTACATAAAAAACATCACCGAAAAGAGCCCTTACCCCCATCTCTCCCTTAAGTTGGGGAGTAACGGAAGCATCCTTCTCAACGCCATCGGCATCTTTCAGCTGATCGCGGTCAGTCTCAGTTTGCACAAGAGATTCAACTCTTGTATCAAACCAAGCATGAGCATTGATTGATCCAGCGGAAATTGAAGAATTATTTGAAGAAGAAGATTGCTCTCCACCTCCAACCAATGTTTGTGCTGACAGTGCTGCCGCCAGGGCAGCAACCAATACTAAAGCAAAAATCTTTTTCATATAAGATTTTCTCCTCTTTATTTGTTGCGCTGACGGGCCTCATTAGAGAGTGCCACGTCTTTGCTAAAATATGTGGCACTAACCCAACGGGCCAGCCGAGCCTGACGGCTCTAAGAGAAACTTAATTTCCCCTATAATACATTCAAACACATTGAATATACAAAGGATAAATAAATTGCTATTTAAAATCTACATCACCCTACAACATTTTTTACTTTTTGTCAATATTATGTAAATAATTATTTTTAAAAGTAATAACACTTTAACATATATTTTACTTTTTGTCAATATTATATTCTAATTAATTATTTCTTCATATATCATTTCATAATCAAATACAACATTTTTTACATCAAATTTTAACACACTTTCTCTTGCATTTTTTGAAATATTTATAGCTTCTATTCTATTTTTATTTGTCCAATTTAATCTTCCAACAAGATCAAAAACATTACCAGCATCAAAAAATAAACCATTTTTTCTATCTTCTATAATATCTAAAATACCATCAACTTTTGATGCAATAACAAATTTAGATGCAGCCAAAGCTTCAACTACAGTAATTCCAAAACCTTCCCATAAAGATGGTTGAACAACAATATCTACATCATTTATTAATTCAAGAACGTTTTTACAAGATCCAACAAAAACAACTTTATCTTTTAATTTTAAATCTAAAACCAAAGATTCAAGTTCCTCTCTCTTTTCTCCATCACCAATAATCAATAATTCAAAATCAAAATCAACTTTTGATAAAGCATTAATTAAAATACTGTGACCCTTTTGTTCTACCAATCTCCCAACAACAGCAATTTTTATTTTATTATTACACAAAACATTATAATCACATTTCCATTTATCAATTTCAACAAAATTATTAATAACTCTTATTTTTTTTCCAAAAACAAAATAATGTTTATTTATATAAACTTTTACAGCATTAGAAATTGAAATAATTTTTTTAACAAATCTAATAGAAATAAATTTACAAATATTTTTTAAATACCCCTCACCTTTATTAAGATTATGTTCTGTTGAAACAATATTTTTTATTTTTGCAAATTTAGCAGCAAAAACACCAAAAAAATCAGCGCCAAATAAATGAGTATGAACAACATCTGGTTTTTCTTCTTTTAAAAAATTAATAATTTTTGGAAACAACTTAATATAACTTTTTCTTTCTTCTTCTAAAAAAGTTATATTAATATCAGAATTTACAAATTTATTCACAAAACCACCCTGCTTAAAAAAACAAAGAATCTTAATATCAAACTTATCTCTATTCATATTTTCAACTAAGTCAAAAAGTAAGGCTTCTGCCCCACCTATATTTAAAGAAGATATAATATGAATAATTTTTATTTTTGACATATATTAATTAATTTTTTTAGAATAAATTTTATTTGCTACAATAAACAATCCAATTGGTAAAAACAATCTATAAGTATAATATGTTGTATTAAATAATTGTAAAAAACTTGCAACTATAAACAAAGAAAATATTATAGATAAAGCCATTCTATCATCATAATTTGAAATGTTTTTTATTGATTTAAAATAAACAAAAACAATAGAACCCACAAATAAACCAAAAGCTATAATACCAAAAACACCTTGCTCAACAATAATTTTTTGCACAACACCATGAGAATCAAGAGCAATATAATAATTTTTTATATATTCTGCATCATTACCAAGCAACATTTTAAAATTAGCTATTCCATTTCCAATAATAGGATGAACTGCAAAAATACTAAAAGATGATTTTGTCATATCAACCCTAGCATCAGAAGAACTTTTTATCTCATTGATAGAAGTTTGATTTATAAAATTTGTAAAAAAACCTAAACAAACAACAATTAATGCAATAGTAGCAAAAAATCTAAAACCAATTTCAAAAATAGCTTTTTTAAAAGATTTATTTTCTCTAATAAATGGATAAATTATAAATAGAAAACTAATCCCAACAAGGACTGACAAAACAGAAGATCTAGAAAGTATAAATAAATTTGCAACAGATAAAACAATAATTGATAAAGTATACACAAATCTCCACGTCATATTTTTTGCAACATAAAACAAATACATCGCAGCAAATAAACCAATAGCATAAACTTCAGCAAGTAAATTATGATTTTCACCAAAAGGAAAGATTCCTTTAAAGTTTATAGATGAAATTTGTCCTCTAAAATCAACCATAAAACCTTCTTTGTAAACATACAAAAATTGAAAACCTAAGGTTATAATAGAAGTTAAAAGTAAAGAAAAAATTATATTATGCAAAGATTTTTTATCCTTTAAAATATTACTTGGTAAAACAATATAAGCAATATAACAAAAAGCTATAAATCTAACTAAATATACAAAACTAAAAGATATATCAAGAGAATTTAATATAGAAATTAATCCAGAAAAGAAAAACAAAGAAAATGTTTTTAATACCGGAAATTTTATTTTATTGAAATTCACTTTATCAAACAAAAAAGTAAACAAATACTTGAAAGAAACAATTGTAATAAAAAACAAAGTGAAAGCATCAATAAATTGTAAATTAAAATTTGATAAAATCTTAAAACTTAACCCATGATAAGGAAATAAAAACGCAATTATATAAAGACCAAAAACTGGAGTTTTATATAAAACATAAGCAAGTAAAGAAACAATAGGAATAATAAAAATAAAAGAAAAATGTAAAAAAAACATAGAAATAGAAAGTATTCCTATTATCATTAATGCCAAAGAAAAAAATGTTTTATTTTTTGGCTTATAAATACCAAGATAATCAAATAACATAAACTTTTAAATTATTTTTCAATATATATAAATTAACACAAATTAGCTAAAAAGTCAATAATAAATCAGAAATAAAAAATGTCCTCGTATGCATTTAAGCTTTACGAGGACAAAATCACTTATTTTCTAGTCCATATGGTAGTTCTACCCGTAGGGGTAAAAGTTCCATTTGTATAAGAAGTAAGTGTTACACTATCTCCATTCCAATCAGTTGTTTGACACTGACTGTAAGCATTTGGATTTCCAGAAGCATCAAGCCACTGTCCATTTGCCGTTAAAGAAATAGTTAATTTGGGGGTCCCAGTTATTGCAACAGGAACTTTTCCATCTGAAGCAATTGTATATTCTCCAGATGTTCCATCGCCGTTTTCAAAAGTTATTTTTACTTTTTGATTTGCCCATGAGCTATCAATGTAAAAATACTTTTCCGACGAAGATGGAGTAGTTCCTCCAGTAACAGTAACAGCACAGGAAGCAGTTTTTACACCGTTTGTTACATCCTGAGCTGTAGCAGTAATTGTTGCGACACCTACACCAACAGCATAAACTGTTCCTGTAGAAGTAACCGTTGCAACAGATGTATTATCTGAAGCAAAATTTACTGCCTGATTAGAAGAATTCGTTGGGAAAAAAGTGGTGACAAGAGTTCCACTTCCACCAACATTCAAACTCATATTAGTATAAGACAAAGATATACTTTGAACAGATACATTAGTAGTTTGAGAAGAAATAGGAGTAAAACTCCACTGAGCATTTTCACTCCAAGTTTTTCCACTTTCCTTTGTTCTTGCGAACACAGTAAAAAGTGGATTTCCTGAATAAGAAACATTCAAATTATATGTGCCAACCTGATTAGATGCAGTATTCCATTCCGTTTCGGTAGGAACAGTAACAGCAGAACCAGATCTCCATATAACATAAACCGGAGCATTGCTAACAGTTGCGTTTATAGTAATTGCCGTTCCTTCTGATAAAGAAATAGAATTACCATATTGTCTAACGCCTGCTATAGAAAGAAACGGGATTTCAGATGAATTATAATTAACTTTTACCCATCCTTTCTTTGCAGTAGACCAATCCAGCTCGTTAAGGCTAGGTTTATTGTCAGTAGTTTGCCAATAAGCAAAATTGATATAGATGCTGTCACCAACATCAATACCATTTACTCCAGCATCATACTGAAAATAATTGGTATCAGTAGGCATAATTTGTCTACTAACAGAATCCAACTCATAAATCAAACGTCCGCCTGATTCATAATCCGCAACAAAGATAACATCAGAACCTTCAACAAGTTTATAACCCATTGACATCTTTATGCCATCCCATGTTTCTGCTTGGGTGTAGCTGTTCTTTAATATCCAACTAGTAATTTCAACTATACCAAAGATAGCCTTATCCCAATCTGCCTTTTCATCATACTTATCCCAAAAAGCAACTAAAACATATCTCTTTGAAATATTTTCTGTTGTTTTTTGAGACCTTGAGTCTTTTGTATTAGGAAGTGGTTTAAAACTTCCTCTTTTCGTATCAAATTCAATACCAGTATTAACATCTGATGATGTATACTTCAAGTAAGAATTTTTTGGCATCGAAAATCTTATTGTTATCTCAGAAGTTGTTCCTATCTCTCTATAAAATAGATTAGGAATATCCTCTCCATCCAGAGACAAGATGGTCTCAAAACCAGATGGAGCATCATCTTCTTCAATAACAGTAGATCCTTCCCCATCAACATTCCATTGACATCCAGCCAAACTTATCACCCCCAAAATGAGGGTGAACAATACAAAAAACTTCTTAAGGTTCTTTTTCATTTGTTCTCCTTCTACCCCACCTTGGGGGGTAAATTGTGAATAATATATTAGATATACTAATACATCTGTTCGCTAATTAATTTTAAAAATTAATTGTCGAACTTCTCATACACTACCACAAAAAACATTTTTTGTCAATAATAAATCAGAAATAAAAAAAATATCCTCGTATGCATTAAGCTTTTACGAGGATATATCATTTTACTTTACAGTCCAAGTAACTTTTGTTCCTGTTGGATCAAAAGTTCCATTCTTGTAAGAAGTAAAAATGACCTTATCATCATTCCAGTCAGTTGTTTGACACTGACTGTAAGTGCCTTCATTTCCTCCAGCATCACACCACTTACCATCAACTATCAAGTTAATAGTAATTTTTTGGTTACCTTTTACAACAACAGGAATTTTTCCATCTGAAGCAATTGTATATTCTCCAGATGTTCCATCGCCGTTTTCAAAAGTTATTTTTACTTTTTGATTAGCAAATGTGCTATCAATATAAAAATATTTATCAGATGATGTAGACGAAGGAGTCCCAGACATGAAATAAGATTCAACTTCTGAATCTTCATAAGAATCTACAGCAAAAGCTTTCGCTTTTACTGTGGTTCCAAAAGATACAGTAATAGTTCCAGTCCCCGTCACATACAAAGGGCTAGAGCTATTAGGGTCTGTCCCGTCTAATGTATATCTAACAATAGAAGATGAAACGATATTAGAACCATTTTCATCTGTTGCAGATACAACAAGAGACTCCCCTGTCTGTGCAAATGTAACCTTTAGTTTAGATGAGGTTTCAACATAATTTTCAACTTCCCAATATCCAAACTCTGCATCTGACCAATTAAATCGATCATAGCAGACTGCAAAAAGCACAAACTTTGAAGTAACAGAAGATATCTTCTTTTCGTCTTCTTCTGGAGTAAGCTTTATAAGCCTTCCAGGATTTGAAGAAGAAGGATAAAAATTAAATTCTTCTTTTTCCGAAAAAGCATATCTTATAAAAACATTTTCATCAGAAGAATCTGTTTTTAATGTTAAAGACACTTTATCAGAAGAAGAAACTTCTTCCTTCCCAAAGACAGAAGATATTTCACCCCCATCACGAGAATAAATCTCGTAATAATCATCAAGAATAGAAGAAGATGAACCATCATCTCCTATATCCATAGAACAACTAACAGCCCCTAATACGAGGGCTACAAGAATAAAACAAAATAAAATTTTATTCATATATTCTCCTTATCCCAAAATAGGGACTATTTTTTTACGACTAAACACAACGTGTTTTTTTATCGCAAAGATACCTTAACACAAAAAATGATTTTTGTCAAGAATAAATTAATTTTATTATAAAATAAAAAATCCCCAATAACATTATTATAATGTTATTGGGGGGAGAATTAATATCTCATAAGAAGTGTAGGAACAAGTCCTCCACCATCAAGAAGATCAACGAATACACATACCTGATCTTTACCCATAAGTTCCGTAACTTTATATCCATTACGGAACATACCATCGGAACAAAGAATAATCATAGCTTTGTTATAATGAACTTTACCGGTTATAGGAGTTCCGGCAGCCCAATAATAAGTAGCCAAGTGAGTCTTGTTTGGTTTTCCGTTAAGGAAAATATCCGACAGGTTATAAGTTATTCCATTATTATACAACGAGAAAGGAGTAAGATGTGCACCTGTTTTTAAAGTTTTTCCATCGCCCAGATCAAATCCAGGCTTCAAAGACTCTCCAGGTTTTAATTCTACTATTTTCGCTCCAATCCAATCTCCATAAACAGCTACATACATATTCATATCTAAACTGTTTTTAATAGCAGAAACTCCGCTATTATAACTGGAGACAGAAGAAGAAGTAGATTTTATAGAAGAAGCAGAAGAAGAAACAACGTTATCAACCTTCTTTTCAATGTTTGTTACAACATTTTTAGGAGGCGCAACATCAACCTTCTTTTCCACTTTTTCAATCCTTTCATTCTGTTGGTCATCAGTCTTAGCCAACATTATCAAAACTTCATCATGTTTTGATAATTTTTCAGAATTTTTTACTACTTCTGAAACTATTGTTTGCTGATTTTTTTCCAAAAGTTCAACTCTTTCCGGTAGACTTGCATCAGCCGGGACGGGAGTTATATCGATTGAAATCGATGTCTTCTGAAAAGGAAACCAATCAAAAGGATCGAAATAGATAAACGCCGCAATAGCAGCTACCAACAGGACAAAACCCAGAATAAAAGTCCATAGATTTTGTTTAATAACCACAATCAATTTTGTGGGCTTTTTGTTCATAGAACCTCCGGTTTTACTATCTTCTGATGATGGCAAAGGAATATTGTTTTTGCCGTCATCCAGATCAAAAAGGACACGTTGGCCGGCGATGCCGACCGAGGAATTAGTATTTATCATACAATTCTCCTTATCGGAAGATGGCGCCAGCCAAACTTCCATTTTCAAAGTACATTATATCTCCGGAAACTCCGGAAGTGATTATCTTTTAAAGCATCTCACCATAATGGACTCAAGTATAAAAACTTAAATCCACTAGTTAAAATACTTTTATTGTTCGTCACCTTACAATATTTTTACATTTTTGTCAATATTGAAAGATCTAATTTTCTTTATTAATGACAGACTTAACTCTATCATTAACATTTTTTAAAAAACCAACATTTGGAATAACATCTTCTTGTTCTAGTTTATTATCAACTTTTATAGAATAATTATTAACATCAACAACCTCATCTTTTTTTTCAATATTTGATTCTATCTTAAAATCTTCTTGTTTGTTTAAATTATTTATTTTTGAATTAGGTAAAACAGTAATATCAACATTATTTATAGAAGACGTATTTAAGTCCAAAAACACTTCCTCTTTTTCTTTTTCTAATTCTTCATCATAAAAAATATCTTTTTTTTGTGATTCTGTTGTTGTAAAATAAACATAAAACAAACTAGATAATAAACCAATAAACAAAGATAAAATACCGTTTAATAATATGTTAGGTGTAGCTGGTTTATTTGAAGTTAAAGGAGAGTTCACAACTTTAAATTTTATAGATTTTGATCCACCATACATTTGAGCACCATCATTAACTATAGAAGAAACTATAGCTTTTGCATATTCTTCTGCTCCTAATCTATTTTTATAATAAACATCAAAATTTACAATTCCAGAACCAGGAATAATACCAATTTTTATCATTTTATTCCACTCTTTTCTTTTTGTAGCCTCATCATCACTAAAATCATCTTTGTTTATATTAAAATCAGAATTTATTATAGAATTTTGAAAATCTGACGTTTTAACCATTATCTTTAGCAAATTAGCTAACTTATCAGAAGATTCTATAGAACTATAAATATTACTAGACTCTTTAGTGTCTTGAATTATCAACAAACTAAAACTTGTTTTATATAAAAATGGCTGAATAAGACTTAAGCCTAATCCTAAAAAAACTGTTAAATTAGCAAGAAATAAAACAGACTTCCATCTTTTCTTTAAATTTATTTTAAAATCCGAAAAAGTTATCATCTCAAAGTATTATTTTATTATTTACTAGAATATCTATTATCATATATTTTACAAAATGTCAATAATATAGTTTAAACAATAATTAAAAATAGATACAAATAATTTGCATCTATTTTAATTTTTAGCTTTTCTTTCTTTTTGATTATTATATTAATTCCCTACCTGTCATATCGTCAGATTTCTTTATATTCATAATTTTTAATATAGTTGGAGTAACATCAGCCAAAACACCAGAAGGTTCACAAGAACTCAACATATTAAAATTAGCAGATGTACTTCTATTTATAAAATCATTTCCAACAATAATAAATGGGACAGGATTATTTGTATGATCTTTATGTATTTTATTATCAGAAACCATATTTTCTGCATTACCATGATCCCCCACTATAAAAACAATACCATTTTTATTTAAAACTGCATCTACTATCTCACCTATAGCTCTATCAACAGACTGAACAGCTTTAATAGTTTTCTTTAAATCACCAGAATGACCTAAAACTTCAGCATTAGAAAGATTTGCAACTATAAAATCAAACCTTTCCCCATTTATATAATCAACAATATCACGAGACATTTTAAACAAATTCATTTCTGGCTCCAAATCATTAAATAAAACATGTGGAGAAGGTATCAAAATTCTTTCTTCTCCTTTAAAAATTTGATCTTTTTGTCCATTTAAAAAAAATGTCACGTGTGGATATTTTTCTGTTTCTGCAATATGTAATTGAGAAATATTATTTTCACTCAAAACACTAATTAATGTATTTTCAATACTTTCGTTTTTAAAAGCAACCTCACAAGAAAGATCTTTCTCATATTCTGTCATTGTAACAAAATAAACATTTTCTAATATTTTTTCTTTTTCAAAACAATCAAAGTCTTTTTTTATTATACTTTTAGCCAATTGCCTAATTTTATCTTGTTTAAAATTAAAAAATATCACAGAATCTCCATTATTTATAGTAGACAAAGGTTTTTTGTTTTTATCCACTATAACAACCGGTTTCATCTCATCGTCAAACAAACCTTCTTTATAAGAATCCTCTATTGATTTTATTGGGTCATTATAATATTTTTCAGACTTACCAAGAACGATAGCATCATAAGCATTTTTTGTTCTGTCCCAATTTAAATCTCTGTCCATACCATAATATCTACCAGATATAGTAGCTATCTTTCCTAGCCCTATAAAACTAAGTTTATCATGTAATTCAGATATTAAATCCACACCAGAATTATTACTAAAATCCTTTCCATCAAGTATTATGTGTATATAAAGATTTTTAAAATTTTCACTTTTAACAAGTTCTATAAGAGAATAAAAATGCTCTATAAAACTATTACTAGAACCATATGAAAAAGTGCCTATAAGATGTAAATTTTTTTTATTTTTTTGAGCTAATAATATAGATTCTAAAAAATATTTATTAACAAAAAAACTTTTATCTTTTATTGATTTATTTATTTTAAGAATATCTTGATAAACAATTTTTCCTGCACCAATATTTAAATGTCCTATTTCAGAATTTCCAGGAGAACCAAAAGGCAAACCCACAAATTCACCATGAGCATACAAGGTTGTTGCAAAATAATTTGATACCAAATTATCTAAATTATATTTATCTGCACGAGCTATAGCATTTGATTTTGATGGGACATCTATACCAAAACCATCAATAATCAAAAGAACATAAGGCTTTTTCATTTAAAATTTTAATTACTTATATATCTATATTATAACATATAACACAAAATATAAATTAGTAAATAAAAAACCACTCTTTATAAGGGTGGTTATACTTTTATTAATAGTATCTTACATCTCTTAAATCTTCTTCTATCTTTGTAATAATCCAATTAATAACCAATGATTTTGTAGGATTTGAATTTTCATAATATTTTTTTCCTCCAATATCTTTTAATCTTTCTGCTTCTTCATAATCAATATATCTTTTTTCTTTATAATAATTTTTAGACATACTTAGATTATGAAGCAATGATCTTATTTCTTTACTATCTATAGCATCCAAAGAATATCCTTCTTCTTTTACTATATAAACAATACCAGAAATAATAGTAAAAATATTTATAAATTCTTCTTTTCCTTGCATTTTAAAAACACTTGCCGGAAGATTGTTTATTTTTCTAATTTTTTCAAAAAGATCAGAAGGATTTCTTAAATCATTATCTTTATTGTCAGAATATTTTATATTTCTAATAAAATCAGAATTAAAATCATCATCATATGTTAACATAAATACCTCCAAAATATTATAAGATATATATAACTTAAATTTGACAATATGTCAAAAAACACTCGCTAAAAGCAAGTGTTTTTGTTTATTTTATTTCCTGTTCTATTTGCATTAATCTATTATATTTTTCTAATCTTTCACTTCTTGAAGTAGATCCGGACTTAATTCTTTCAGCACCAACACCAACAGCCAAATCAGCAATAGTCGTATCAGATGTTTCGCCAGATCTATGAGAAATCATAATTCCAAATCCATTTTGTTGAGCAAGAATTATAGACTTTAATGTTTCTGTCAAAGATCCTATTTGATTCAATTTAATCAAAATATAATTACAAGCCTGTTTTTCTATAGCTATTTGTAATCTTTCAACATTTGTAACCAATAAATCATCTCCCACAAGAGCTAATTTTGAACCTAATTTATTAGTTAATTCCTTCCAACCTTCCCAATCATCTTCTGCAAGACCATCTTCTATACTAACTATAGGATATTTTTCAGACATATTTCCTAAAAAATCTATCATCTCTAAACTTGTTAAAGAAAGAACTGTTTCTTCACCTTCCAAAACATATTTCCCATCTTTATAAAATTCAGAAGATGCACAATCAAGAGCTATTTTAATATCTTCACCAAATTTCCAATTTGTTTTAGAAACAGCTTCTTCTATAACTTCTAAAGCTTTAACATTAGCTCCAAGTTGTGGAGCAAATCCACCTTCATCACCTACACCAACAGATAAACCTTTAGATTTAATAGTTGTTTTTAATGATTGAAAAATTTCAGCACCAGCTCTTAATTTATCTGCAAATGTTTTTGGACCAACCGGTAAAATCATAAATTCTTGGAAATCTATTCCATTTTCTCCGTGTTTTCCACCATTAATAACATTAAAAGAAGGAGTTGGAAGACTTAAAGAATTTTTACCACCAAGTCTTTGATATTCTTTATTAATAAAACTATACAAAGCAACACCATCTGATTTAGCAGCTGCCCTTGTGAATGCACAAGAAACACCAAGAATAGCATTTGCTCCTAAATTAGATTTATTTTTAGTTCCGTCTAAATTTATTAAAAAATTATCTAATTCTTCTTGAGATAAAAATTCTTTCCCAGAAATAGCATTTAAAATAATTGTATTTGTGTTTTCTACAGCTTTTAATGTTCCTTTTCCACCATATCTTAATTTATCTCCATCTCTAAGTTCTAAAGCTTCATGTATCCCAGTAGAAGCTCCAGATGGAACGCCAAAAACTCCTTCAAAACCTCCATCTAATTCAACCTTTGTTTCAATAGTAGGATTTCCTCTAGAATCCAATATTTCTCTAGCAAAAACATTCTTAATTTTATACATATTTTTTAATTTATTAATTATTAGACATTAAACTGATAGTTTTTAAAGCAAAATTAGAAATCACATATGAAAGCAAAATTATAAGCATAGCAACAATAGCAACTCTTAACATTTTAAGCCCATCCATATATACATCCGTCTTACCTTTTGAAGTTATCATTTTAATACCAGCATATATTATAATACCTAATATAATAGTTGCAAATATGCCAAGAACTATAGTTATGATAGAATTAATAATTTCTGGAACATCTTTTTCAGTTTTAATTTGCCCCTTTTCAGCAATAGAAGAAGCACTAGAATTATTAAATCCACCTCCCAATCCACCCAAATTATCAAGAGATGGAGCAGCAAATAAAAAATTAAAATTTAGAAATAAAGAAATAAAAATAAAAAATAAAGAAAATAATCTTTTCATAAATTAATAAAATTAAACAAATTAACATACAAATTATATCATTTTTTCAAAACAAAAAATACGTGAATAAACCACGTATTTTTTGTTTTATTTAATTTATTTCATAAGTTATTCCAACATTCATTTTTAATTCTGCATTTCCAACAGAAACCTCTGGAGCAGCCCCACCTAAATCATCTACCATCATTTCATTTTTTGCATACATTGGATAACCATTATAAACAGAAACATTATCAGCATATTCATCATAAGAAACAATCCTTCCAAGTTGTATTCCTAAACTTTTTGCAGTTTCTTCTGCATTTATTTTTGCTTTTTTTATAGCTTCTTCTTTTGCTTGTTTCAAATATTCTTCTTTATTATCAACATCAAATCTCAAATCTCCAACTTGATTCAAATTAAATTCCCCAACAAAACCTAAAACTTCAGAAATTTTATCAAGATTTCTTATCTTAATTTCAACGTTTTGGGTTACCTGATAACCTCTTAATACTTGCTTAGAAGATGTCCAGTCATATCGAGGATAAACACTATAATTATTTGTTTTTATATCTTTTGAATCAATTCCTGTAGCTTTTAATTTTGTAATAAAAGCATTCATTGTTTTTGTACTTTCTGCTTGAGCATCAGAAACCTTTTTCTTTTCAACAGTAAGACCCATAGAAACTACTGCTATGTCAGGTATAGCGGTAACTTTTGAATCCCCTCTAAAAGACATAGTTTTTATAGATTCTGGGTTTCTTCCTATATAGTTAAACTCTCTATTTGTATTTTTAATTTTAAAAACAATAAGCACAGAAAGAATAATCATAAATATTGTAGAAACTAAAGCTAATAAAGCAAAAGCGTCTTTAAAATCGCTTTTATTTTTTTCTTGTGGCATAAATTTAAATTAAATAATTATATACTTATTATAACGTAAAATAACAAAAAAAGTAACAAAAAAAGAATCTATCTTTAAAATAAATTCTTTTTTTATTAATCACATATTTTATACAAACTATACACAGCTTTTACATAGATAATTCAGATGATTTTAAATTGATTTTTTCTTTAATATTAGAAATAAATTCATCAATATTCATATTTATAGTATCTTTTTCCCCTCTTATTCTAACATTTAACATATTAGATTCCATTTCTTTATCTCCAACAATAACAACATAAGGAATTTTCATAGAAGTAGCTTTTCTGATCTTATTTCCTAATGTTTCATTGTCTATGTCAATTATAGTTCTAATACCATTTTTATTAAGCTTCTCAGCTATACTTAAAACAAAATCATTATGCTTTTCTGAAATAGCTAAAATTTTAACATTCTCTGGAGATATCCATAAAGGCAAAGCTCCTGCATAATTTTCCAATAATAATCCTATAAATCTTTCAAAACTTCCAAATAAAGCTCTATGTAACATATAAGGTTTTTCATCTTTACCTTCGTTGTTTGTAAAAGTCATATCAAATCTTTCCGGTAAATTAAAATCAAATTGTAAAGTTGAACATTGCCACATTCTTCCTATTGAATCCTTTATTTTAAAATCTAATTTAGGACCATAAAAAGCAGCTTCCCCTAATTCTTCAACAAAATTTAAACCTTTTTCTATAGCAACCTTTCTTAAAACAGATTCAGTGAACTCCCAGCCAGAATCATTACCACTATATTTTTCTTTATTTTTTGGATCTCTTAAAGAAAGAAAAACTTTAACTGAATTAATATCAAAACCAAAAGATCTATAAATAAACAATATAAAATCTATAACTCTTTTTAATTCGTCTTCAATTTGTTCTTTTCTGCAAATTATATGAGCATCATCTTGAGTAAAACCACGAACACGTGTCAATCCAGACAATTCACCCTTTTTTTCAAACCTATAAACAGTTCCACATTCAGCCCATCTGCAAGGTAAATCCCTATAAGATCTTGGACTATTTTTATAAATCTGAACATGAAAAGGACAATTCATTGGTTTTAATAAATATTCTTCAGAATTTTCTATTTTTTTATTTTGTTGTCTATCTTCCAATGTTTGACCAACCTCAAGAGGTGGATACATTGAACTATTATAAAACCCCCAATGACCAGAAGTTTCCCATAATACTCTATTCCCTATATGAGGAGATCTAACAAGTTCATATCCGTTATTTATATGTTCATTATACCAAAAATCTTCAATTTTTCTCCAAATCATAGCACCTCTTGGATGCCACAAAGGTAAGCCTAAACCAACCTTTTCATCCATGTGAAATAAATCCAATTCTTTACCAAGTTTTCTATGATCTCTAGCTCTTGCTTCTTCTCTATTTTTTTTAAATTCATCTAATTCTATTTGACTTTCAAAACATAAAACATAAATACGAGTCATCATTGTATTTTTTTCATTGCCTTTCCAATAAGCTCCCGCAATTCTATCAATCTCAAAAGCAACGGAAGAAAGTTCAGAAGAATTAGAAACATGAGGACCAGCACATAAATCTATAAAATTTTCACTTTTATAAAATGTTGGCTTTTTATTTTCAGATTCTAAATCTTTTATTAAATCAAGTTTGTATGGTTGATTTTTCATAATTTCTTTAGCTTCTTCAAAGGTCCATTCTCCATAAATAAAATCAAAACTAGATTTAATTAAATTGTTCATTTCATTTTGAATGCTATGAAGATTATCTTCATTAAATTTTGAAGAAAATTCAAAATCATAATAAAATCCCTCATCTATAGATGGACCAATTCCGATTTTTGCATCTGGGTAAAGTTTTAAAACGGCAGATGCTAATATGTGCGCCATAGAATGACGTTTTATAGAAATATCAGACATAATAGTTTGATTAGTTTATTAATTAATTTAGACGAAATTAATAAAAAAACTTCGTCTAAGCATACTAAACTCATAATATCAGCACTATTCTAATATAAAATGAATTTAATACACTAGGACGAAGCTTTTTCTCCGCGGTTCCACCCAGTTTATTGCAAATAAGCAATCACTTATTGAAAATTTTTATTAACTTAGCTTTATTTACTACTATAAACAAAGTAAGACTAGAATAATCTTATTGCGTTTTGTAAGCGCAACAATCATCAATAAAAATCTTATTTGAAATTATATTACTGTTTTTAAAGAAATGCAAACAGTGGATAAATAAAATAGGCAACATTTATATGCTACCTATTTTATTTATATTAATTATAGATTTCATAAAAACTTCGTTCATCAAGCATCAAAATAGCATCTTTTAATCTATTTTCACTTTCAGTATACATAGTAAATAATAGTTCTCCCTTTTCAACAAAATCATTTAACTTTTTAGACAAATACACACCTGCAGTTTCTTCAATAGGGCACCCTAAAGTTCTAACTATAGTATTCAAAAATTTCATATCTATATTTTTTATTACCCCATCTTTTTTAGATATAAAATCATATTTTACAGTTCCAAGTTTACAATCTTTTTCGCAATCAATTTTTGGATTTCCATTTTGTGCTTTAATAATTTCTTGCATTTTTTTCCAAGCTTTTCCAAGCTTTAATTGTTCAGTAGCAATTCTCAAAGAATCTCCCTTTTTTGCGTAACCAGTTAATTCTATTAATTTAGAAGATAAATATAAAGCTTTTGTTTCCAAGTCTATAGGTCTATTTGGATGTTGTTGTAAAACTCTAAGAACTTCTCTAACCTGTAATGTAGGTCCTATACCAGCGCCTATAGGTTGCTTAGCATCTGTAATTTCTACACTCATTTTCATTCCAAACTTTTTACCAACATATTCAAATTGTTTTTTAAGCTCTAATGCATCTGTTATTGAATGAACTTTTGCAGTTTTCCCCATTGGTATATCTATAAGACAATGAGTTATTCCCATCGCAGCTTTTTTCGCCATTATAGATATAACAGCTTTAGAATGAGGCTCCATAGATATAGGATAATTAACTTTAATTATCTTATCATCAGCAGGAGCAAGACTTAATCCACCACCCCAAATAAGACAGGCGTTTGTTTTTTTTACTAATTTATAAATAGATTCTTTATCAAATTCAATATCCATAAGAGTATCAACACATTCTCCTGTTGCTGCTGGACTAGTAATTGCTTTTGAAAAAGATTTTGGAATAGTAATTCCAAGAGATGCTATTATAGGAACCATTATCATAGTTGTTTCATTACCAGGAACACCACCCATACAATGTTTGTCAGCAACTATATCTTTATTGAAATTAAACATTTCTCCAGTTTCTGCCATAGCTTTAGCCGTAAAATATAATTCTTGGTTTGTTGGTTTATAAAAAAAAGACGAAGAAACATAATAAGCGATTTGAATATCAGAAAGTTTACCATTAGCTATTTCTGAAATAATTAATTTTGTGTCCTCTTCATTTATTTTTTTACCTAAAAGTTTTCTTCTTATAGCATCAACAGCCTTAGGATTAGCTTCTGCATATGATATTTTAACAATATCTTCATTTTTTAATTTAAATTTTTTCCAAATATCAGAAAAAACGCCAACATAACCAGATGGAATATCAGAACTTAAAACAACCTCTGCAATAAAATCTTTTTTATTATGATAAATATTAATTTTATCAACAGAATTAAGACTATAAGCCAAAGCATCCTCTTCGTTAATCATAACCATCATTAAATTTCCATCTTCTATATTTAATTTTTTGACTTTTAAATGAAAACTATTCATATTTTTTCTTTTTACCTTTTTTAATTTTAATTTTAATTTTATTGCCAAGTTTCATCTTCACCTTCATAATCTTCTTCTCCATAACCATTTTCATCAGCACCAGTAACTTCTTTAAAAGAATCAGCAATTTCATCATCTTTAATATTATTTAATGGATGATAAGTATCTTTTTTACCAGGGATAAAATCATCTTGATAACCACTTCCATTATCATCACTATCATAAATTCCTTTATACATATTCACAATAATTAAAAGTTAGTCAAACATATATATTGTATCAAATAAAAAGAAAACAAAAAAGTGAGCAGAACTCACTTTTATAAATTACTCTTCATCTTCATTATAAAGAAAATCATCATCGTCTTCCTCTTCTTCTTCCCAATCATCATCGTCTTCCTCATCTTCCTCGTCTTCATCATCAAAACTCATACCATCAAATTCATCATCTTCATCTTCAAAATCTTCTTCTAAATCATCATAATTTGGCATAATTTTATTTTTTTAATTATTAATTAGCCCTTTTTAAAGGTTATTTTTTTATAAATAGAGTATATCATAAGTTTTTTAGGGGTCAACATAAATAAAAAAAATTGCTAAAATAATATAAAAAATACAGTTTTCCACAAATAAAAAATAAGATTATTTTTTTAATTTAATATGTTTATTTTTATAAAACATAAAAGGATATTTATCTTTTACAATCTTTTTTATATCCTTTGGATTAATAATTCCAAATTCTGTAATAATCCCAGAAATATATTTTTTAGGAACAAGATCAAATGCAAAATTTAATATTTTAAAATTTTTTGGAGAACTTTCCCAAACTTCTTTAAAATCACGACTTTCTACGGGAATTTCATCAGTAACATCAATTTTTAATAAATTTCCAGAAATATAAAGAGGAACTTTTGAATCAAGACAAGCAAGACCTATACCAAAACTTCCAACTTTATTAATAATAGCACCACTCATACCTATAGCATCACAACCAATAATAACACTATTAATAGGATATTCATCATTTATTCCAGTATTAGCTATTAAATACGGAGCCTCTGAATCAACAATCATAGTATTTTTAATCCCATTTTCAACCAAATCCATAGAAGTTAATCTTCCCTGAAAAAGAGGTCTAGTTTCAGTATTGTAAACATGAAATTTAACACCTTTTTTTTTGGCTAAAATAAAAGTTTTTACAACAGAACTAGAATGACAATGAGTTAAAATATTATTATTATTTTTAATTAATTTTGAACCATACTCTATAGATTTAATAGATGTTTTACTAATTAAATCCAAAAAATATTTTCCATTTTTAATAGAATTGTTAATTAAAAAAGTTAAGTTTTTATTTTTGTTTTTTTCTATATTAAATAAAATATACTTTAAGCCATTAAAAAGCATAGGTTCTGTAGGTCTAGCATTTTTTATTAAATCTGAATATTTATAAACAAAATCAAAAAATTCTTCTTTAGAATTAAATTCGCAATGAGACAAGGCAAAAACAATAGCATTAATTCCTGACACAGCTATATTTGTAGCTCCTTGAATTTTAATATCCTTAATATCTTTTGATATTTTTTCAATATGTTTTATAACCTCTTTTTTTGTCATAATAATTATATTTTATTTTTATTTTTCAATAACATTATACCCTATATAAAAACATAAATAAATTCATAATTTATTGCTTTTTTTAAAAAAATATATCATAATAAAGATAGGTTTTTGATAGACTTTTTCCTCCTCCTTTTAAGAAAGTTAAAAACCTTGGCTGTAAATACAAAAAGTATTACAGCCATATTTTTATTTCCTTGATTTTGGAGTAACCCAAAATCCCATATACTTTCCAAACATCAATCTCATATAAGCATCAATAGCTGGAATAGACCCCAATAATATAGTTATAAACGGCAATAAAGCCCACTCAGCAAATAAAATAATATATTCATACCACTTTATCTTTGTTCTTGTTTTTGGAACAAGCAAAAAAGATATAAAAGCATTAATAAACATCCCTATCATACCAAATCTCATAACCGTCTGAAGTATAAAAGGAGCATTTCTTACTATTATAGATTGCGATAAATCTGTTATATTCACAATAATTAAAGGAAAAAAACCAAACAAGAACATTATAATTGGAGCAGTAGCCCAAGTTATTCCGCCCTCTAATTGATCAAATATATAAGTAAATTTTATACCAAAAGGCATCTTTTTGTTTTTCAACCAATTAGTAATAAGATATGGAAAATTTTCCATACCATATGCCCATCTTCTTTGTTGTTTATATTGATTGATAATACTTTTAATAAAATTTTTATCATCTACAACATCAAGAGAAACTGGTATATAAACAGGTAAAATTTTATAATCCCCGTTATAATAATTTACACATTGTAAACCAATTCTAGAATCTTCTGAAACAACATCATTGTGCCAAAAACCAACATCAACAAGAGCATTAAAATTCATAGAATGGGAAGAAAAAGTAAAAATTTTATCTTTTTTCATAAAATCAGCCAACAACCAAAAAGTAGTCCCACGAGCAACCAATCTATTAGAAGAAGTAGCCTCCCAAAAATTATTATTAAAAATAGCGACTGGTTGATAACTAACTCTTGTCGGATTATCTACGGTTAAATGTAAATAAGATAAATGAGCAAAATATTGCTCATGAACTATAGTATCGATATCAAGATTTGATACAATGATATTTTTATAAGAAATATTAGCAAATTCTTTATCTAAAACATCTTTTACGTATCTACCCGCAAAATTACAATTAGATCCTTTTCCTTGAATTTCTCCTTCTTGTAAAATATGAACTGTATAAATAAATTTTAAGAAATTATTATTAAATTTTTTTTCAATAATTTTAGCTTTTTCTATAAAATCATTTCCTTCCGCTCCCTCTCCAGCAAGAACAACTATCATTTTATTCAAATCATAAGCAGTTTTAGATAGTTTTTCCAAAGAAGCTTCAATAAGTTCAATAGGCTCTTTGTATGTTGGCAACAACACCAAATGATAAATATTTTTCCATTCTGATTCTTTTTCTGTATTTAATTTTTCAAACCAATTTACAGCCAATGTTCTTTTTAATTTATTCCAAGAAATAACAAGAGTTATTTCCATGTATATAATCTTAAAAAGCCACAAAATATCATAAACAATAACAAGATAGATAACAAAAACTGGACTTATAAAAGTAAAAATAAACAAAAATAAAAAAATAAAAATAACAATACTTCCCGGTAAAATTTCAAGTAATCTATATTTAAAATCTCTTTCTATCATAATTAATTATTTTTATTTCTTTTAATAAGCAATATTACGCCCAATATAATCAATAATACCGGCCAAATTTTATACAAACTAAAATAATCAAATATTCCAAAAATATTATTCAACAAAAACAAACAACCAGCAACAAGAAAAAGTATAGCTAAAGTATTTTTATTACTATTTTGGTTAGACATTCTAAAAATATTTCCATTTTTATCCATATTAAAAATCTTTGAACCATTATTAGAAGTAGTATTTGAATTATTGTTAATATTGTCTGAATTTATAGGAATAAAAACCCAAAATAAAATATAAAACAAAACACCCATTCCAAAAAATCCAAACAAAATAAAAATTAATCTAATAATATTAGAATCTACACTAAAATACTCACCTATCCCGCCACAAACTCCAGATATTAAAGCATCATTTTTTGATCTATAAAGTTTTTTATTCATATAATTATTTTTTATACCGTTTATAAAATTCAATAACGTCTATAAACTTATCATTTATCTTACATTGTTTCAACTTTAAACCATCAGAACTTGTAGTTTCTCTATATTCATAATTTTTTTTAATACAATATTCAATAGCTCTTTTTTCTACATTTTCTGATTTGTTGTATTCTTTAGAAACAATAAAATTAACAATAAAAATTGTTATTATAAAAATTATTATAAATATAAAATATTTTTTATTTGTCATAAATAATAGTCTTTAATAATTATACAATTAAAAAAGACTACTAGCAAAACTAATAGTCTTAATACTCTAATTAATTTAATTAGAGAAATCACTTTCTTCTTCCAAAAGCATTACCATTACCTTTGAAATCTTTTTGGTGTCCTTTGGCTTTCCCGTTGTTGTGTTGTTCTTTGTGTTGTTTAGCTTTCCCGTTGTT
>CAZHKK010000005.1:14589-17223 GCA_964532735.1 uncultured Gammaproteobacteria bacterium | reverse complement strand
GCTTTCCCGTTGTTGTGTTGTTCTTTGTGTTGTTTAGCTTTCCCGTTGTTACCATGTTTTTTTGAATAATCACAAGGATTATCATTACCATCAACAGGTTTAGTTATGATAACTGGGTCTAAAACCGGATCCTCAATAGGTTCTGGATCCTTTGGTGGAATAGGAGCCGCTATAGCAGCAGCACTACTCAAACACACAACAGCAAAAAGAAGACAAACAAAAATAACCTTTACTTTTTTCATAGATTTCCTCCTAAATAAAATTTGTATTTTAATAACACAAACATATTATATCATATTTTTTAATATATAAAAATTAAAAAACAATAAATAATAAAAACAATACAATTGCCAATATTATTCTATAAAAACCAAAAGATACAAAACTATGTTTCTTAATAAATCTTAAAAACCACTTAGAAACAATATAAGCAACAACAAAAGAAATAAAAAATCCAATTATCAATAAATCCAAATTATTAGAATGTAAAATTATTTCATAATTTTTAAAAATATCCAAAAAAGTAGCTGCAGCCATAGTAGGAATAGCAAGCAAAAAAGAAAAATCAACAATAATTTTTCTTTCTATATTAATAAGCATACCTCCCATAATGGTAGCAGCAGATCTAGAAACACCAGGTATCATAGCAATAGACTGAAAAACACCAATCAAAAAAGATTTTTTATAAGAAATACTTGAAAAATCAATATCATTTTTAGTAGAAGAATTTTTTTCTACTTTTAATGTATTATTTTTAACTTTAAATTTCTCAATCAATATCAACCCAACACCACCAACAAGTAAAGATAAAATCATGATTAAATTATTTTCCATTAAAAATCCCTTTACTATCTTATACATACCAACACCAATAATAGCTGTTGGTAAAAAAGCAAAAACAATTTTTTTAAAATCCTCAAATTTAATCTTAATGATAGACTTAAAATAAACAACAACAACAGCAAGAATGGCACCAAATTGAATAATTATTTCAAAGCTCTTTAAAAAATCTGTTTGAGGTATCTGGAACAACTTTGAAAACATAATCATATGAGCTGTAGAAGATATGGGAAGAAATTCTGTTATTCCTTCTATTATTCCTAAAATCACAGTTTGTAAAAAATTCATAATAATCAAGAATTAATATTTATAATTAATATAATACCAAACAAAATATATTTATAACAATATTAAAAAAATATTTTTACTTCTGTTCCAAAATTTTTCTTTGTATAAACATATGCATTTATCTTGTTGTTAACAACAAAAGATTTTATAAATTCCATTCCATAACCAAGACCATCTTTTTTTGTAGAATTACCTATCTTAAAAAAATCACAATCTATTAAAGACCCTTTAAATTCTTCATTTTTAATAAAATCAATACCTGTTCCATTATCCTTTATAGAAATATATTTTTCATTTATATTATTAATAATTTCTATATTTATTATCTTTTCTTTTTTTAAAAATTTTAAATTATCATAAGAATTTTTAATTAAATTTTCAACAACAAAACAAAAATTCATAGGATTACATTTAAAATAAATATCTTTACCTTTTTGGGTAACAATAAGTTTGATATTCTTTTTAAACTCAAGATTGGATTTAAAAAATTCAACAATAGATTTAATAGATTTATTAACATTAATATTTTCTAAACCTTCTTTATATTTAATTTTTGTAGAATATAATAATTTATCAAGAAGTCCAGAGAGACCATCAACCGAATTAATTTGGTTTTTACAAAATTTTCTAGTTTCTGCATCCAATCTTTCATCTCTAGAAAAATCATCAAGAAGAAGATTAAGAGGAGTTAATTTATTTTTTATATTATGAACAACCCCGATAACATTTCTACCATACCAAGCATCAGATTCGTTTCTATATAAAGCAATTTGGAGTTTATTTGATTTATCTAATAAATATTTAATATCTTCCCAAAAAGTAGCCCACATAAGACCAAAAAAAGATCCAATAAAAGCAATAGTTGTCAAAGTTCTAAAAATAATTTTTGCAAAATTATCACTAATAACAATTAAACAACTAGAAAAATCCATAACACCTTTAAAAATACTATTTAAAAAAACATTTAACATTAAAATCACAACAAACATAATAGAAAAATAAATTATTTTTTTTCTTGTTATTTTTATGTTATAACTAAAAAATAAAACACATGCATAAGCCAAAAAAAATATAGAAGTAATATCAAAAGTAGACTGATTAACTACAGATAAAAATATTGAAATAATTACATAAGTAAAAACTTGTAAATATTTAAACAGAGCATTATCTTTGAATATTGAAACTATAAACAAAAAAGAAAATAAAGTATAAAAAAATATACTTAAAACAGTAAAACCATAACAAGAATACAAATCATAAAAAACAAATAAAAATAAATTTGCAATTAATATTAAAAAATTGCCCACAAATGAAACAATACCTATTTTTGTTTGTTTTTTATAAATATCAACAATCATTAAAAAAATATTATCAACTTAAAAATGACTATTAAAAGTCATTTTGAATTAGCTCCAAGAACCACATATACCAACATCAAATATTGCATTTAATGTTTCAATTTTATCAGACATTTTAGATTTCCTTTTTTATTATGTCAATCAATCC
>CAZHKK010000005.1:13216-14489 GCA_964532735.1 uncultured Gammaproteobacteria bacterium | reverse complement strand
TCAATCAATCCATAACCATTTCTATGAGCACTTAATTCCTTATTTAAAGTAGCGGCTATAAATGTTGTTATATTAAAATAATTAATAGATCTTGCATATTCTAATGTTGGAGATCCTGCAAAATATTGTATATAAAACAATATTTTAGAAGAAATATTTTCAAAAAATTTATCTTTATATTCTTTAGATAAATTAAAATTATCAAAAACTTTAGAAAATATTTCTTTACGTTCTTTTTCTATAAAAATAACATCAATGGAAGAAAAATAATTTTTAAAAATAATATTTTTATCAAGTTCTTCTTTATTAATAACCATATTCATACAGTCATTAATAAATCGTTCTTTATTCCATTTCCATTTAGGATTTATAGACATAATTTAAATTATTTATTTTATTTATTCGACCTTTTAAAACAATAATATTATAACAAATATTAAATGAACTTATCGTGAACTTTTTTAGTAATTATTCTTCATAAAACTATCTCTTTTTAATTCTGGTCTATCTCCTACATAATAACCAACACCTTTTATATTATGAATAAAATCTTCACCTAAAATAACCTCTCTAATTTTTTTTCTAATTTTTTTAATAAAAACTTCTACAATATTAGAAAAAGGATTTGCATTAATATCCCAAACATTTTCCAAAATATCATCTCTAGTTATTATTTTATCATTATTTATCATTAAAAATTCAACTAAAGAAAATTCTTTTTTAGTTAAGTTAATAAATAAATCTTTGTAGTATAATCTTTTTGTATTTCTGTCTAATAAAAAATCTTTAACTTTTATTTGAGTATTAGAAGGAATTTTAGGTCTTCTTAAAATAGCTTCCATTCTAACTAAAAGTTCATTATAATTAAAAGGTTTTTTTAAATAATCATCTCCACCATTTTTAAAAGCTTTTATTAAAAATTCATCATCTTTATTGCTAGTAATAAAAATAATAGGAGTATTAATACCCTCTTCTCTTAATTTTTTACAAATATCAATACCATTAGAATCATTTAAATTTAAATCTAACAATATAAGATCATATTTATTTACAAGAGCGTTAACAATACCCTTTCTTCCGCTAATTTCAATATCAATAGTGTATCCATTTTTTATCAAAAATCTTTTCACCAAAAAAAGAATATCTTCCTCGTCATCAATAAATAGTATTTTCATAAAATGTTGCTTATTTTGAGATATATTATTATTCATTATACAATATTTTAAAAATAATTTTAATACAACAACATCATACAACATAATAAACAAAAAAA
>CAZHKK010000005.1:1602-13116 GCA_964532735.1 uncultured Gammaproteobacteria bacterium | reverse complement strand
ACTTTATTTTAAAGAAAGATATTGATTTATTAGAAAAATTAGTTTATACTTGTTTTATAATAAAATTTGGACGTATAGCTCAGTTGGTTAGAGCGCAGCACTGATAATGCTGAGGTCCCAAGTTCAACTCTTGGTACGTCCACCGAATTCTTAATGAACGAAGTGAATTTAGAATGAGGGGTCCTCGGAGCGAAGCGTAGGGGGCACCATGTAAATAAGCTAAACTTAGCTTATTTTTTTATACCACAAAGGACATATTTTTTTAATTTATAACTTAATTATTGCTATTATATCAAATTACAAAATATAAAAAACCACCAAACAATGGTGGTTTAAAATTATTTTTTACGATATTTATTAAAAATTTCTTCTAAAAAATATTTTTCAAAAATAATACGAATAAAATTTCCTTGATGCATCGCCTCTATTCTATCTCTAAAATTATTAACCAAGAAAAATTTAAATAAATCTTCAACATTTTTCACATCATTTTTTAACAAATCAACAACGTCATTATAAATATTTTGAATACTAATATTACTAAACCCAGTTTTTTCTTTTATTTTTAACATAAAATCAATTTCATTAAATTCTGCTAAAAAAATACGTTCTCCAAAATACCCAAACGAAGAATCGTTTAAAAAATCAGCATAAAAACGAACTTGATCATCATATTTTTTTACAAACAATTCAACATCCTCAAACATTAAAGCCACATCAAAACCATTATCAACAATAAACATAATCCATGCCTCCTTTTAATTAAAATTTCCAAAAACATGATCCAAAATATTATAAAACTCTTCATAAGAATAAAAATCTCTTAAATTTTTTATATCATCCTGATAATAATATCTAACTTCAACAAAAGAAAGAAGTGTTTTACTATTTTTATTAAATTCTTGATCTTTTAACAAACACTTAACATAATCATCCTCCATTGATTTTATAGTGTTTTCATCTTTAATAATATTTAGATATTTTTCTAAATCAAAAATTTCTTTTTCTTTGTTTATTCCAGATAAAATATTATTCTTAATATTCAAAGCATAATCTATTTTTTTATTATCAAAAAAATCAAGATCTCTTAGAAGAAAGAAACTCATAAAAACCCCCGTTTATATTTTTTAACAGGATAAACTATTTATATCAAAATATCAATACTCTCTTCCAATAAATAAACTATTTTGTTATATTAAAATTAAAAATATAAAAAATTATGAAAAAAGAAAATTTTAGTGAACTTATTAAAAAAGATTACGAAGAAAAAAACAATAAATTCAACGTAAGACCAGAAATAAAAAATAAAACATTAGAAGAATTACAAAATCTAGCCAACAAAGATAGATCTAATTTTGAAATAATGTTATTAAACATAACTGGCGACATTAATTCTGGAATGTTAGTTAGACTAGGACATCTAATGGGTGCTCAAAATATAATAATCTTAGGAAGAAGAAAAATAGATGAAAGAACAACGGTCGGAGCTGAACATTATCAAAAAGTAGAAAAATATGAAGCATTAAACCCAGATCTAACAATCAATAAAGAAGAATTTTTTAAAATATTAGATAAAAACAAATCATACTTCCCCATATTTATAGAAATAGGTGGCAAAAATTTAAAAGAAATTAAATGGAAAAACGAAATTCCAAAAAATTCAACACCAATATTTATATTTGGAAACGAAACAAGAGGAATAAGTGAAGAAATACTAAAAGAAGCAAAAAATAGAAACCTTGGAATCACAATATCAATACCACAAAAAGGAGTATTAAAATCATTAAACGTATCAACAGCAGCAAGTATAATATTATGGGATTATGTAAAAGAAATGGATTTAATATAAAAAACCGAGACAAAATCTCGGTTTTATTTATTATAAGCATCTTTTGCTTTTTTCTTCTGAAAAAAATTATTCTTTGCTACAAAATCAGAAGCACCTATCAAAGAAGCAACATCATAATTTTGTTTATTTTCAATATCTTTATTTTCTTCTTTGTTTTTATCAGCCTCATCTACAACACCAAAAGTATTAGATAAATGATGAAACATATCTTCCGACATACCAACATCAGAAGTTTTAACTCTCATAGCATTTTCTAATATTTTTTCAAAATTTTCACCATTTCCAACATTATTTTTATCAACATTACTTTTAGACTCAACTGGAGGTATAAATTTTGATGAATTTATTTTATCTATATTGCTCATAAATTCTCCTTAAAAATTAAATTTATAATACCATACCACAAAATACAAAATAAAACAATTTTAAATTACTTCTCTGCATTTTTCCATTAATCTCATATAAAATCTTAAATTATGAAGAGTCATAAGTCTCATACCAAGTATTTCATTAACATTCAATAAATGATGAACATAAGCCTTAGTATGATTACGACAAGTATAACAATCACAAGTTTCATCAATAGGAGAAAAATCATTTTTATACTTACTGTTTTTAATCTTTAAAACATCATATTTGTAATCATCTAAAGAATTAATTTTCAATCCAACAAATAATTGACCATGACGAGCATTACGAGTAGGAATAACACAATCAAATATATCTACACCACACTTAATACCCTCAATGATTTCTTCTGGATAACCAAGTCCCATCAAATATCTAGGTTTATTTTCTGGCATAAGAGGTGCAACCCAATTCAAAACACGATATTTATCTTCTCTAGTCTCTCCAACACTAACACCACCAATAGCAAAACCATCAAAATCCATTTGAATAGTTTTTTCAAGAGAATATCTTCTAAGATCTTCAAATTTACCACCTTGAATAATACCAAAAATTTGTTGATTAGGATTATTGCCAACAATACCATTTCTTGCTTCTTTTAAAGATCTTTCCTCCCATCTCAATGTCATATCAACAGACTTTTTAAAATATTTATAATCACGATTAGCATCAACACATTCATCCAATGTCATCATAATATCAGAACCTAATATTTTTTGTATTTGTATAGATTTTTCTGGAGTAAGAGTTACTTTATTTCCACTCAAATGATCACGAAAAGTAGCACCATCTTCAGTAATTTTTCTAATCTTACCAAGAGAAAAAACTTGAAAACCACCACTATCAGTAAGAATAGGACTATTCCAATTCATAAATTTATGTAAACCACCAGCTTTATTAATTATATCCATACCTGGACGAATCATAAGATGATAAGTGTTTCCAAGAATAATTTCCATATTAATATTATGTAAATCTTCTATTGAAAGAGTCTTAACAGCAGCAAGAGTAGCATCTGGAATAAAACAAGGAGTATTTACAACACCATGAGCAGTTATAAGTTTTCCCAAACGAGCATTACCATTAGTTTTAATAAGTTCAAAATTTTTCATTTTATTAAATACAACAATTAATAACTAATAAAATATCACAAAAAAACAAAATAAAAAAGAATAAAAAACCTTTTACTTAGAAACTTTATTAACACTTAATATTGGTTTTATATTTAATGAAAAATCTGATTTTATTGTAGTATCCATATATACAACATTAATATCTGAAGTTAATGGCATATTTTTATCAATAAATTTATTATTAGGAACAACTTTCAAATAAAACTTACCTACAATCTCTTTTTCAAAAGCACCAACATCACCCACAATCCAACTAATTTTTTTTGCAGAAACATCATAATCAAATTTTGATGATTTTGTAAGTATAGAATCAGAAGTATATTCAACACCTTCTGGTAAAGTAAAATAAACAGCTGTTCCTGATAAATTATTATAATGATTAGACAAAGAAATACTTATTTCAATAGGGTTAGATTCTTTATTAACTTTCAAATTAACTTTTGAAGTATTAGTTTTTACAACCATATCACTGTCCAATATTAATTTAAAAATTTTATTATCTACTAAAATTATCTCCTTACCAGAATTAACCTTACCAAATAAAGTTATTTTTATATTTGTATTATATCCACCTTCTTTATATTTGTTTAATAAATTTTTTTTAAAAGATAAAATCATATTTAATTCTCTTTCCGACTCTGAAATGTCTTTAAAATAATTATTATTTGTCTTATTCCATTCAATAACATAATTAGACAAACCGTCAACAATAGTATCTGTAAAAACAGGGCTGGTATTAAATTTTATTTTAGAATCAATAAAATCATCTCCCAAAAGTTCAACAACCAATCTCAAATCCTTAAAAGATAAATCTTTGTTTGTTTTATTATATTTAAAAGATATTTTGTAAGGATTATTAATATTAGCTATAGCAAATCTATTTCCGTTTTCATCAGAAATTTTAGAATCAGTATTAATAACAAAATTTAATCCAGAGGAAGAAGTTCTTATTAAATCATCTTTATAAAAAGTATAACTAGAATCATCAACAAAACCCATATCTTCAACAATACCAGCATAAACAGTAAAATTTATTTCATTAATAGAATCAGAATCAACAACACCCTTAATGGTTATTATTTTTTCATAATAATCATCTTTTGATTCATCAGTTTTTTCTATTTGTTTTTTATTTAAATCAAAAACCCAATAAACCTGCTCATTTTCATAAACTTTAAAAGGATTTTCGCTATATTCTTTTATTTTAAAATATTCTGGATAATTTAAAGATACCTTTAAATTTTTTAAAGCTTTTTCACTATTATTTTTAATTTTAATTTTATAAACTATTTCTTTATCTTTAAAAAAAATGTCATCTCTTTCAAAAACTATATCAAAAACAGATTTATTAATAGTTGTTTTATAAGAACTATTACTAGAAAACACCGAAGAAATAGTATCAAATTCATAATTCATAGAAGCTATTAAAACACTTTCAACACCAATTGCACCAAATAAATTACCTTTTATAGAAATATTTTTTTCCTCTCCGGGATTAATAACATCAAAATTCCATTTTATATATTCACTATTAATAAAAGAATTTTCTAAACTAGAAGATAAAAAAACAAACTCTGACGGAAATCTAACAGACAATTCAATGTTTTTCATAATATATTCTTCCGTATTTTTAAAAGATAAAAAATACTCTATTTGACCATTATCATTAACTCCTTCTGGACTATTAATATTTAAAACTATTTTGTTTGAATAATCAGCATTTATAACTTGTGTATCAATTGTTTTATTAAATTTAACAAAAACAAACAATAAAACAAACAAAGCAACTAAAAAAAACCCACTCAAAGATATTATTATTTTTTGTAATAAAGTAGTTTTTTTAAAAATAACAACTTTTTCTTTTGGTGAATCAAAAATATTTTCTACAACCTTTCTATGATCGGTTTTAAGAATATTATTTAAAATATCTTCATTGCTAGAATTTTGATTATTTTCATTATTTTCTTCAAACATAATTTAAATTAACTAGTTTAGATAGTTTAGATAATTTTTGAAATTAAAAAATACCTAAACTAACTCAACTAAAAAATTCTTCTATATTTAACCTTTTTTCTATATTATTATACACGAAATTAAAAAAATCTGCTTTATTTGAAATTTTATTACCCATAGAAACAATACCAATACCATTAATCTTTAAAAAATTAACAAAAAAACCATATAAAACCTTAATTAAAGATTTATCTCTATTAAAATCTATAGAAACAATACTAGAATCGTTATTTAATTTCATATTATCAATAAAATCAAAATATCCTACACATAAATCGTAAATTCTTTTATCAGAAAAATTAAAATCCATATAATTATCAACTATTTCAGAAATAAAAACATAAGAAATATTTTTTCTAATATCAGTAATCATATTATTATAAATCTTTTCTATATTAGCATTGCAAATTTTATCAAAACTTTTGCCAATAATAATATCACAATTAACAATTGAAAATAATTGCAAATTAGAATTTAACTTAGATAAAAATTTGTAAGAACTTTTTAATTTAATAATCCTTTTTCCAAAATCAGAAGTAAAAACAGTAATAACCCTATCAAGATCACCAAAATCTTTTTGTTTTAATATAAATAAATTTGTATGAATATCCAACATAATATTTTATTAATCATTCAAATTCTAGCATTATTAAAAAAAAATAAAAACCGCCTAAATAATTAGACGATTTTTATTATTTAAATTTCTATAAATATATTATCATTATCAATACTAAACTCTTTCCCTTGATTTTTGATAAAAATCAAATCATTTCCAGCAATATTATTTATAATTAAATTTTTATTAGCTTCAATAGACTCTTTAATAAAATCAGAATTTGTATAATATTTTACAATAATTTTATCTTGTAATGTCAAAGAATTTTCAGATCTTAAATCATTAACAAAAGATATAAATTCACGAGACAATCCTTCTTGTTTTAATTCATTTGTTATTTTTGTATTTAAAGCAATTACAACACCATGATCAGAAGCAACATCAACTCCTTCTATACCAACATAAACTACTTCACAATCAGACAAATCTATATTCCATTTCTGAGCAACCAAAACAATACTCCCATCTAAAACAAAATCTCCGATTTTAGCTTTATCAATAATTTCTTGAACTTCCCTACCAAACTTTGGACCAAGAACTCTAGCGTTAGGCTTTAATTGCATTTGGGCTATATCTTTCGTATTAGAAACAAACTTTATATTTTTAATATTCAACTCAGAACAAATAATTTCTTTATTTTTTAAAACAATCTCTTTTTGAACATCATTTGCGACAACAGTAATATCACTCAAAGGTTGCTTTACTGGAACATTTTTTTGTTTTCTAATAGAAAGTCCAAGACTTATAACATTACGAATAAAAGATATTTCAGACAATAAGTTACTATCAATCAATACTTCATTATATTCAGGGAAAGATTCTAAATGAACTGATTCTAATTTCCCATCTACTTCTTTATATAAATATTCCGAGATAAAAGGCATTACTGGAGCTATAACCTTAGATAAATTAAATAAAACATTTTTTAAAACATCAATAGCTATATATCTATCCTCTCCAATCTTTAATCTAGACCTATTAATTCTTACATAAAAATTAGATAAATCATCAATAAAATCTTCAATCAAACGAACACCTTCAGCTAAATAATACTTATCCCAATTTTCAGAAACTCCTTTAATTAGTTCATTTAATCTAGCAATAATCCATTTATCAGAATTATTATTTAACTTTTCAGACAAATCACAATACGTTATTTTGTTAACATAATTTACCCCTTTATAAAAATCTAAAATATTAACTAATTTTAAAATAACTTTTTTAACAACATCCTCAACTCCTTTTTCTGAAAAATTCAAATCTTGAGAAGAAACAACAGGAGAAGATAATAAATAATATCTTAAAGCATCTGCCCCATATTTTTCTAAAACAATATTAGGATCAGGATAGTTTTTAAGTTTCTTACTCATTTTTTGACCATCTTCTGCAAGAACAATTCCATTTACAACAACATTTTTAAAAGCAGGCTTATCAAATAAAGAAGAGGCTAAGACCATTAAGGTATAAAACCAACCTCTAGTCTGATCTTGACCTTCAGCGATAAATTCTGCAGGAAAATTAAATTCAAATTTTTCTTTGTTATTAAAAGGATATCCTAACTGTGCATAAGGCATTGAACCACTTTCAAACCAACAGTCAAAAACTTCAGGAATTCTTTTCATTTGTTTTTTACATTTTGGACAATCAAAAACTATATCATCAATAATATGTTTGTGAATATCAAATTCTTTATTTGTTGTATTATCTAAAAATAAAGTAGAATATCCAAAACAATTTTTACTAATCATAAACATACATTTTTCAGAACTCCATTCTTTTAATGATCCTTCTATAAATCTTCTCAAACCCTCGTGAGTAACTACTAATATTTTTTTACCTTTATATTTACCCAAAGAATTAACAAATTTTTTAACTCTAGCTTCAAGTTCTAAAAAAGATTCTCCATTATTATCTTTTTTATAATTATATTTATCTTTAAAAGATAACCCTCTATATTCTTCAATCTCTTGTTTAATTTCTTTAGAAACTTCACCTTCCCAATCTCCTCTATACATTTCTCTTAATTCTTCAACAAAAACAATTTCTTTATTTATTTTTTTATTTAATATTTCAGCAGTTTGTTTTGTTCTTAAAACAGGAGAACATAAAATAACATCAAAATCACCACCAATTTCTTCAGAAATCTTTTCTATATCATTAATACCATTTTCCGTTAAAGGATAGCCCTCATTTTTAGACCATTCTATTTCTTTAATATTTTTTTCACTTTCTCCATGTCTTGAAACAACTATTTTTGTAATTCTATCATTTCCAATTAATTTATCCTGTAGATCCTCAATACCGCCAACAACTTCCAAATGCTTACAATTTTCATTTTCACACCTCCAAACAGGAAGAGGAGAACCCCAAAACCTAGAACGAGAAATAGCCCAATCTACACTATTTTCAATCCACTTACCAAATCTTCCCTCTTTTATATGCTCAGGAACCCAATGAACTTTTAAATTATTTTTTATCAAACTATTTTTAACTTTACTAACATCTACAAACCAAGAACTTGTAGCATAATTAAGCAAAGGAGTATCACATCTCCAACAATGAGGATAAGAATGTTTATATTTTTCTTTTGAAAACAATTGTCCAGTAGAAATCAAATGTTTAACAATTTCCAAATCCATTAAAGCAGTATCTTCTTTAGGTTTAACCTGACCATCACCAAAATCTTTAGCGACAGATTCAATAAAAGAACCATTCATCTTAACATGTTGAATAAATGGTAAATTAAATTTTTTACCCAATTTCATATCATCATCACCAAAAGCAGGAGCAATATGAACTATACCAGTACCATCAGTAGTTGTTACAAAATCTCCAGCATAAATTTTCCAACCATTTTCTTTATTTTTTAAACTTTCATCAGATGAAAAATAAGTAAATAAAGGCATATAAGACCTACCAACCAATTCTTTTCCAATAAGTTCAGAAACTATTTCAAATTCTTTATCTTTAAAAACATAACTAATTCTATCTTCTGCAACAATATAATAATTTCCATCATTAAGTTTTAGTTTTTTATATTTTATATTTTCACCAACAGCTAAAGCAACATTACCTGGTAATGTCCATGGAGTAGTAGTCCACGCCAATACAAAAGTATTTGGCTGATTAACCAATTCAAATTTAACAGTAGCAGATAAATCAGTAATATCCTTATAGCCTTGTGTAACTTCAAAATTTGAAAGAGTAGTCTCACATCTAGGACAAACGTGCATAGCCTTATGCCCCTCATAAATCAAACCCTTATCCCAAAGAGTTTTAAAAACCCACCAAGTAGATTGCATAAACTCTGGATTCATAGTTCTATAATCATCTTCCATATCAACCCATCTACCAATTTTTGGAATAAATTCTTTCCAATCATTTGCATATCTCAAAACAGAAGATCGACATGCTTCATTAAATTTATCAACACCAAAATCTTCTATGTCTTTTTTAGATTTAAAACCAAGCTCTTTTTCTATTAAATTTTCAACTGGCAAACCATGACAATCCCACCCCCAACGTCTCTCAACACTATAACCTTTCATTGTCATATATCTAGGAATCATATCTTTAATAGCAGACGCAACAATATGACCATAATGAGGTAAACCTGTAGCAAAAGGAGGCCCATCATAAAAAGAGTAATCCCCTTTTGGAGCATCTTTTTTTATAGATTTTTTAAAAATATTTTGTCTTTTCCAAAAATCCAATACGTTTTTTTCATTTTCAGCAATATTAAACATAATTTCAGAATTTAAAATTTAGAAACAGAGATTATATAAAACTAATAATAAATATTTAATTCTATTAATTTATACATCAACTTTATCAGTTTTACTAGCTTTTTTCAATACAAAAAAATGGAAAACAAATTTATTTATTTTCCATTTTTAATTAATTTCTTTTTTATCTACTAACAACACTCATAGTCATATCAAGAGAATAATCACCGGATGGTATCATTGCTGGAATAGTTTGAGAAACATTTATACCATTAACAACATAATCAACTACATTGTCTGCAGACGCATCTGCTTGTAATAAAGTAATAGAATTAACACTATCATATTCGAAATGATTAGCAGACCCTAAAGATAATCCATTAAGTGTACAGTTAGCACCACATTTACCAGTTGATAAAGTTGCTATAGAAGGATTAATATACATACGTCCACCTAAATTAGTCACACCTTCAATAGTAAGAGGCTTATTAACACTAGAACAATCGCTAGCATTAAAATCCAAAACATTATTACCCACAGAATCATACCACGTAGATCTATCACCATCAGTAGCAGCTATACTAACAGTAAATCCATCATCAGCCGCATCAGGATTAGAAATATATATACTACCACCATATGATTCCAATTTTAAATCATGATAATCACCACCTAAAACCATACTTGCAGAGTTAATACCAGATTTACATTCAGTAGAAGCTTGTATTGGGTTAAATATAAAAACTGGATCTGAAATTGATTGATAATTATTATTAGTATCAACAACATCAACACCTAAAGTACCAGGCATTATTGTTAATTTAAAATCTGGATTGCTATTTGCTAATACTATTGTAGATATAGTACCGAAAAATATACATAATAATCCAAGCATACTTTTTAGATCGGCCTTCCTAAATAAAGAGTTCATATAGAATTATTTAATTCTTATAATATATACTACCATTATACCATTTACATTAAAAAACAATATGTGGATAAATCACGTTTTATATACGTTAATTTGACAAAAAAGGTAAATTAATATAGAATTAAGAGCACTAAAACATCGCAGGATAGAGCAGTTGGCAGCTCGTCAGGCCCATAACCTGAAGGTCGTTGGTTCGAATCCAACTCCTGCTACCAATTTAAAAACACCACTTTATAGTGGTGTTTTTTTATTTAAAATTCTATTATTCCATTCTTAATCTTTTTCTTATACTTCTCCTCTACAACTTCAATAATCCAAGGATTATCTTTTAATAATTGTTCATTAAACTTAATTCCATCTATGTCTTCAAGTTTTTTAAATTTATTTTGTTCTAAATAATCTAAAAACATTTTCTTCTTTTCTTCAATGGAATATTTGTCTGATATTCTAAGTTTTTCAAAAGTTATATAATCATCATCATTATCTTCGGTTAAATAATCAACCGCTATTATATATCCTTTTGGATTATCTCTACTTCCTATTATTCTTGAATAATTATCAGCAAAAGATAAACCTCCGTCTCCGTCATCTTCTCCTTGTCCTATCTTATCTAGTAAATCTTTAATCTGTTTTATTTCTTCTTTATCAGTAGTTATTTGTTTTAAGATAGTATCATCTTCTTGTATTGTGTAATTTGCAAGACCCATATAATTGATAATTGGATTTTCTGAATCATAGAAAACAAAGTTATTTGAATGATTATGCCAATCAGAATATCCTATTCCACCAAGAATTGGGTCAGCTTTAACTGACTCCATAGAACAATTTCCCGTTATAAG
>CAZHKK010000005.1:0-1502 GCA_964532735.1 uncultured Gammaproteobacteria bacterium | reverse complement strand
AAATATGACATATCTTCTCTTAATAGATATTCTTGGTTTTTAGATGAAGTAAACGGCATACAACAATCTGTCTTATCTCCACAAGTCCAGAATCTTGGGTCATCTTTATCTCCAATTTCTACTTTTAACTTTCTACCGATATCCTTATATCCATATTTCTTTAATAAATCTTCAATAGCTTCATTATCTTCTTTTTCAAGAGATAATTGTCCATTAAAGTATGTTAAAAATATATCTTGATTTTCTGGTATTATCCTTTGTGTCTTTAATTCTTCAAGTCTTTTCTTGTATTTACCTTGATTAACTATCTGACCAACTTCATTTCTAATAATAATACTTTCTGTTTGTCTTCTTTTATTATTTATTCCTAAATACATCATTAAAGACAATAATTCAAACTCTTTGTTTGGGAAATATAATAACAACTCTTCTCCTGTTAAACTATTTTTTATTTTATTATATAATTCTTTCTTTTCTTCATTTGATAAATCTTTGTTTTCTTGTCTTCCTAATTCTTCTTGATATTTTTTATCTATATCTTCAAATATTTTTTTTGATATTTCTAATACATTTTCAAATTGTAACAAATCTATACAAGAATGTATTAAATCTGATTTTTGACTAAAATCTTGAAGAGTATTTAAAACTAATTCTTTAAGTTGTATTTTTTTATTTCCTTTTTCAATATATGAATTATCTAACGAATTCTTTAAATTATTTAATATATCTTGATTTTGTTCTTCTGATATTGAAAATTGTAATTCTTTTAAATTATCTGAATTTATGCCAGTGATATTGCTACCATTACCAAAGCTAAATATTAAAGATTTTAATTCTTTTTCGTAATTATCTTTAACTTGTTTAATTTGTAAATTCCTTTCTTTATCTGTTTTGGATTTATCACTTTCTATTACTCTAATCTTTTCTTGTCTTTCTTCGTCTAATTTTGTTTTTCTACCTTTATCTATATCAAGAAGAGTGTTTTGGGTGGCACCTAATCCATTTTCATTATTTAAAGCAGATACATAATCTAATGTTTTATCATTTAAAACCCTAAGACCAATAGAGGTAAATACTAATTTATGCAATGGGTCGAATGGAATTTCTTCATCTAATTCTAATATCTCTAAAAATTTATCACCAAAATTTTGTTTCAATAAATCTTTTTGTTTTTGGTTTAAATCCTCTCTACCTTCTATTACGTCTATCAATCTTTTTGCAAAATCATCACCGACATACTCATCATTCCAATGATTTTCTTCTTGATCTTCATATTGATCATAATCATAATTATAATTCTCATGATTATGATCATTTTCATTGTCATAAACAATACCATTTATTTCTTCATAATTCTGATAATAATCTTCATCTCTTTGTTCACCTTTATATAAAATACAAAGCTTTCTTAAAAAATTAACATCAACGCCTTTTGTTGAAATAAGTTCTTGCATAGCTGTTTTAAATCTTTCTGATGCATCTTTTGGTATTTTAATATCAAG
>CAZHKK010000004.1:0-50362 GCA_964532735.1 uncultured Gammaproteobacteria bacterium | reverse complement strand
TTCCCCTAATTCTTTTTGTAAAATTCTATCGCCACAACCTGGTCCTATCTTAAAGTTAATGCTTTTTGTTGAAGATAAACCATGTGGATTAGAAGAACTATGTAAACCTTTATTATAATTTTCTTTTATAGAAATTTCTAATTTATAATAACCAGCATAACTATGACCAAATAATAAATTTTCCTTTTCTTCAACAAAATTCTTGTAAGTATTTTTACCATTCTGAATTGTTGTTGGATATATTCTAATAATATCAGCATCTAAAACATATTCTCCAAAATTGTAATCGTAAAAAGTTTTTGATGGATCAGAAGATTTAGAATATTTTATAGCAAAATTAATATTATGACTTAAAGGAAAAGCATATTTAAAAGATATACTATCATTTTCTTTATCTTGAACATTGGTTTTTATTTCTATAAATTCTGAATTCCAAATAGCAACAATTTCATTATCTTGTTTATCAGCTATTATTAAATCAATATTTCCTGTTCCATTATAGTCATTATTATATTGAAATTTATCACCACTCCAAACATTAGATTTGATATAACTATTTTTTGAATATCTATTTTCTAAAAAATCAAAAACAATAGTAGGAGCACTATTCTTGTATTTACATTTAGAAATATCACAATGTTTATCATTAGGATCGTCACATTCTTCACCTTTATCAGTTTGTATTATTCCATCACCACAAAAACCTCCACAATAAATAGTAGAATCTATATATTCACCATTCCATTTACAATTTAAACCACAATGTCTTATTTGTTCATTATACCAATTATAATGAGAATTAATTGCATATTTATCAGAAGTATTTTTATATAAATAATCTTGATAGTTGTAACACATTTTTTGATAACCACCATCACATTCTTCACCTTTATCAGTTTGTATTATTCCATCACCACAAAAACCAATAACATTACATTCCCCAACATTTGTATTATCCCAAACACAAGAATTAGAACATTCTATATATCTTACTCCTGTCTTGTTGTTAAGTGTTTTACAAAATTCTGTTTTTCTAGAACCTACTTCACACATTTCATTATATCCTAAAATACCATCACCACATTTTTGAAGTTTATTAGAAAGAATTTTGTAAAAATTATCACCTGACACACAAGAGTTCTTTATTAATATTAAATTATCAGAAGAAGATTCTACTTCCCAATTAACATTATCAGAATATTCAAACTCCATCATTAAAGAATAGTTTCTTCCATTATTTAATGATTGATATTGATAAATACGAGAACCATCCACACATGCAAAAGATTGAGATTTTGAATTATAACAAGTAGTTGTATCTATATTTTCGTTTATATTATCTCCACTACATTGTCCATCTGGATTAAATACAGAACAATCACAACCAATAATAGTATTAATAGGATCAACAGGACAAGAAGACAAACCTAATATATTACAAAAAGAAATCCATTGATTAGACCACGAAGAGTTAACATAACCTTTTATATTAGTTCCAGTTTCTAATTTTGGATAGAATCCATTTTTTGTTTTATATTCCTCTATAGCTTTTCTAAAAACAGTAAGATCATTAAGTCTTTTTGTATCTCTTATTACTTCTCTTTGGGAAATTGAGATACTTGCAACAGCAAAAACGTTATTAATAATAACAAAAAACAAAAAACAAAAAATGGATACTATACTTAATTTTTTAAAAAAATTTTTCATAAAATTTAAAAAAGAGCTAATATTTATGATTTAATTATACCATTTTGAAACAACAAAAAACACGTGGAAAACTCCACGTGTTTTTTTTAACAATTATTATTAATCAATAAGAGTATTTGAATCAAGTAAACCTGTTCCAACAGGAACTAATTTACCAATAATAACGTTTTCTTTTAATCCTTGTAATTCATCTATTTCACCAGAAATTGAAGCATTAACAAGAGCTTTAGTTGTTTCTTGGAAGGAAGCAGCAGATAACCAAGAATCACTAAATTCAGAAACCTTAGTAATACCCATAAGAAGAGTAGTTCCTTTAGCTATCTTTCCACCATCAGCTTTAATTTTAGAATTTATAGAATTAAATTTACCAAGACTAATAACATCACCCCTAATTAATTTACTATCTCCAGGATTAATTATTCTTACCTTAGAGAACATTTGTCTAGTAATAATTTCAATATGTTTATCATTCAAATCTTGTCCTTGTAATGTATAAACATGTTGTATTTCTTTTAATATATATTTTTGAACAGCATTTTGACCCTTTAATTCAAATAATTCATAAAGATCAATACTACCATCTGTTAAAACATCTCCTCTTGAAACAGAAGCGCCATTTTTTATCAAAATATTATACCCAAAAGGAATCACATATTCTTTTTCTTCGTCTTTCTCAAAATATATAGATATTTTTTCTTTATCCATTTTAACAACTCCTGCATTTTTAGCATTAAATTGTTTATCAACAACTTTCATTAAAACATCTCCCATTTTAACTTTTTGACCATTCTTTACGAAGACTTCAGAATCTTTAGAAATTTCATAATCTTCTGAATTTTTATTTAAATATTGCAAAGTTATAATAATTTCTTTTTCTTTATTTTTAGAATCAGATATAATAACTTTTCCATCAAACTCAGCAAGAAAAGCTTTCTTTTTAACAGATCTTCCTTCAAAAATTTCTTCTACTCTAGGAAGACCTTGAGTAATATCAGAACCTGAAATACCTCCAGAATGGAAAGTTCTAAGAACAAGCTGTGTAGCAGGTTCACCAATACTTTGAGCAGCTACAACTCCAACAGGAGCACCATTTTCAACAAGTTTATTTCTTCCCAAATCATAACCATAACATTTTTGACAAACACCTCTATCACAATTACAAGCAAGAACAGACCTAACTCTAATGGATTCTATACTTGATTCAGATATTTTCTTAGCTTGAATTTTTGATATATATTCACCCTTTAAAACAATCTTTTCATTAGTTTCTCTATCAATAACATCTTCAAGAGAATATCTTCCAAATAATCTATTTTCAATAGGTTCACCTATTTCATTTGATTCTTTTTTGGTAATCAAAACTCCATCTTTATCTCCACAGTCTTCAGTTGTTATTATAACATCTTGTGCAACATCAACTAATCTTCTTGTTAAATAACCAGCAGAAGCAGTTTTTAATGCAGTATCTGTAAGACCTTTCCTAGCACCATGTGTAGAAATAAAATATTCAAGAGCATCAAAACCTTCTTGTAAAGAATGTCTAATAGGAAGTTCTAATGTGTCCCCAGAAGGACTAATAACAAGACCCTTCATAGAAACCATCTGATTAAGCTGAGCAGGAGTTCCTCTAGAACCAGATTTAACAATAGTATAAAAAGGACTAAGTTTATCAAATTTATTATCAGATATTAAAGAAACTTCATCTTTAACTTTTGCCCAAACTTCAATAACCTTTCTATGTCTTTCTTGATCAGTCAAAAATCCCATTTCATATTGTTCTTTTATTGTATTTACTTGATTACGAGCATTTTCAACATAAATACTTTTTTCTTCAGAAATATCAGGCAAATCACAAATACTTATAGAAATACCAGATTTTGTAAGATATTCTATAGTCAAATCTTTTATGTCATCTATCAATATAGCAGTTCTTTCAAATCCATAAACATCAAGTATTTTAGCAAATAATTTTTTTGTAGATTTTTTATCAAAAGAAGTATCATAATCTCTAGCTTCATAAGGTAAAATACTATTAAACAAAGCTCTACCAACACTAGTTGTTATATTATTGTTATTATCATCTTTAAAACTTACTTTACTTTGTAATGTTAATTTATTCATTACAAAACAAGAATACATATCTTTGTAAGAAGCAAAAACATGAGAAGAAGAATTTTCAAAAGATTTAATATCTTTAATATTTGTTAAAGTATAAGAACCAAGAATCATATCCAATCTAGGAAGAGAAACAGGATCTCCATTAGCAGGTTTTAATAAATTATGAGATGAAAGCATTATATGACCAGCTTCATACATAGCTTCTGAAGATAATGGAACATGAACAGCCATTTGATCTCCATCAAAATCAGCATTAAAAGCCTCACAAACTAATGGATGTAATTGAATTGCTTTACCATCAATTAAAACTGGTTTGAAAGCCTGTATACTTAATCTATGTAGAGAAGGTGCTCTATTTAATAAAACATAAGCTTTAGAAACAACTTCTTCAAGTATATCCCAAACTTCTTTTACTCCTTGTTCAATCATACGAGAAGCTGCCCTTATATTAAACACAAACTCTCTTCTAATAAGTTCAGAAATTACAAATGGTTTAAATAATTCTATAGCCATTATTTTTGGTAAACCACATTGATATAATTTTAATTTAGGCCCAACAACTATTACAGATCTTCCAGAATAATCAACTCTCTTACCAAGTAAATTTTGTCTAAATCTTCCTTGTTTACCTTTTAAAGAATCAGCAATAGACTTTAAAGCTCTCTTTTGTCCAGTAGAAGAAGTAATCATTTTTCCTTTTCTAGCACCATTATCAATCAAAGCATCAACTGCTTCTTGTAACATTCTTTTTTCGTTTCTAGAAATAACTTCTGGAGCATTAATAGATATAAGTCTCTTAAGACGATTATTTCTATTAATAATTCTTCTATATAAATCATTTAAATCAGAAGACGCAAATCTTCCACCATCAAGTTGAACTATAGGTCTAAGAGAAGGTGGTAAAATAGGAACTGTAGTAAGAACCATCCATTCAGGTCTTATACCATTTCTAATCATATTATCTACAAGTTGAATTCTTGCAAGTAATCTCTTTTTATTTAAAGCAGAAACCGTTGGTAATTGATCTTCAAGTTCTTTATATAAAACATCCAAATCAATATCAGAAAGCAATTTATGAATAGCTTCTGCACCAATACTAGCTTCAAATAAATAACCGAATTTAATAGAAAGTCTTCTAAATTTTTCTTCACTTAAAATCTTTTTAAGTTTAAGATCAGATAAATCTGTTTTTATTTCTTCAAATTCTGCTTTTAAGTTATCCAATGCCTGTTCAAATTCTTTTTCTAAACTAATAACAACTTCTTTTATATCCAATCCTTCTTTTTCAGATTTATTTTTTGCATTATCAATTTTTTGCTTAAACTCATTTTCTACAGATTTTTTCTTTCCTTTATATTCGTTATTTAATCTTTCTACAACTTCATTTTTTAATTCTTCATTTATATTAGTAATTATAAAATCAGCAAAATAAACAACTTTTTCAAGAGATTGAGCTGTCAAATCAAGAAGTAAACCAACTTTAGAAGGAATACCTTTTAAAAACCAAATATGAGTAACTGGAACACATAAATCAATATGCCCGAATCTAGATCTTCTAACTATACTCTTAGTTACTTCTACCCCACATTTATCACAAACAATTCCTTTATATTTAATTTTTCTATACTTTCCACAAGCACATTCCCAATCTTTTACTGGTCCGAATATTTTTTCACAAAGAAGACCATCTTTTTCAGGTTTTTGTGTTCTATAATTAATAGTTTCAGGTTTAGTAACTTCCCCAAAAGACCATGATTTTATTTTATCAGGAGAAGCAACAGATAATTTAATTCCATCAAAATTTAAAATTTTTCTAGCATTAACATTATCAGCTATAGAAGCTTCATCAAAAAACAATGAAGTAATATCATTAAATTTATTTTCTTCATCTTTTTTTAATAATTGAACATCTAAACAAAGTCCCTTCATTTCTCTAACTAATACATTAAATGATTCCGGTACATCAAGTTTTTGAATTTTTTCACCTCTAATAATAGATTCATAAGCTTTTGATCTACCTATAACATCATCTGATTTTATAGTTAACATTTCTTGTAACATATGAGCGGCTCCATAAGCTTCAAGTGCCCATACCTCCATTTCTCCAAGTCTTTGTCCACCAAATTGAGCCTTACCTCCAAGTGGTTGTTGAGTAACAAGAGAATATGGCCCAATAGATCTCTGATGTATTTTGTCTTCAACTAAATGATTAAGTTTTAACATATACATTACACCAACAGTAGTTTTTTCAGTAAAAGGCTCTCCTGTTCTTCCGTCGTATAATTGAATTTTGCCATCAGCAGGAAAACCTGCTTTTGTTAATTGTTCAATAACTTCTTCCTTACTAACTCCATCAAAAACAGGAGTTGCTATTTTTACTCCTAAAGCTTGAGCAGCAAGTCCTAAATGAACTTCAAATAATTGTCCCAAATTCATTCTAGAAACAACACCAAGAGGGTTTAATAATATATCAACTGGCTTTCCATTTTCTAGATATGGCATATCTTCCATTTTAACAATTCTAGAAATAACACCCTTATTACCATACCTACCAGCCATTTTATCTCCAACTTGTACTTTTCTCAAAGTAGCAATAGAAACTTCAATTTGTTTTATAACACCAGAAGGAAGTTTATCTCCTTTATCTCTTGAAAATATTTTAATATCTACAACTTTTCCTCTTTCTCCATGTTCTAATCTCAAAGAACTATCTCTCACATCTTTTGCTTTATCACCAAAAATAGCTCTAAGTAATCTTTCTTCAGCAGATAATTCAGTTTCCCCTTTTGGAGTAATTTTACCAACAAGAATATCCCCAGAAGAAACTTCTGAACCAACCCTTACAACTCCATCTTCATCAAGATTTTTTAATTTTTCATCAGAAATATTAGGAATATCTCTAGTTATAACCTCTGGACCAATTTTTGTTTCTCTAACAGCCATTATCTTTTTACTTATATGTATAGAAGTATATCTATCTTTTTGAACAACTCTTTCAGAAAGTAAAATAGCATCTTCATAATTACCACCTTCCCAACACATAAAAGCAACTGTTAAATTTTGACCAAGAGCTAATTCTCCTTTTTCAATAGAAGTTCCATCAACCAAAACTTGACCCTCCTTAACTTTTTCACCAGAAGTAACAAGTAATCTTTGATTTATACAAGTTCCTGCATTAGATTCAACAAATTTTCTTATTTGATAAGAATAAATATTTTTATCATCACCTAATAATCTAATCAAATTAGCATCTGCTTCTATTACAGTTCCATCAACTGGAGCTATAAAAATTTGACCAGAATCACGAGCAACAACACCTTCAAGCCCAGTTCCTATAACAGGAGATTCTGGAACTATACAAGGAACAGCTTGTCTTTGCATGTTAGAACCCATCAAAGCTCTATGAGCATCAGTATGTTCAAGGAATGGAATCAAAGCAGCAGAAACTCCAACTATTTGCATATTAGAAACATCCATATAATCAACTTGTTCAACAAGAATAGTTCCAGCCTCTCCATTTATTCTTCCTTCAATAAAATCTTTTTTAAAATAATGACCATCAACTAAATTATAATTAATTGCGATATTGTATCTTTCCTCATCAGAAGAAGTTAAATAATGAATTTCTTCACTAACAAAAGGCTTAATAGAAATTTCTTTTATTTTTTTATCAGATTCTATCTTTTTAGCTAATTCCTTAGTTATTTTATCTCCAATCTTTCCTATCCCTTTTATTGTTTCGTTTAAAATTTTACCCTCAAGTAATTTGGCTGAATTTTCAATAATTCTATAAACTTTCTTATAAGGAGTTTCAAGAAAACCATATTCATTTACTCTTGCATAAACAGACATATGTCCAACTAAACCAATATTAGAACCTTCTGGAGATTCAATAGGACAAATTTTACCATAATGAGTTCTATGAACATCACGAACTTCAAAACCAGCTCTTTCTCTAACAAGACCACCTGGCCCCATTACAGAAAGTCTTCTCTTATGTTCAAGTTCAGCAAGTGGATTAATCTGATCCATAAATTGAGATAATTGAGAAGACATAAAAAACTCTCTTACAACAGATGTAATAGGTCTTGAATTAATAAGTTGAACTGGAGTAACTGATTCAACATTAAGAGTACTCATTTTATCTTTAATAATTCTTCTCATTCTAGCCAAACCAACTCTTAATTTACTTTGCAATAATTCACCAATTGATCTAACTCTTCTATTTGAAAGATGATCAATATCATCGGCCTCATCCTGACTGATGTTTAATTTAATAATCTCTGAAATTATAGCAATTAAATCTTCCATTCTTAAAATTCTTGTTTCTGGAGTATTTGGAATATCAAAATTAAATTTTTTATTAATTTTATATCTTCCAACCTTACTAAAATCATACCTTTCGAAATTAAAGAAAGTTGCAAAAATTAAAGATTTAGCATTTTCTGGAGTAGCAAGATCACCTGGTCTAATTCTTTTATAAACTTCAAGTAAAGCGTCTTCTTGATTTCTTGCAGAATCTTTTTTAATTGTAGCATCAATAAAAGAAATATCTGGATCGCTATCAACTTCAGTAAAAGTAGATTTAATTTCATCAATATCCATACCAAAAGCTTGCAATAATGATGTAACAGCTACTTTTCTTTTTCTATCTATTTTTACCCACAAAACATTATGTTGGTCCGTAACAATTTCAAGCCAAGCTCCTCTATTAGGAATAATTTTAGCTCCATAATATTTTCTACCTCTTACAATATCAGTAGTAAAAAAAACACCAGGACTTCTAACAAGTTGAGAAACAACAACTCTCTCAATACCATTAATAACAAAAGTTCCATGAGAAGTCATAATAGGAAAATCACCAAGATAAACATCTTGTTCTTTTATTTCTCCTGTTTTTTTATTTACTAATTTACTTTTAACTTTTAATGAAGCTTCGTATGTTAAATTTTTAAAACGAGCTGTATTTTCATCAAACTTTGGCTCATCAAGAGCATAATCAAGAAAATATAACTCAAAATCTCTACCTATAATATCTTTTATAGGATTTATTTCATCAAAAAGGTCCTTTAAACCTTCTCTAAAAAACCATTCATAAGAATTTTTTTGTATCTCCAATAAATATGTTGGAGATGTTTTCTTATCAATGTTTTTAACATACTGTCTTATGGCTTCTGTATGTTTTTCAAACATAAAGTTATGTCTTTTAATTAATTAAATTAAGTTTTCAAAATTAAAGATTGTAATTTCTATACGGACCTATTTGCAATTGATAGAATTAGAACCATTAACTTTCAAAACTTATTACAGAAAAATAAAAACACACCAAATCATTATAAGAATTGGCTTTATTTATCTAAAATAAGCTTTGAAATTTATTTTTTTAAACATCAAATAATTTAGAAATGCACATTAAATATTATAAATAACCTTATATTTTTAATACCAGTTATTTAAAATTTATAATTTAAAGACGTTTAGAGACAGGGTATTTACCCCATCTCTAACATCATTTTCAACCTTTTATTAAAAACTAATTAGTTTTTTCCATTTTAACTAAAGAATAATCACTATATTTACCTTCATAATCATTTTGAACTGAATAGGCTTCAAGTTGTTTTAATGTTTCCATTATAACACCAACTACTATAAGTAAGCTAGCCCCACCAATCATCATGTTTTGAACACCAAAAATAATTTGTGTAACCATAGGCAAAATAGCAACAATACCCAAAAATGTAGCTCCCAATAAAACTATTCTACCACTAACAAAATTTAAATAATTTTCAGTTTCTTTTCCTGGTCTAACACCTGGAACATAAGCACCTTGTTTATTTAAATTTTCTGAAACCTTATCAGCTTTAAAAACTAATGAAGTATAGAAAAAAGTAAAAAGTATAACCATTAAAAAATAAAATACAGAATATACAATTTTATTATTAAACAAAAGTGACCCTTTGTATAATAAATCTAATATTCTATTATTGTTATGAATATTTACCAAATATTGAGATAAAATTGTTGGTATAGTAACTATAGAAGCAGCAAAAATTATAGGTATCATCCCAACTTGATTAACTCTTATTGGTAAATAAGACATATTATTCCCAAAATTTTTTCCATCCCTAAATTGTCTAGCATATATAACTGGAATATTTCTTTGAGCCTCTGTAATAAAAACTATTCCAACAATAACAGCAAAAAATATAACTATATATAATAAAATATTTAAAAACTGAGATGAATCATAAGTAAGAATCATATTCCCAACACTTGATAATGCAGAAGATATAATACCCGCAAAAATAATCCAAGACATACCATTGCCTATTTTTTTCTCTGATATAATTTCACCCATCCACATAAGCAACATTGTTCCAGCAGTTAAAACAGTTAATAAAAATACAATATAAGAATTTGTTACGTTTGTAAGAATATTTGTTCCTGCATTACTTAAAATAGCTACCGTTCCATAACCTTGCAAAATTGCAAAAGGAATAGTTAACCATCTTGTGTATGATTCTAATTTTTTATGACCATATTCACCTTCTTGAGAAATTCTTTCTAATTTTGGAACAATAACCGTCAAAAGTTGAATAATAATAGACGCTGTAATATAAGGTCCAACACCAAGAGCAACTATAGAAAAATTTTTAAGACCAGAACCTGAAAGTAAATTTACAATGCCAAGAAACTGATTTGACTGAAAAAGATTATCTAAAGCATTCAAATTAATACCAGGTAATGGTAAATGAGCTAAAATTCTAAATATCACAAGAATTAAAAAAATCTGTAATAATTTCTTTCTTATATCTTTATTTTTTAAAATTTTCAAAAATTTATCAAACATCTTTTTGTTTTTAATCCAATAAATCCAAACCTTTTTTATTTAAAATAAACGTATGGGCAGAAAAACCACCCCTACGTTTATTTTTTTATTTCTTTTATTTCTCCACCAGCTTTTTCTATTTTTTCTTTTGCAGTTTTAGACACTTGACCACCCTCTATAACAACCTTAATAGAAATTTCACCATTTCCTAAAATTTTAAAAGCTTTTATATCGTTTCTAACCAAATTTAACTCTTTTAATAAAGCTAAATTTATAGTTGAACCCTCTTTAAATTTTAAAGCTAAATCAGAAACATTAAACACAGCAGGTTTTTGTGTTAAAGACTTAAAACCTCTTAATTTAGGAGTTCTCATAATTGTTTGTCTTAATGCAAACAACTTTAAACCCTTTCTACTACCAGTTCTTGACTTTTGTCCTTTTCTTCCTTTTCCAGAATAAGAACCATGTCCAGAAGCATCACCTCTACCAACTCTAATCTTATTTCTTGTTAAAGCTTCTTTTTTTGGTGTTAAATTGTTTAAAGATAATATCTTTGACATTTTTATAAAATTAATTACTTAGTCCGCTATTCAATAATTAGCCGGATTTATTTATTTACTTTTTCTATTTTCTTAAATTTTGCAGCTTTTACTTCTTCAAATTCTTTTAATTTTTTTAAAGCATTTAAAGTAGCATAAACATTAGAAATTTTATTTTTTGTTGTTCCAATTGTTTTAGCAACTGCATTTTTAACACCAGCAAGCTCCAAGATACTTCTAGTAGCACCACCAGCAACAATATTAGTACCTTCTGTAGCTGGTTTTAACATAACTTTAGCAGCTTTATATTTTTCTGTAACTTCACAAGGAACAGTATAAGAAGAAAAACTAACATCAATTATATTTTTCTTTGCTTGAGCAAAAGCCTTATCAACAGCAATAGAAACATCACCAGATTTAGCAATACCAACACCAACTTTTCCATTTCTATTCCCTGCAACAACACAAGCTCTAAATCTAAGTCTTTTTCCACCTTCAGTAACTCTAGTAACTCTAGTAACTTCAATTAATTTTTGATCAAACTCTTTATCTGTTTTTTCAAATTTAACATTACGAGTAAAATTTTTAAGGTCTTTTTCCTTAATATCTTTTGTGTCTTTTATATCTTTTAAATTTTCTTTTTCCATATTTTTATATTTTTTTATTAACAAGCATAATTATCATATTATGCTAATACAAATTAAAAGTTTATTCCACTTTCTCTAAGACCTTCAGCTACAGCCTTAACTCTACCATGATAAATATATCCATTTCTATCAAAAACTATAGTCTTTATACCTTTAGCTAAAGCTAATTCTGCAAGTTTAATACCAGCTTCATGAGCTTGTTCTATTTTTTTAGTTCCTTTTTTGAAATCCATAGATAATGTATTCAAAGAAACTAAAGTTTTTCCAGCAACATCATCGATTAATTGAATGTTTAAATTAGACAAACTCTTAAAAACAGAACATCTTGGTTTATCAATAGTTCCAGAAATTGTTGATCTAATTTTTCTTTTTTTTCTTGCTCTTGTTAATTGTTTTGCGATATTCTTATCCATATATATTTTATTATTTTATTAATCATTTAGACCAATAAGCTCAATAACGCGACTTAATAATACTAAATGAGTTTGCGGGCGAACAACCGCCACCAACAATATGCTTATTTATTATTTACCAACAGCTTTAGCAAGTTTTCCAGCCTTCTTAATTATTACTTCTCCTTCGTATTTAATCCCTTTTAATTTATAAGGATCTACTTTTCTCAAAGCTCTAATTTCAGCAGCAACTTGACCAACAACTTGTTTATCAATTCCAGAAATTGTTATTATTCCTTTTTCTACAATACCTGTAACACCTTCCGGCAAATTATATTCTACAGGATGAGAATAACCTAAATTAAATTTTAATTTATTCCCCGCAGCAGTAACAGAATAACCAACTCCACTTAATTCTAATTTTTTTGTAAAACCTTCTGTAACACCCAATACAAGATTAGATATTAATGCTCTATATAATCCCCAAAAAGGTTTTTCTTTTGAAGATTCTGGATTAGCAACATCCACAGAAATTTGTTTTGCTGTTTCATCAAAAACAACGGTAACAAAAGGTAAAAAATCAGCCGACAAAATACCTTTTGGACCAGAAACAGAAATCATACCTTTTTCTATTTTAACATTCACATTATCTGGAACATTAATTGCCATTTTTCCTATTCTAGACATAGTTTTAAACTTAAATTTAATTAAAAAATATTAGTAAATTTCACAAATACACTCACCACCAAGATTCTTCTTCTTTGCGTCTAAATTTGTCATAACTCCAGAAGAAGTAGAAAGTATCGATACTCCTAAACCAGATAAAACAACTGGTAATTTACTTGATGTAATATACATCTTTCTTCCTGGTTTACTAATTTTCTTTAAACCATGAATGGCAGGTTGACCATTTTCATTATATTTAAATGTAACTTTTAAATATTTTGTTGGAATTTCACCACTTTCTTCTATTTTATCTAAATATCCGTTTTTTTTCATAACGTTTAATATTTCAGATTTAAAATTAGAAAAAGGTATAATAACAAACTTTTGCTTTATCTTTAAAGCATTTCTCATTCTTGTTAACATGTCACTAATTGGATCTGTCATCATAAAATTATATTTATCATTAATTATATCAGTATTATAAACCCCTAAAGCATCAAAAGATTTATAACTTAATAAATTTTTATTATTTAAATTAGAATTTAATTATATTACTTTCGTAATATAACACTTTACCAGCTAGCTTTTTTAATACCAGGAAGGGCATTTTTTCTAGCTAATTCTCTAAAACAAATTCTACACATACCAAAATCTCTCATATATCCATGTTTTCTTCCACATTTAAAACATCTTCTAACTACTCTTGTAGAAAATTTTGGCTTTGTAAGAGATATTGTTGATTTTACTATTTGAGCTTCTGTTGCCATAATCTTTTAGGTAATTATTTAGTTTCTTTTATAAATGGTACTCCCATTAATTCAAGCATTTTTAAATTTATTTCTTTTGAAGCAAATTTATTTACAGATAAAGTAACTTCTAATCCAAATAATTGATTTAAATCAAAAGATTCAACTTCTGGAAAAACATTTATTTCCTTAACCCCAATAGTAATGTTTCCATTTTTATCCATAGATTTTGGTTTTATACCTCTAAAATCTTTCATTCTTGGTAAAACCACATTTAAAAATTTATTCACAAAAGAATACATTTTTTCACCTCTAAGAGAAACACTTATTCCAACTATTTGACCTTCTCTAACTTTAAAGCCAGAAATAGATTTTTTAGCTTTTCTTCTTACAGGTTTTTGACCAGTTATAGATGCTAAAGCATTTTCAACTGACTTCAAGAAATTTTCTTCTTTAGAAAATTTACCAACACCAACATTTATACTAATATTTGATAATTTTGGCAATTGTAAAATATTTTTAATACCGAAATCTTTCTTTAAAGCAGGAATTATTTCCTTATCATATTTAATTTTCAATTCATTATTTCCTTGCATAAATATTTGATAAAAAAGTTATTAATTTATTACTGCGTTGCATTTTTTACAAACTCTAACTTTAGACTTATTTTCAATCTTATATCCCAACTTTACGGTTTTTTTACAAGATGGACAAATAAATTGAACGTTAGAATAATGTATTGGTGCAAAATATTCTATCTTTTTTCCTTTTTCTTGAGAATTTTTAGACTTTAAATTTTTGATAGTCTTATTTACCCCATCAACTACAACTTTATTTTCACTAATTAAAATTTGAGTAACTTTTCCTTCTTTTCCCAAATCTTTTCCAGATATAATTTTTACTAAATCGTTCTTTTTAATTTTCATAAAAATAATTATTACTTAATTAAATAACCTCTGAGGCAAGTGAGGCTATTTTTACAAATCCTTTATCTTTAACTTCTCTTGCAACCGGCCCAAAAACACGAGATCCTTTTGGTTCGCTATTTTTTTTATCTATAATAACAGCTGCATTATCTCCAAATCTAATATAACTTCCATCATTTCTTCTTTTTTCTTTTCTTGTTCTAACAATAACAGCATACACTATATCTGATTTTTTTACTTGACATCTTGGACGAGCATCTTTAACAACACATGTTATAATATCGCCAACTGTCGCATATCTTTTTTGATAACCACCATTAACACGAATACACATAACGCTTTTTGCACCTGTGTTATCAGCTATGGTTAAATATGATCTATGTTGAATCATTTTTATAAAAATTAATACTTAATCTTCAAGTTTCTAAAAAACTATTTTTTAGAAACTACGACATATCTTTTATCTTTAGATAGAGGTCTTGTTTGTTTAATAACAACTATATCACCAATTTTATATTGGTTTTCTTCATCATGACACTTAAATTTTGTAGAAACTTTAAATCTTTTTTTGTATTTTGGATGTAATTTAAGTCTTGTAACATTAACGACAACAGTTTTATCCATTTTGTCGCTAACTACAACTCCTTCCAATTTTCTTTCTACTCTAGTTGTTTCTTTTTTTTCTACTGTTTTCATAGTTTAAAAAGTTATTAATTACTTTTTAGTAATTTTCTATTATTTAATTCTGTTTTTAAAACAGCAATTTGTTTTCTTATTTTTGATATTTCAGAATTATTTTTTATTTGATTTAAAGAAACTGCAAATTTTGTCTCAACTAAATTTTTATTTAATTCAGATAAATTATTCTTTAAATCCTCTACTGAAGCATCTTTTATTGTTTTTTTAAATTCTTTTGATTTCATATTTTATCACATTATTTCTTTTTTGGCAAATTTAGTTTCGACCGGTAATTTGTATTTTGCTCTTAAAAAAGCTCTTTTTGCAACATCTTCAGGAACTCCATCAACTTCAAAAAGCATCATACCTGGTTTAATAACTGCAACATAATAATCTAGCGCACCTTTTCCAGAACCCATAACCGATTCATTACCATGATTAGTAACAGGTTTATCTGGAAAAACTCTAATAAAAATTCTAGATCCTTTTGTTTTTGTAATAACTTTAGAAATAGCAACTCTGGCAGATTCTATTTGTCTTGCTGTTATCCAACAATTACTCATAGATCTTAACCCAAAACCTCCATAACTAACACCTATTTTTGATGTAGCTATACCAAGTCCTTTTCTTCTACCCTTTTGTTGCTTTCTGTGTTTAATTTTTCTTGGTGAAAGTAATGACATACTCTATTAATTACATTTTTTAGTTTTCCATGCCTAAGCAATGGTTTTTCCTATTATTTTTCTTCTACCTTTTTTTTAGGAGCAACAACTTTTTTTACTGAAGCTGTAGCAGGTTTTTTATTAAATGAAGTTTTGTTTCTTGGAATAAAAGTTTTTTTTTCTACTTTTTCAGATTTATTTTCTTCTACTTTTTCACTAGATTTATTATTAAAAACAAGTCCTTTATAAACCCATACTTTAATACCAATACTTCCATATATAGTTTCAGCTCTATCGTTAACATAATCAATATCAGCTCTCATTGTATGAAGAGGAATACTTCCCCATGATAATGTTTCACGTCTAGCAATTTCAACCCCATTTAATCTTCCAGCCATAGAAACTTTAACTCCCTTTGCTCCAGCCTGTTTGGCTTTATCAATAAGTTTTTTCATTGCTCTTTTGAAAGGAATTCTTCTTTCAACTTCCAATCTAGCTTGTTCAGCAAGTATAGCAGCTGATAAATCTTGTCCTTTTACTTCTTTAATAACAACTTCAATATTTAACTTTTTGTCATTAAAAATTTTAGCAATACCTGTTTTTATTTCATCTACCCCCATACCATTTTTACCAATAACTATACCAGGCTTAGCTGTACTTATAATAACAGAAACCTTTTTTCCATCTCTTTCTATTTCAACTTTATCAATAAAATGTTTATTAAGTTTTTTTGTCACAAGTTCTCTAACTGATACGTCCTGAGCAATAAAAGAAGCGTATTTATCTTTATCTGCAAACCATTTTGAATTCCAATTTTTTATGATTCCTAATCTAAATAAATTAGGTGTTGTTTTATGTCCCATATTTATTTATTATTAGTTACTTTATTAGTTTTTTTATCTTCTACTGTTTTTTCAGAAGTAGTTTTTTTTGTAGAATTTTCAACCTTTTCTATTTTAACATCATTTCCATCAGTTAAAACAATTTCTACTCTACTAATTCTTTTTAATATTGGGAATGCCATACCTCTAGCTCTTGGCATAATTCTTTTTAACATTCCATCACTATCAACTCTAATTTCAGACAAAACCAAATCTTCTTTCTTTAGTTTAAAATTATTTTCAGCATTAGCAATAGCTGATTTAAGTAATTTTAATAAAGGTAATGCAGATTTTTTGTTAACAAACATAAGAGTATTCAAAGCTTGTTCAGCTTTCATACCTCTTATTTTATCAGCAACTAATCTTGTCTTCTTAGGTGATGATTGATATTTTCTTAAAATAGCATTTACTTTCATACTTTATTTATCTTATTTGCTTATTTTTTAGCCGATGCTTGAGCTTTAGCCATTTTACCACCGTGCCCAAGGAATTTTTTAGTAGGAGCAAATTCTCCTAATTTATGACCAATCATGTTTTCTTGTATTAATACACTAACATGAGTTTTACCGTTATGAACAGCAAAAACAAATCCGATCATTTCAGGAGTTATTGTACACGCTCTAGACCAAGTCTTTATAGGCGTTTTATCTCCAGGATTTTTTCCTTCTATTTTTTTAAGGACTCTTTGATCAATGTAAGGTCCTTTCTTTAAAGATCTACTCATAGTTTTTAATTTATTACTATTCTTTCTTAAAACAACTCTTTTTTAACTCTGCACAATGAGTTAATTTTATTTAGTTCTTCTAGTTAAAATAAGTTTACTTGTAAACTTTTTAGGATTTCTTGTTCTAACCCCCAAAGCTTTTTTACCATAAACATTTTTTGGAGCTTTAAGACCAATACCTACAACACCTCTACCACCTCCATGTGGATGATTTTTAGCATTCATGGCTTTACCTCTTACAGTAGGTCTTATTCCTCTATATCTCATTCTTCCAGCTTTCCCCCATCTAATATTCTTAAATTCAGAATTAGCAATAGAACCAATAGTAGCAAGACATTTCTTATTTACTAATCTAATTTCAGAAGAAGGCATTTTAAGTTGAGCAAACTCTCCATCAAAACCCATAAGAACAGCATAATTTCCAGCTGATCTACTTATTTTCCCCCCACTTTGTGGATATAACTCAATATTTGATACAAAAGTTCCAGAAGGAATAAATTCAAGTGGCATTCTATTACCTTCTTTAGCAAATATTTTTGAATTTGAAGTAATTAATTTATCTCCAATTTTTATACCTTCATTTGCAAGATAATATTTATAAACTCCATTTTCAAAAAGAACAAGCATAATTTCACAATTTCTATTTGGGTCATATTCAAACTTTAAAACTTTTGCTTCTTTATCAAGAAATTCAGTTTGAAAAAAATCAACCTTTCTATAATATTGCTTAACTCCAGAACCCTGATGTCTAACAGTTATCTTCCCAGAATGATTTGTTCCAGAATGTTTTTTTAAAGGTTCAATTAAATTCTTTTTTGGATTGTTTATATTACCACTTTGTCTTATTAATGTACTTCTCTTTCTAAGACCTGGTGTTATAGGATTAAAAACTTTTATAGGCATATTATTTTCCTTAACATATATACATCAATTCGTATATATTTCATTAATTATTTAAAAATATTAATAGTTTGACCTTTTTTGATCTTAACTATAGCAATTTTTTCATCTGATCTTTTACCAGACACTTTTCCAAATCTAACTTCTTTTCCTTTTCTAACAATAGTATTTACGCTTTCTACATCAACTTTATATAAATCAGATATTATCTTCTTAATATTAGCTTTATTAGCGCTTAAATCAACTTTAAAAACGTATTCATTATTATTTTGACCTAACATTGCACTTTTTTCTGTGACAACTGGTTTTTTTAATAATTTGATAACGTTAGTTATAAAAGAAGCCTTATTTGTATTTTGAGCTACTTCTGTGTTTTGTGTAGCTTGTATTTCAGTATTTTTTTTAGGCATATTTATTTAGTTATTCAAATCTTAATAAAATTTATTTATTCTTAAAATTTAATTGGCTATATTTTTCATTTATTCTATTTAAAAGAGCTTCTGTTAAAATTATATTATTATATTTTAATAAGTCTAAAACATTAACATTTGAAGTAACTTTTACGTTTTCTATATTTCTTATTGATCTTTCAATGTCTTCATTCTTTACATCCAAACAGAACAAAACTTTTTTACCCAATAAACTAGCTTTATTAATAAACTCATTAACAGCTTTAGTTTTTTTATCAAAATCCATACTATCTAAAACTACTAATAAATTGTTATCAATTTTATTTGTCAAAAGCATACAAAATGCTTTTTGTCTCATTTTTTGGTTTATTTTCTTTTGCCAATTAATAAGATTTCTTGGACCAAAAGTAATACCTCCACCAGTCCATAATGGACTTCTTCTAGAACCCGCTCTAGCTCTTCCTGTTCCTTTTTGCTTCCATGGTTTTTTACCACCACCTCTTACTTCAGCTTTGGTCTTTGTATGAGCAGTAGATCTTCTTATATTAGAAAGCATAGAAACAACAACTTGGTGAATTAAAGTTTCTTTTGGTTGTATATCAAAAACATTATCATTCAATTCAATGTTTTTTACTTCTTTGAAGTTTTTATCAAAAACAGCTATTTTTTTCATATTTCTTATCACTTATTTATTTATATTTATTTTTCAGTTCTTATCATAACCATAGAGTTTCTTGCTCCAGGAACAGCACCTTTAATAAATAATGTATTATTTTCTTTATCAATCTTTACAACTTTTAAATTTTTAACAGTAACTCTATCATTTCCCATTCTACCAGCCATTCTTTTTCCTTTTATAACTCTTTGGAAACCACCAGCACCAATAGAACCAGATGTTCTTTCTTGATCTTTTGTTCCTCTAGTAGCATGATGTCCAGCAAAATTATGTCTTTTTACAACACCAGCAAACCCTTTTCCTTTTGAAGTTCCTATAACAGAAACCATTTCACCTATTTCAAAAGAATCTATTTTAACTTCATCACCAACTTTATAATCAGCAACATTATCAACAGAAAAATCTCTAGTTACAGCGAAATTTCCAAGATTTTTGTAGTGACCTAATAGCGGTTTATTTAAATTTTTCTTTGCACCTGAAGATATTTGAACAGCATTAGCATGTTCTTTTTCTTCTGTTTTTATTTGAGTAATAACATTCTTTTCTACTAATATTTTAGTAACAGGAACTATATTATTTTTCTCATCAAAAACTTGTGTCATTTCAATTTTTTTTCCTATAATAAATTTCATATTCGTGCAATTTTAATATTTTATATAAACTTATTTTCATAAAAAATAATCAAAGATCCCCTTTTTGCAAAAATCTTTGACTATTTTATACAGATAAAGCAGATCACAATCATTATAACTTTATCTCTATATCCACACCTGCCGGAAGATTCAATGAATTCATCATGTCCATAGTTTTTGATGTTGGATTAAAAACATCAATCAATCTCTTGTGGATTTTCATTTCAAATTGTTCTCTTGCGTCTTTATTAATGAAAGTAGATTTTAAAACAGTATAAACTCTTCTATCTGTTGGTAACGGAACAGGACCAGCTATATCAGCACCAGATCTTTTAACTGCGCTAATAATAATTTTTGAAGCTTGATCAATTACCTTACCATCATAAGCCTTAACTTTTATTCTTATTCTATTTTTTCTTTCCTCTTTAATCATTTTTGTATAAATTAGCTTATTTGTTGTATATAGGCAGCACAGACGTGCTGCCTATAACAAATATTATTTAATAATTTTAGAAATAACTCCAGATCCAACAGTTCTTCCACCTTCTCTAATAGCAAATCTTTGTTGATCTTCAAGAGCTACTGGTTGACCAAGTTTAACAGAAAAATTAATATTATCTCCTGGTTTCACCATTTCTACACCTTCTGGTAAAATTACTTCACCAGTAACATCTGTTGTTCTAATATAGAATTGTGGTCTATATCCTTTAAAGAATGGGGTATGTCTACCACCTTCTTCTTTATTTAAAATATAAACACTACATTCAAATTCTGTATGAGGAGTTACTGTTCCTGGTTTAGCAAGAACCATACCTCTTAATATATCTTCTTTCTTTGTTCCTCTAAGTAAAACTCCAGCGTTATCTCCAGCTTGACCTTGTTCAAGTTGTTTATTAAACATCTCAATTCCAGTTATAACTGTTTGTTGTGTTTCATGAATACCAACTATTTCAGCAGCATCATTTATTTTAATAATACCTCTTTCTATTTTACCTGTTACTACAGTTCCTCTTCCTGATATTGAAAAAATATCTTCAATAGGCATTAAGAATGGTTTATCCAATTCTCTTTGAGGTTCTGGAATATAAGTATCCAAAGCAGAAACTAAATCAACAACTGATTTAAAATATGGATCATCAAAGTTTTTAGCTTCTTCGGCTTCTAAAGCTTTTAAAGCTGAGCCTCTAATTACAGGAGTAGTATCTCCAGGAAATTCATATTTATTTAATAAATCTCTAACTTCTTCTTCAACTAAATCAATAAGTTCAGGATCTTCAACCATATCACATTTGTTTAAATAAACAACAATATATGGAACTCCAACTTGTCTAGCTAAAAGAATATGTTCTCTTGTTTGAGGCATAACACCATCAGCAGCAGAACAAACCAATATAGCACCATCCATTTGAGCAGCACCAGTAATCATGTTTTTAACATAGTCAGCATGACCTGGACAGTCAACATGAGCATAATGTCTTGCTTGAGATTCATATTCAGAATGATGAGTAGAAATTGTAATACCTCTTGATTTTTCTTCTGGAGCATTATCAATTTCATCATAATTTTGAACTCTAGAAACCATACCTATAGCAGCCATAACATGAGTTAAAGCAGCTGTAAGAGTTGTTTTACCGTGGTCAACGTGACCTATTGTTCCCACATTAATATGTGGTTTTTGTCTTGAAAAAACTTCTGCCATATATTTTTCCCTTTAGCGAACATTAGCTAAAAAGCTTATTGTTCGCAAATTAAATTATTAATTAATTATTTAAATTATTTATTAAAAGATATAGTCTATATCATATCGTTTATATAAAGTTTTGTCAATAGATAATAGAACTATACTGACTTTTAAGATGTTCTTAGCTTCCTATTTTTTTGCTATTTCTTCAACTATATTTCTTGGAGCTTCTTCATATCTTGAGAATTCCATTACATAATTACCTCTTCCTTGTGTTGTTGATCTTAAAACAGTTGAATAACCAAACATTTCTCCTAATGGAACTAAAGCTCTAATAAATTTAATTTGTCCTCTGTCACCCATTTCTTGTATTCTTCCTCTTCTAGAATTTATATCCCCCATAACATCTCCCATATATTGTTCCGGAACATCAACTTCTACTTGCATTATAGGCTCAAGAAGAACAGCTCCAGCATTTTTACAAGCTTCCCTAAAAGCTTGAGAAGCAGCTATTTTAAAAGCAGATTCAGAAGAATCAACTTCATGGAAAGAACCATCATAAACAGTAACTTTCACATTAACTACTGGATAACCAGCAACTACTCCGGCACTTAAAGATTCTTGAACACCTTTTTGAATAGCAGGAATGTATTCTCTAGGAATAGCACCACCTTTAATTTCATCAGAAAATTCAAAATCTTTTTTCAATTCTGGATCTAAAGGTTCAACTTTTAACCAACAATGACCATATTGACCCTTACCACCAGATTGATGGATATATTTACCTTCAGCCTTAGCTTCTCTTCTTATAGTTTCTCTATAAGCAACTTGTGGTTTACCAACATTAAGCTCAACATTAAATTCTCTTTTCATTCTATCAATCATAATTTCAAGATGAAGTTCTCCCATACCAGAAATAATAACTTGTCCAGTTTCTGTATCAGTTTTAACTTTAAAAGTTGGATCTTCTTCGGCAAGTTTTTGAAGAGCAACACCCATCTTTTCTTGATCATCTTTAGTTTTTGGTTCTACAGCATAATTAATAACTGGCTCCGCAAACTTCATTGATTCAAGAGTTATTGGATCTGATTCATCACAAAGAGTATCTCCTGTTTTAGAATCTTTAAGACCAATAATAGCAGCAATTTCTCCAGCATAAGCTTCTTGAATTTCTTGTCTAGAATTAGAATGCATTCTAACAAGTCTAGCGATTCTTTCTTTATTTCCTGTTCTTGTATTAACAACATAAGAACCTGATTTAAGAACACCTGAGTAAACTCTAAAAAATGCTAATTTACCAACAAAAGGATCTGTTGCAATTTTAAACATCAAACCACACAAAGCTAAATCGTCAGAAGGTTTTTTTACAACAGCTTCTCCTGCAGTATTGGTTCCCTTGATATTATCTCTATCAAGTGGAGATGGCAAATAATCAATAACCCCATCAAGAACTAACGGAACTCCTTTATTTCTAAGAGATGTTCCAACATACACAGGAACAATTTTCAAATCAATAACAGCTTTTCTTAAAGCTTTTTTTAATTCTTCAACTGAAGCCTCTTCTCCTGCAAGATATTTCTCCATCAAAACATCATCAGTTTCAGAAATTTTTTCAACCATCTTTTCTCTAGTTTTTTGAGCTTTTTCTAGCAATTCTGATGGTATTTCTTCTTCAGAAATAATTTCACCCATCACTCCATTAAAATAAACTGCTTTCATTTTCATAAGATCTACAACTCCAGCAAATTCTGATTTTTCTCCAATAGGTATTTGAACAGGAATTGCATTAGGAGTAAGTCTTTCAGAAATAGTAGAAAGTACATAATCAAAACTAGCACCTTCTTTATCTATTTTATTAACAAAACATATTCTTGGAACACCATATTTATCAGCTTGTCTCCATACAGTTTCAGATTGAGGTTCAACCCCCATTTTTCCATCAAATACAACCACACCTCCATCAAGAACACGCATAGATCTTTCTACTTCAGCAGTAAAATCAACATGGCCTGGAGTATCAATCAAGTTTAATTGGTATTCTTTCCAAAAACATGTTGTAGCAGCAGATGTAACAGTAATTCCTCTCTCTCTTTCTTGTTCCATCCAATCCATAGTAGCAGCACCATCATGAACTTCTCCAACTTTATGATTAACACCAGTATAAAACAATATTCTTTCTGAAGTTGTTGTTTTACCAGCATCTATATGAGCAATAATACCCATATTTCTAATCTTCTCTAAAGGATGTTGTCTAGGCATAAAATTTAATTATTATATTTATATTAATTATTATCTTACAAAATGAGCAAAAGCTCTATTAGCCTGAGCCATCTTATAAACATCTTCTTTCTTTTTGATAGCATCACCTCTATTATTAAAAGCTTCAATAAGTTCAAAAGCTAGTTTTTCAGACATATCTTTTCCTTTTTTAGCTCTTGTAGCTATAAGTATCCATCTAAAAGCAAGAGATTCCCTTCTAGAGCTTCTTACTTCAACAGGAACTTGATAATTACCTCCACCTATTCTTTTACTTCTTACTTCAATTTGAGGAGAAACATTTTTCATAGCTCCTTCAAAAACTTCAATTCCTTCTTTTTTTGTTTGTTCTTTTATAATGTCAAAACATTCATAAACAATCTTTTCAGCAATTGTTCTTTTACCATCTTTCATAACATAGTTAATAAATCTTGTTACAGAAGTATTACCAAATTTATGATCAGGTCTCAAATCTCTTTTTGGTGCTTGTTTTCCACGCATATCTTTAACTTTAAATTAGTAATTAATTGAGATCTTTTACAAATCCCTAGTGTTTATTTTGTGGCTGCTTTTGGTTTTTTAGCGCCATACAAACTTCTTCCTTGCATTCTTCCCTCAACACCTCTTGTATCAAATTTACCTCTAACAATATGATATCTAACACCAGGTAAATCTTTTACTCTTCCACCTCTTATCATAACAACAGAATGTTCTTGTAAATTATGACCAACTCCAGGAATATAAGCAATTACTTCTTGACCATTAGATAATTTTATTTTAGTAACCTTTCTTAAAGCAGAGTTTGGTTTTTTTGGAGTAGTTGTATAAACCTTTAAACAAACTCCTCTTTTAAAAGGACTGCTTTGTTTTGATTCAACAACTCTATTTGTAAGAACGTTAAATCTTGTTTGAAGACCTGTAGTTTTAGTTTTTACAACTTTATTTCTACGAGGATTTTTAATTAATTGATTTATAGTAGCCATTTAAAAAAGTTATTTTTTAAAAATAAAAAACATAAATGATTTTTGAAACCATTTATGAAATTTTTTTGGAAAATTTCATAAAATTTCGATTGCAACTCAAAATTTTATTCAATTTGTAAACACTTGGACTTGTACACCAAAAATAATTTTAGCAAACTAAAAAGAAAATTGCAATAGCTAATAAATTATTTTTAATTCAAACCAAAAATTTTATATACAAAAGATATAACAGGATTATAAAGATTACCAAAAACAGAGACATTAGAAACAATAGAAAAAATTAAAATTGTCATTAAAAAAATATTTCCATATCTAGCTAATAAAATTTTTATTTTATTAAATTTTACAGGAATTAATATATCTAAAATTTTAGCTCCATCCAAAGGATGTATTGGAATTAAATTAAAAACAGCCAAAACAATATTAGTCTGAATCATTATAACAAAAAAGGTTATACCTAAATTTTGTATATTAATAAAATTAAACATCAAACCCAACTTTAATATAAAAGCAAAGAAAAAAGCTGATAATAAATTAGAAACTATCCCTGCAATTGATATAGAAAACATAGCAATTTTATATTTTTTTGGATTAATTCTATATGGATCTATAACTGCGGTTTTACCCCAACCTATTCCAAAACCAATAAGAGCAAGTAGCCCAACAGGATCAATATGTCTTAACGGGTTAAGATTGAGTCTTTTATTGTCTATTTGACTAGTATCACCAAATTTATAAGCAATATAACAATGAGAAAATTCATGAATAGTTATACCATATATTATTGATATCAAATAAATCAAAAAAATAGAAAAATTAGAAAACATTAAATCAATAAGACCCATAAATAAAATAATAAAAATTAAGTAAACAAAATCAAAATTAAATTATTTATAATTTTAATTTTTGTCTTTAATAACAGGTATTTACAAAATACAATTATAATGTTATTATATTTTAACATAAATATAAATAACAAGTAAGTATAATTTTATGAGATCATGCGATATCTGTGCTAGAGGAACTCAAGTAATGCAAAAAAAGAGTCATTCTCAAGTAAAACACAAAACACATCAAAAAATAAATGTTCAAACTAAAAAAATTGATGGTGGAACAATATTACTTTGTTCAAAATGTTTAAAAACAGTTGCTAAATTAGAAAAAGAATTTTTAGCAAAACAAACACCAAAAAAAGCTGTTGTTAATATAGATTCTAAAAAATCATACGGTTCAACAAAAAAGGCAGCCACTAAAAAATAATAGGATACTCCTATTATTTTTTTAATAAAATTCAAATTAACAAAAAGATAAAAAACTAGCTTATAGCTAGTTTTTTTAATAGAGACTTATTAATAATAACTTTCCTTCCAAAAATTAAATCGAGAAATCAAATAAATTTAATTTGACTCAGAATACCCAAATCAGATAAATTTATTTTACTTTTGGAAAGTCTCGTAAAACACTATTTAAAAAAAACGAAATTTTTTTAAAAGAAGCATTTAACAAAGTAAAGTCATAGAAAGAAGTTATTAAATAATAAGCCTCCCCTCAATAATAACATATAGAACAAATGTCGTAAATAAACAATTTATAAACAATTTATAAACAATTATTTATCGTTTATTAACTTTTCTTCATATTTTTTTATAACACCATGTAAAGCTTCTACCGCTAAAACAGAACAATGAATTTTTTGAGAAGGAAGACCACCTAATTCATCCATTATTTCTTTAAAAGAAAAATTTTTAGCATCTTCTATTGTTTTCCCAATAACTTGAGTAGTCATCATAGAAGCGGTTGATATATTAGAAGCACAACCAAAAGATAAAAACTTTAAATCTTCTACAATTTTCTTTTTATTAACTTCTTTCACTTTTAAATACATTGATAACATATCACCACAGGTTGGATTACCAACTTCAATATAAGCATCTGGATCTTCTATAACTCCAATATTTCTAGGATTTAAAAAATGATCCATCACCTCTTTAGAATAATTTAAAGCCATAAAATTAAATTAAATATTAATTAAATTGTTTTTATTGAACTAAACTTTCTTAATCTAAAAATAGTATTCTTTAAACAATTTATTGTATAATCAATTTCTTCCATTGTATTATACTTACCAAAACTAAACCTTATATTGCTATGAATAAAATATCCATCAACACCAATACTATTTAAAACATAAGAAGCTTTTAAATCTGATGCACCACAAGCAGATCCTGTAGAAACACAAATACCCTTAGAAGAAAGATCAATTAATATAGCCTCACCTTCTACACCTTTAAATCCAATATTAATATTATTTGGAGCTCTACTTTTTATAGAACCGTTTATAAAAATATCTGGAATATTCTCTTTTACTTTTTGTAAAAAATAATCTCTTTGATTTTTTATTCTTGCAACAACTTCTTCTCTTTCTATACCATAAGCAATTTTTAAAGCTTCTGCCATTCCAATAATAGCAGGAGTGTTATAAGTTGAAGATCTAAAACCAAATTCTTGTCCACCGCCAACTATTAAAGGTTCTAATTTAATATTTTTATTTATATAAGCCAAGCCTATACCTTTTGGACCATAAAATTTATGAGCAGATAATGTTAAAAAATCAACATTTAAATCTTTTATATTTAAATCTAAATAAGGAACTGCTTGCACGGCATCAACATGAAAAAAAGCATTTTTTTTATGAACTAATTTTGTTATATTCTTTATATCCTGAATAACACCAATTTCATTATTAACAGCCATTACAGAAACCAAAACTGTATCTTCTCTAATCATTTTTTCTAAAACATTTAGGTCAATTATTCCATCATTATCAACTGGAATATATTCAACTTCAAAACCATCTTTTATTAATTGTTTAGCAGAATTTAAAACACAAGGATGTTCAATAGAAGAAACTAAAAGATGTTTTCCTTTTTTTGTATTTGCTTTCATGACACCCTTTATAATCATATTATTAGCCTCTGTAGCAGACCCCGTAAAAACAATATTCTTTGGATTACAATTTAATATTTTTGAAATATCTAATCTTGACTCTTCTTGAGCAAGATAAGATTTTTCTCCCAAAAAATGTATAGAAGAAGCATTAGCATAATTTGTATCAAAAAAATTTATCATTTTTTCAAAGACTTTTTTATCAATTTTTGTTGTAGCTGAATTATCCAAATATACTTCCATAAAACAATTATTAATTATTTCTTTTTTAAATTATAAACTTCACTTAATTTTTTACTTTTTAATTCTTTTTCTAAAATCTTAAACAAATAACCTTGAAAAAAATTTTTATGGTGACAAAAATTTAAACAATTACAAATTTTTCCATTTTTTTGACATCTTACAATTCCCAAATCTTTTTCAAATAAAATTAAAAAATTATACAAAACAATATCTTCAAGTTTTATGTTTAATGAGTAACCACCAGAATTTCCTTCTTTACTTTTTAGTATATTATTAGAAGCTAATTTAGAAAAAATTCTAGCTAAATAAGTTTTTGGGATTTTTAATTTTTCAGATATCTCAAAAACAGAAACATAATAATGTTTATCAACAAGATAAAATAAAGCACTCAAAGCATAATCTGTTTCTTTTGATATAGAAAACATAAAAAAATTTATAATTTTAACTATTACTATTTTAGTATTAGTTAAAATTAAAGTCAACAATATCTTTTTTTGCCAATATAATAACCCATTCCTAATAAATTATTTACCAAAGGAACAACATTATCAGCATCTATTTTTTTTCTTAATTTATTTATATAAACTTCAACAATATTAGAAGATGGATTTGCATTCATATCCCAAACATTATCAAAAATATCATCACGAGACAAAACTAAACCTATATTAAGCATAAAATATTTTAACAATAAAAATTCTTTTTTACTTAACATAATAAGTCTATCACCTCTATAAACTTCTTTATTTAACAAATTCATTTTTAAATCTTCACATTCTAAAATGTTCTCTACAAAAGTTTTAGACCTTCTAGAAACAGCATTAATTCTTAAAATTAATTCCCTCATAGAAAAAGGCTTAACAATATAATCATCACAACCAATATTAAAAGATCTTATCTTATTACTTAATTCATTTTTTATTGTAAGAAAAATAATAGGAGTATAAATTTTTGATTTTCTTAAATTATCACAAATAGAAACTCCGTCCATACTAGGTAAGTTTATATCTAACAATATTAAATCATAGGTATTTGTAAGTGCTAAAGATAATCCTGCAGAACCATCATTTGAAACATCAACTACGAATCCATTTTTTTCTAAATATTTTTTTAATTGAATAGAAGTAGATAAATCATCATCCACGAATAAAATTTTCATTTTTTATAAATTAAATATTAATTTAATAATTATAAAAAATGAAAATGAAAAAAGGATGAAATTTAAATAATTATAATATTTATAAAGTTGATTATTTCAAATTCATATGTTATACTTTTCTCACATGGCGAGGTAGCTCAGTTGGTTAGAGCGTAGGATTCATAACCCTAAGGTCGGCAGTTCGATCCTGCTCTTCGCCACCATTAATATATATTGATTTTTTTTAAAAAAAATATAAAATATATACATGCGGATTTAGTTAAGTGGTATAACGCTTCCTTGCCAAGGAAGAGGCCGCCGGTTCGATCCCGGTAATCCGCTCCAAATTTTAACAAGAGAAGCAAGTTTAAAAATTTGTGTACCAGAATGGTAGCAAAATAAATAATAGCTATAATTAGCTATTATTTTTTATTAATCTTTTATATTTAATAAACACAAACAAAAATACAAAAATAGGAACCGTTATTAATATAACCCACTCTTTTGGAGCAAATAACCAATAAGTAAAATCAATAACTACCCAATGCAAAATAAATATAGATAAAGTATTTTCACCAAGAAACTTAATTACATTCAAGAATTTATCAGACCAATTTTTCTGAATTTTTTCTAAAAAACCAAAAAAATAAAACAATAAATACATAAAAAATATAGAAAAAACAACATAATATAAAGTCAAAGGATACATGTGATAAGAAGGCAAAATTGAAGCTGATTTAGAAAAATAATAAAAACATCCTAAAAATAAAGTTAAAAAAACAAAAAACGGAAAAACTATTCTCTTTTTTTGTTCAAATCCTATCATAGCCAACAATATTCCAGACAAATAAGGAATGATCCAAAGCATTATTGGGAAAAAAACATAACCATTAGAATATAGAATATTTGTTATAAAATTATTTGGTAGAACAAAAAAATAATTTACAACAATTATAAATATTAATATTAAAAACAATAATATTTTTGAATATTTTATTTTTTTTATAATTAATAAAAAAAGTGGAGAAATAATTAAAAAAACACCCAGCGTAAACAAAATAGATAAAGGAACATTAGCAGATTTTAAAAATAATATATTTAAAAAATCTTTAATTTTATCACTCCCATTAAAAGCAAAAAAATAAGGTTGTTTACTAAAATCAAAAATAAAAAGTTTTATAATATTATATAAATAATAAACACCAATAACTTGTAAGCCTCTTTTTATAAGCTTAAAAGATGATTTTTTTATATCAGAATCTTTATAAGCAAAATAAACCAAAGATCCTATCATAGCAACAAAAAACATAACTCCAGGGAATAATAATTCTTTGGCTAAAGAAAAAAATTTAATACCAGACAAAGATCCCCAATCTATCAAATGAATCAATATAACAGCAACTATAGAAAAACCTTTAATATAAGAAACATAAGGCTGCTTCTTTTTTTCTTTTTTTATTTCTTCCATAAAAATAATTAAAATATTAATGATACCTCTAATTTTACTAATTAAATAAATTATTTACAAATAAAATAAGATCGTTTTATACGATCTTATCTAAAAACCGGCTGCCATACCCCAATAATTTCTAATATCATTCTCTACATAAATAAGATTCTCCTTAATTTTAAGATAATAAGCCATGAGCATTCTAAAAGATCTTTTTAACTCTCCTATAGTTAAACTATCTTTAAAAACACTCCCAGAAGAAGACGGAACACCATTTTTTAAACATCTTCTTAAAGAAGAAATTTGCGACAAATAAGTATAAAGCTGTTTTAATATTTTCCCAAAATTTGAATTTGAACTTACCTCCTTTAGTTCTTCATTAACATAAAAAAAATAACCATTAATAAAATCATCCTCATTTCTCTGTCTACTAAAACCTCCTCTTTTTTTTTCTACATCAGGAACTTTATTTTTTCCGTTACCCAAATTAATTTGTTTTACCATATTAGTATCATTAACAATAGAAAAATTTATATCCATAACTCTTTTTATTTTTTCTTCATATGTCAAAACTTTTTTCTTTTTTTGAAAAAAATTATAATTTTTTTCATTTTTATTCATCAATTCTAATTCTTCAAGTGAAGGAAAATTTAAAATATTTGATCCATCTTTCATAACAACCTCCAAAAAATATATTTATACAATAATTAATACAAAAAAATGATTTTGTAAAGTATAAATATTGCAATAAAAAAATAAAAACGTTATTATAAAAACAATAAAAATAAAAAACAATGGAAAAAATAATATATGCACTCATATCGGTAATTATAGTTAGTTTAATATCATTAATAGGAATTATTTTTTTATTTATAAAAGAAAACTCCATTCAAAAAACATTAAAATATTTTGTAGCTTTTTCTGCTGGAGCATTTTTAGGAGAAGTTTTATTCCATTTATTACCAGAAACAATTGAAACATTTGGAAATTTTAATAATAAAATAAGTATTTTGCTATTAGTAGGATTTTTTTTATTTTTTATAATAGAAAAACTAATACATTGGAGACACTGTCATAAAACATTAGAACCAAAACATTATCACCCAATAGGAACAATGAGTATTATTGGTGATTTAATACATAACTTATTAGATGGAATAATAATAGGAATAAGTTTTTTAGTAAACATCCCACTAGGCATAACAACAACTATAGCTGTAATATTACATGAAATACCACAAGAAATTGGAGATTTTGGATTATTACTTCATGCTGGATATACAAAAAAACAAGCACTATTGTTTAATTTTTTAGCAGGCTTAACAGCAATATTGGGAACAATAATAGCAATAATAACAAAATCTAATTTTGAAGAAATTACAAAATATATATTACCAATAACAGCAGGAGGATTTTTATATATGGCAACAGTAGATCTAATCCCAGAACTTAAAGAAAATGCAAAATTAAAAAATATTTTCTTGCAATTATCAATAATGATTTTTGGAATTATCTTAATGTATTTAATGTTATTTTTAGAATAAAAAAGAAATAAAAAAAATATTATTATAAACTTAAATTTATAGTATTGATTTTTTAATAAAGTTAATCTATAATAATTTTTATATCATAATAAATTTGATATAAAAACGGGGTGTAGCTCAGTTGGCTAGAGCGCACGGTTTGGGACCGTGAGGCCGCAGGTTCAAGTCCTGTCTCCCCGACCAAACAAAAAACAAGTCTTAAAAGACTTGTTTTTTATTTTAAATCTTTTCCAATAAACCACAAATAATTTTTTTAGAGTTTTCCGCAGCTAACAAACAAAATTCTTTAAAATCAACATGAGAAGAATTGTCTGCATTATCAGAAATTGATCTAATAACAACAAAAGGAATATTAAACAAACAACAAACATGAGCCAATGCTGCTCCTTCCATTTCTACAGCATCTCCAGCAAATTGTTTTCTAAACCACTCTACCTTCTCAGAAGAATTAATAAATTGATCCCCGCTTAATATTCTTCCAATAACAAAATTTAAATTATTTTTATTGCAAACACACGAAGCCAAATCAATTAAATTTTTGTCGGCTCTAAATCTCCATTCTTTCATTCTAGGAATTTGGCCAAATTCTTCACCAAAAATGGTAGTATCAAAATCATGCTCGATAAGATCTTGCGAAATTACAATATTACCAACCTTCAATTCTTTATTAACAGCTCCAGCAACACCAATAAAAACAATCTTAGAAACATTAAATTTATTAATAAGAATAGTTGTGCACAAAGCAGCATTTACTTTGCCTATACCACATTTAGTTAAAACAATTTTTTTACCAAACAAATTTCCAATAAAAAAATCTATACCGGCAATATTTTCAACAGAAAAATTCTCAACTTCATTTTTTAAAGAAATAATTTCTTCCTCCATAGCACCAACAATACCTATCATAAATTATATAAATTATAAATTAAATAACTCAGACATTCTAACAAAAATATGTTATAATAGAAATAACTAAAAGGTTAATTTAAAAACTATGCAACAAGAATATATAGACATAGGACGTGATATAAACACTGGAGAATACATGTTAGCTGTATTCAAATTTGATACTTATAGTGGTGATTTTTTAGGAGAGGCTAGCGAACTTTGTGCTGAATCTTCAACTGGATCAAACATAAAAGTAGGAACTCAAACAGCTTATGCTAAAAAACATAACGCAGTTGTTTATAAATTTGATGAAGTAAAAAAATTAGTATGGATAGCATACCCATATTCAATATTTGATAGAGGCGGAAATATACAAAACATAATGACATATATAGCTGGAAATATTTTTGGAATGAGCAGTCTTAAAGAATGTAAATTATTAGATGTATGGTTCCCTTCTCAAATGTTAGATAAATATGATGGCCCAAGTTATACAATTGATGACATGAGAGAATACTTAAATAATTGGGACAGACCAATTCTTGGAACAATTATAAAACCAAAAATAGGACTTACATCAACAGAATATGCTGAAGTTTGTTATGATTTTTGGGTTGGTGGTGGTGATTTTGTAAAAAATGACGAACCACAAGCAGATCAAGAATTTTGCCCTTATAAAAAAATGGTTGAGTCTGTAAGAATAGCAATGGATAAAGCAGAAGAAATAACAGGACAAACAAAAGTTCATTCTTTTAATATTTCTGCAGCTGATTATGATACTATGTTAGAAAGAGCAGAATTTGTTTCAAAAACAATGAAACCAGGAAGCTATGCATTTCTAGTTGACGGGATAACATGTGGATGGATGGCCATACAAACAATAAGAAGAAAATATCCTAATGTATTTTTACATTTTCATAGAGCTGGACATGGAGCATTTACAAGAGAAGAAAATCCAATAGGGTTTACTGTGCCTGTTTTAACAAAATTTGCTCGTTTAGCTGGAGCTTCAGGAATACATACAGGAACAGCCGGAGTTGGCAAAATGGCAGGATCTCCCGAAGAAGACATAACAGCAGCAAAACAAGCGCTTAAAATAGCTAGTGAAGGAAATTATTTCAATCAAATATGGACAGATGTTCCAGAAAACGACAAAGACATAATATACGCAGTAGGAAAAGAAAAATTAATTTGGGAAAAAGGAACAAAAGAAATAATAAAAGATAAATTAGAAAACAAAAATATTTCTAAAACAAAAGATTGGAGATTTATTAAAAAATGTTGTCCTATAATATCAGGTGGATTAAACCCAGTATTGTTAAAACCTTTTGCTGACTTAATAGGAACAATAGATTTTATTACAACAATGGGAGCTGGGGTTCATTCTCATCCAATGGGAACACAAGCAGGAGCAACAGCATTAATTCAATCATGGGATGCATACAAACAAAATATAGAAATAGAAGAATACGCAGAAAAAAATAAATTAGAAGAATTAAAAGTTGCAATAGAATTTTTTAATAAAAACGGTACACAAGCACACAAAGAAGAATCAAATAAAATAATATAAACAAAAACAGAACATTAGTTCTGTTTTTTTGGTGCCGAGAGCGGGACTTGAACCCGCATGAGATTGCTCTCGCTGGATTTTGAGTCCAGTACGTCTACCAATTCCATCATCTCGGCATAAATTATTGATACATCATAACAATTATAATAATCTTAGTCAACAAAATCAAAAACATCATATTTTACTTAATATTAAACGAAAATTGACTTTTTATATTTACCATGCTATAATTACATCGTAGGAATAAATTTTCTCTAGTTCTCTCTAATATGTAATATTTAGTAAGAAAAAGAAAATTAAGTAGGTCGTCCTATAAATATTACTTACAAAATATTACATACAAAAATATGAAATTATACGTAGGAAACTTATCTTATGCTTTAACAGAAGATGGGTTAAAAGAAATCTTTGAAAAAATTGGTGCAGTTACTTCTGCTACAATTATCAAAGACAAATTCTCTGGTAGATCAAAAGGTTTCGGATTCGTTGAAATGGAAGACGAAGCTGGAAATCAAGCTATTACTGATTTAAATCAAACAGAAATAGAAGGAAGAAAGATTATAGTATCAGAAGCTAGACCACAAGAAGATAGACCAAGAAGACCATTCAATGGTGGATTTGGTGGTTCAAGAGGTGGATACAACAGAGAATAAATACACTTAAAATAGAGATTAACCTCTCTATTTTTGTTTACTTTTATATTTTTTATGATAAAATATCCTTAAATAAAGTTATTTTTATATTAATTAATAAAAACAAAAAAATGGGAACATTTATAACAATAGCTTGTGGAATATTATTTTTGATATTAATTTCCATAAGACAAATAGATCAATATGAAAAAGGATTAAAATTCACACTAGGAAGATTCACAAAAATAATGGAACCAGGATGGAGAATTATATTACCTATAATACAAAGCTACAAAAAAGTAGATATTAGAACAAAAGCTGTAGATGTTCCAGATCAAGAAGGAATAACAAAAGACAATATATCAGTAAAAATAAATGCCGTAATATATTACAAAGTTGGAAATGTCCAAAAAGCAGTTTTAGAAGTTGAAGATTTTTATTATGCAGTATCACAACTTGCACAAACAACAATGAGAAATGTTGCTGGTCAAGTAGAATTAGATGAATTATTATCAAACAGAGAAGAAATATCAAAAAGAATAAGAGAAACAGTTGATAAAGTAAGTGATGCATGGGGTATAGAAGTAGAATCTGTAGAATTAAAAGATATTACTCTTCCAGAAGGAATGAAAAGAGTTATAGGCGCTCAAGCAGAAGCAGAAAGAGAAAAAAGAGCAGTAATAATAAAATCCGAAGGAGAAAAAGATGCCGCTGAAAATATGTCCAAAGCTGCAGAAATATTATCAAGAACACAAGGAGCTTTACATCTTAGAACACTTCAAACGTTAAACGAAATAAGTAGTGATCCTGCTGGTAAAATAGTAATAGCATTACCATTAGAGATACTAAGAGCTTTTGAAAATATGTCTTCCAAAAAATAAAAATTAGGGTTAATCCCCTATTTTTTAATTCTATAAAAAAATTATGCTATAATAAAAACATGAATAACATATCAGATATATTATCAAAATATAAACCAAACTCAGAAATAGGAAGCAAAATTTCTAAAGAACTTTTTTTTATAGAATTAAATAAAAAATTAATAAAAATATTTAAACCTCAAGAACTACAATTTATGAAACCAGGTTTTATAAAAGATAATTATCTAACAATATATTGTAAAAATACAATAATAGCATCAATAATAAAACTAAAGACAAAACAAATATTAGAAATATTAAAAGAATTAAATAACCCTTTTAATATTGAAAAAATAAACACAAAAATTAATGAAAATTTCTAAAATTTGACTATTTATAATATAAGAGTAAAAATATAATAAAATAAAATTAGGGGGTTGTTTATGGAAAAAACTAAAATTTGTGCTTTTGAAAAAATTATAATTTTTTTATTTAGCGATAAAACATACTTAAAAAAACAAGAATTAAAAAACATATTTTATTCAAAAGAAAAACATTTTAAAGAAGCATTAGAAGATATATCACAAATAAAAGAAAAAAGTAGCAAATTATTAGATAAATTTACTCAAGAAAATGCAGTTTATATAGCAGAACAAATATCTTTAACAGTCAAAATACAATAAAAAATGCGGCTAAATTAAAAATTAGCCGCTATTTTTTTATTCAATTCTTTTTTCTATAAATTCAACAAGATCTTTAATTCCAATTTTTTCTTTTGCAGAAATAAAAACAGGATTAAATTCAAAATATTTTTCTTTTATAAGTTTTTTTAAAGAATTTAATTTTGTTTTACTTTTAATATTATCAATCTTATTAAAAATAAAAACTATCTCCTGTTTTATTTTTAAATCCTTTAAAATATCCATAACTACTCTAATTTTTTTATCGTATTTTTCATCAGAAATATCAATAACATGTAAAACCAAATCTGAATATATAGTCTCTTCCAAGGTAGATTTAAAAGAATTAATTAAATCCGGAGGTAAATCTTGTATAAAACCTATTGTATCAGAAACTAAACAAATTTTGTTTAAATTTGGAAGAAATAAATTACCAACCCTAGTATCCAAAGTAGCAAATAATTTGTCAGCCACATAAACATCTTTACCTGTTAAAGCTTTCAAAGTATGTGATTTACCAGCATTTGTATATCCAACAATAGCAACAGTTTTTAAACCTTTCTTTATTCTATCATTTCTTCTTAGTTCTTTATTTTTTTTACATTGTTCAAGTTGTTGAACAATTTTTTGTTCTTGTTTTTTAAAATGAAGTCTCATCATTTCTGTGTTACTTCTTCCACCTCCACGAGTTCCAACTCCTCCACCTTGTTTTGATAACATATTACCCATCCCATAAATTCTAGGCCCCATATGATTTAACTTTGCAAGATCTATTTCCAAATTAGCTTCCTGAGTAGATGCATGTTTTTCAAATATTTTTAAAATTAAATCAATTCTATCCCAAATTTCTATACTTTTATTAATAGAAACTTTAAAATCATACCCATCTTCTTTTGATTCGTGTTTTTTTATATATTCATGTTTATATTCTTCAAATCTTTCTTGAAGATTCCAAATTTGTGAAGGTTTCATAGCATTATTAATAACTATAAAATCAACATCTTTTTCTAATGCCTCCTTAAATAAAGATTCTGATTTACCAGAACCAATATATGTATGATAATTAGTTGTATGTCTTCCTTGATGAACAGAAACAACATCAAAACCACTATAAGTATTAATCAAACTATTAAATTCTTCCATACGCATAGCAAAATCAGATTTTCTTACACGTGGTAAAATAATATCAACCAAAATAACTCTATTACTCATAAAAATAAATTAATTTATAAAATAATCAAACGCAATTTATATTTGTATTTTTTTCATTTCATTAATTAATTATTAAATATAAATAAATAATAACATAAATAAATAATTATAACCACAAAAAAAAGAAAGGTTTAGCGAACCTTTCTTTTTCAGAGTTTATTGATTAGTATAATCTTTCAACCTCAACTCCATTGTAATAATAAGTTAAAACTTTCACAAAATCAGCATTATCATAAGCAATCATTCTTATAGCACCAACTTGAGACATACCTACACCATGACCAAATCTTACATCATTTTTTGTATATTTATCTTCAACTGGTATTAAATAAGGTAAATTAGACCCACCCCAAGTTTCATAGACAGTTCTAGTTTTACCACCAGCATTAGCACTATAAAAAGCTTGAATAATTTTATCATTATAAGTTATATACATACCTCTTGTTTCGTCAACAGCTTTCACAACATTAGGTTGAGAAATTTCTCTTCTATATCCATAATAAACTTGATCCGCTGTAGTAGAAAACACATTAAAATATTGAGCAGCATTTTTAGAACTATTTAAATAATGATATGTAGCATAAGTTCTTGCAGTCACAGCCATAACTTTCAAATATTCATAAGAAGAAGAATTTGAAGCTTCACCAATACCTTTAAGATAATCTTCCATGCCTAGTTCATTAATAATCCAAGCATGATCATAAGTAGAATTATATCTAAGTTCTAAATTTCCCTTAAACATATTATAGTTAACTCCATAAGGAGATAAAACCATATTGTTTATTGTAAATATACCATTATTAATATTATCTAATTTTAAATAATCATAAGTTTCTTTAACAAGAACACCATTTTTCATAACAGAGTAAATTTTTGTAGACTTGTTATAATTTATAATAACTTGTTCACCAGAATTTACTTGAGTTATAAGAACATTATTACCATCAACTATACTATAGTTTTGATTATTAGTTATAGTAGCTGGCAATAAATCACGACTAATACCAACTCTAATCTTAAATTCATCTTTTATATATTCGTGATTTAAGTATTTTATAACCGTTCCATTAGAAGTAGTTATAGAAGAAGTATTTGTAGGTATATTTGAAGTAGAATTATCAACAGCAGCAGGATTAGTATTATTATCAACTAAACCACAATCAATAGAAGCACACACCACAAAACCATTAGAATTATTATTAACCTTAATATCAAAATCAGATTTTAAAGCTATTAATAAATTAGTATATTTTTTACCACCAAGATCTAAACTTCCAGAATTAGTATTTTTTATATTTAATTTATTATTTGAATTATAATATATTAAACCATCCTTACTAACAGTATATGTTTTTGTCACCTGATTAAATGAAATATTAACTTTTTCACCAGATTTTACATTTAAAACAGTATTCAAAGTTTTAGAATCTACTATTTCAAAATCTTTATCAGAAGATATGTATGAAATATTTTCTAAAACCATTTCATCATCTTTTTCAGTTTGAGCAGTAACATTATTTGAACCAAAATTATTTATAAATTTTACAGTTTCATCAGTCAATTTTCCAGAATTACTTAAATTATTTTTCTTTTGAAAATTTATTAAAGCTTTTTGAGTAGCTGGTCCAAAATATTCAGTTTCACGTCCCTTAGAACCAACACCAGAAGAAGCAATAGTAAATCCATTATTATTTAAAAATTGTTGTAATTTTTTAATTTCTGGAGAACTATCATATAAATTATATGATTTACTTAAAATATTATTTGTATTTGTATTTGAAGGAATAACAACTTGATTATTTACATCAATATCAGATTTATTATTTGAACCAAAATTATTTATAAATTTTACAGTTTCATCAGTCAATTTTCCAGAATTACTTAAATTATTTTTCTTTTGAAAATTTATTAAAGCTTTTTGAGTAGCTGGTCCAAAATATTCAGTTTCACGTCCCTTAGAACCAACACCAGAAGAAGCAATAGTAAATCCATTATTATTTAAAAATTGTTGTAATTTTTTAATTTCTGGAGAACTATCATATAAATTATATGATTTACTTAAAATATTATTTGTATTTATAGAAACTGAGGAAATAGAATTTTGAGCAACAGAACTAGAAACAATATTATCTTTTGGAGAAACAGTAAATTCTATATAACTCCCAGGAACTTCTTGAGAATAACTACCAACATATAATACATAAGTATCTGAAGAAGTAGTAGATGGAACTTTTACAGAAACATTAAATTCTCCAGTTTCACCAACATAAACAATAGTTTGTTTTAGTTTTGCAACAACAGAATTTGAAATCCATTCATCACTCTTTAATAAACCATTTTTATTATCTTTCACTCTCAAAACTATTTGATTTACACCAGATTGTCTCCAAACATAATTTCCTATATTTTTTAATTTTAAAGGAAAAGTTATAATTTCACCAACATTACCTTCTAAAGATATTTTAGAACTTGGAATAAAAGAAGATGCTTTATAATTTATATTAGCAGCATCAACTTCATTTATAGCCAATATCTTATTTAATATATCTTCAGTAGAAGGAAGATTTGATGTTTTTAAACTATCAGGATTATTAGTAATATTTCTTGAAATCTTATAGTCTAAAAATGAGAAAAATGATGAAGTTATAGTTACAACAAGCACAGATGCAACAAACGTTTTAAATATATCTTTTTCATTTTTTTTATTTCTTCTCTTGTTTTTATACAAAAAAAGAAATTTTTTGTTTTTATTTTTCATTATAGTATTTTAATTTATTAATCTGTTTAGTTAGAACATTAATAAACGAAATACTTTTGTTAATTAGATATTTAGGATTTTATCCTAATTTTTTTAAGTAAAAATTTTTTTTAGGATTACTAACTTTTTTAAATAAAGTTACTATTCCCACTCCAACAGACATAAGCATAATATTTCTTAAAACATGACTTTTATGTTTTATTGGAACATCTTTTATTAAAACCTTTCTTTCTTTCATATTTATTTTTAATTATTATATTTATCACTCATATTGTATTATAATCTTTGTTTTGTTTTTAAATTATTTTTAAATAAATAATACAATTAGAAATAAATTTTATATAGTATAAATGTTGGCCAACACTTACTTCCCTGAAAATAAAAAATCTTCGGGACCGAAACATCACGAAGGTAATAAAAAATCTCGTAGAAAGTTCACAATAACTTTCAAAACTAAATTTTATTTAGAATTTCACAAATAATTTATTTATAAAATTCTTTTACCGATTTTTTGTCAAACAATATTTTGTTTAGCAAAAAATTTTTTGTTTTTGTTTCGTTTGTGAAAAAGTTCTTCAACTCATCACATAAGAAATTATACCATTTTTTTGACATTTTGTAAATATAAATATATAAAACAAACTAAAAAGTGTTGTAAAAACAACACTTTTAAATGAACAACTTTTTTGAACAATATATATTTTAACCAGCAATAATAGATATTTGAGATATTATAAAGTCTGTAATTGCATAAGCTGCAGCAATAATTGCTAATCCAATAGCTGCTGCAACCATTCTATTTCTAGCATCACCAATCTTTTTAGAATCACCCTTTGATAATAACCAATCAACACCCCCCCAAATAACAAAAATTAAAGCAACAGTCCCGAACAAACCAAGAGCTATTTTTATAATACTAGAAACCATATCAGGAACTGTTTTTTCTGTATTTAAAGTATCCCCTGCTATTGTTTTTGAAGATTCAGAAAGTTGACCATCACTACCAATTATCTTATCCATACTCCCAAAATCAGCAGAAAAAACAAAATTAAAACTAAACAAAGAAATAACTAATAAAAATAAACTAAATATTTTTTTAAACATAATCTATAAATTAATATATAAAATCTCTTATTACTTGTATCTTTATTATATCATAATATAAATAAACAAAAAATACGAGAAAAATTCTCGTATTTTATTATTTTATTCTAATATATGGATATCATTAACAGTTTTATATTTATATAACTCATCAAAACTAAACCACAACATAAGTTCTCTTTGAGCAGACTCTAAAGTATCAGAAGAATGTATTACGTTTTTAACACCAATGCCTTTTTTGTTTGCATAATCATAACTAATATGAGAAAAATCTCCTCTTATTGTTCCAGGTTGAGCCGCTTTTGGTTCCGTTGAACCAATCATCATTCTAACTTCTTCAATTACATCAATACCTTCTAATGCAAGAGCAACAACTGGTCCCAATTTTGTAAGCATATCTACAACTCTTTTTTTTACATCCTCACCTCTTCTAACTCCAAGATCATTATAATGTTCATTAGCTAATCTTTCATCAACTAAAACCATTTTCATTCCAACAATTTTTATACCAACATCTTCAAACCTTTGAATTATTCTTCCTATTAAACCTCTTTGAACAGCATCTGGTTTTAATAAAACAAGAGTCCTTTGTAAATCATCGTTTTCCATAAAATTAAAATTAATTTTTAAATGGTTTAAATTAAACTTAAACATTATAAAACATATATCATTAAAGAAAAAAATAAGCAATAAATAATTTATATATTTATATAATCAAAATCTTCTATTTTTTTCATAAAATCATCAAAATCTTCTTTAGAATAAAAATTAAAAACAATTTTTGCACCATTACCTCTTTTAACAACAGATACTCTAGTATTAAAAACATCTTTTAATTTTTGTTCTTCTTCTTTTGTCTTATCATCTTTTACAACAGCAAGAGATCTCCATTTTTTGTCAGGTCTAGTTTTTTTAACAACAGCATCAAGTTCTCTAACTGTTAAATTTTGTTCTTTTATTTTTTTCCAAGTATTTAATTGGAGTTCTATATTTTCTAAACTAAGTAAAAGTTTTGCATGACCGGCATCAAGACCACCACCTCTTATATCGTTTATAATTTCTTCTGGAAGTTTTAAAAGTCTTATTTTGTTTGCAACAGCAGATCTTGAAATACCAACCTTTAATGCGACATCATCCTGAGATAAACCAAATTCATTCATTAACTCTTTATAAGCTTCAGCTTCATCAATATCATTCAAATCTTCTCTTTGAATATTTTCTATCAAAGCAACTTCTAATTTTTTTTGATCATCATAATCATTTTCTTTAAGAATAGCAGGAACTTCTGACAAACCAGCCATTCTTGAAGCTCTCAATCTTCTTTCACCAGCAATAAGTTCATAAGAATTTTCACCACTTTTGATAACAACAAGAGGTTGTAAAACACCATACTGTTTTATAGACTCTGATAAAGATTTTATAGATTCTTCGCTAAATGTTCTTCTTGGTTGTCTAGGATTAAGAAGAATATCCATTATTTTTACTTTCAAAATTTTATCTCCCAATTGTGAAGATTCAATTTTTTTTTGAACATCTGTTTGTTTTTTATCTGCAACCTTTTTTATAGTCATACTTTTTATTAATTCTTAGTTCTACGTTCCACAATATTATATCATTTTTACCAAAACATTACAAAAAAATATCAACAAAAAAATAAACATTATTCATGTTTATTTTTAAGCCATTTTTTTATTGTAGTTCTAGCATTTGAAGTTTTAACAAACATTAACCAATTCTTTTGAGGTTCTTCATTTTTCTTTTTAATTATTTCTACAACATCACCATTTTTCAAGTGATAATCCAAAGTTGCTATTTTTCCATTAATTTTTGCTTGATAACACTTATTACCCAAAGAACTATGAACCCTATAAGCAAAATCAACAGGAGTGGCACCATCAGGTAAATCTATAGCATCACCATTTGGAGTTAAAACAAATATTCTATTTTGAAACAAGTCTAACTTTAAAGATTCTATAAAATCATCATCATCTTTTGATTCTTTATGAATAGATTCTAAATTTTTAAGCCAATCAAGATTCATCCTTTTGTCCTTATATCCTGCATGTGAAGAAATACCAAATTCGTTTTTATTATGCATATCAAATGTTCTAACTTGAACTTCTGTAATTTTGTTTTTATCACAAAATATAGTTGTATGAATAGATTCATATCCATTCGGTTTTGGAATAGCAATATAATCTTTTATTCTTCCAGGCATTGGTTTATAATTTTTATGTATAACACCCAATACTCTATAACAGTCTGTTTCATCTTTTACTAAAACCCTAACTGCATGAATATCATAAACTTGAGACATATCAAAATTTTTTTTCTGTAATTTTTTATACAAACTATAAATATGTTTTACTCTTCCCTGAACTTGAAAATCTTTAATATTATTTTCGTAAAGCAATTTACTTATTTTCTTAATAATTCCATTAATATATTTACTATTTTTTGCTTGCTCTTGTTGTAATATTTTTTCAACTTTTTTATATTCTTCTGGTTCTAAAAATTTAAAAGATAGATCTTCTAATTGACATTGCATATTACCAATATTCAGCCTATTAGCTATTTTAGAATATATTTCCAAACTTTCTTTAGCAATTCTTTCTATTTTTTCTGGTTTATTATGATATTCTAATGTTTGTAAATTATGAATCCTATCAGCAAACTTAACATAAAGAACCCCTGCATTAGAAGCAGCTTTTGTAAGCATTTTTCTTAAGTTTTCAGCATATCTTTCCTTGCCTCTATATTTTATTTTTCCCAACTTTGTAACACCCTCAACAATATATGCAACATTTTTACCAAACATTTTTTTAATATCATCAACATTTGCATCAGTATCTTCCAATACATCGTGTAATAAACCAGAAATAATTATATCCTCTGGAAAAATATTTTCAGCTAAAATTTTAGCAGTAGCAAAAACATGATTAAAATAAGGCTCTCCAGACATTCTCAATTGACCCTCATGTTTTGTTTTTGCAAAATAAAAAGCTTCCTCAATTTTTTTTAAATCAAATTCTATATTATTAGAAACCATTAAATCAATAAGTTCTTGAAGCTGTTTTTCCATAAAATAAATTAATTTTTCTTTTTTCTACTATTACTATCAACACAATCTCTATTAGAACATTTAATTTTGTCTCCATCTTTTCCATAATAAACAAGACCTGAACCACATTTTTTACATAAAGCTATTTTTGTTGAATCATCATCACTTGGAACAGGTTTATTTGATAAAATATAATTACATTTTGGATAATTAGAACAACTATAAAAAAACCCAAATCTACTTCTTTTTTGAACCATTTCTCCTTCACCACATTTCAAACATTTTATACCAGTTCCATTGGCTTGTTTTTTAATATTTTTACATTCTGGATAATTAGAACAAGCAATAAATTTACCATATCTACCACGCTTAACAGCCATATTAGCCCCACAAAGTTCACATTTTTCTTCTAAAATTTCCTCTTCTTCTTGTTTTCCATCAACACCTATTTCTTTTGTGTTTTTACATTCTGGATAATTAGAACAAGCATAAAACTTACCAAATCTTCCATGTTTTATAATCATATTAGCACCACATTTCTCACATTTCTCTTCAGAAGGTTCTTCGGTTAATTGTTTTTTATCAAGTTCTTTATCCTTTTTTTCTAAATTACTTTTAAAAGGAGTATAAAAATTTTTTATAAAAGGTCTCCAATCTTTATCTCCTGTAGCAATTTCATCAAAACCATCTTCCATTTTTGCAGTAAAATGAACATCTACTATTTCAGGAAAATGATCACACAAAATTTTATTAACCAATCTTCCAGTATCTGTTGGAAAATATCTTTTTGATTCATCTTTTTCTACATAATTTCTTTCAAGAATAGTGCTTGTAATACTTGCATAAGTAGAAGGTCTTCCAACACCATTTTCTTCAAGAGCCTTAATAAGACCAGCATCATTATATCTAGCAGGTGGTTCTGTAAAATGTTGGTCGCAAGAAACATTATTTAATTTAACTAATTCTCCTATTTCAACTTCTGGAAGAATATTATCTTCCCCTGCTCTAGAGTATACTTTTATAAAACCATCAAAAACAATAGTTGTTCCACTCGCTCTAAAAGAATAATTTTTTTTATCATCTTCTATATCATAAGAAACTGTTTTACTTTCTGCATCCTTCATTTGAGTAGCAACACTTCTATCCCAAATTAATTTATACAATTTATATTGTTCGGGTTCTAAAAATTGTTTTATTAATTCTGGACTATTATTTACAAAAGTAGGTCTAATAGCTTCATGAGCCTCTTGAGCCATTTTTGATTTTGTCTTAAACAATCTAAAAGACCCATTATAATATTCTTTTCCATAATTTTTTATAATATATTCTTTTGCTTGAGTCATAAAAAATTCGGACAAATTAACAGAATCCGTTCTCATATATGTTATAAGACCAACTTGTCCATCTTTTCCAATATTTATACCTTCATATAATTGTTGAGCTATTCTCATTGTATTTTTTGCAGAATACCCAAATTTATTTGCAGCTTCTTGTTGTAGCGTACTAGTAGTAAAAGGAGTTGGAACACTTTTTTTAGAATTCTTTTCATTAATATTAACAATTTTAAATTCCAAACTATCTAAATCGTTTTTTATTTTATTAGCATCTTTATCATTCTTAATATCAAATTTTTCTAATTTTTTATTACTAATTTTATTAAGTTCTGAGTTTATTTTTTCTTGATTTCTGTTTTCAAAAACACCTTTAATAGTCCAATATTCTTCTTTGTTAAATTTTTCTCTTTCTAGTTCTCTTTCAACAATTAACCTAACAGCTACAGATTGAACACGTCCAGCAGACAAACCATAATAAACCTTTTTCCATAAAAATGGAGAAAGTTCATAACCAACAAGTCTATCAAGAACTCTTCTTGCTTGTTGAGCATCAACTAAATTTTGATCTATTTTTCTAGGTTTTTCTAAAGCATTTAAAATAGCATCTTTTGTAATTTCATGAAAACAAATTCTTTTTATTTTATTATTTGGAATACCTAACAAATATGCCAAATGCCAAGTTATTGCCTCTCCTTCACGATCCTCATCGGTTGCAAAATAAACCTCATCAGCTTCTTTTGATAATTGTTTTAATTCTTTTACAACTTTTGTTTTATCTTTTGATACCTCATATTTAGGTTCAAAATCTTTTTCAATATCAATACCCATGTTAGATTTTGGCAAATCACGAACATGACCTATTGAAGCTTTTATAACAAAATCTTTGTTTAAAAACTTAGATATAGTTTTAGCTTTTGTTGGAGATTCTACAATAACAAGATTCATTAAATTTGAATTTATAAATTAATCACCTAAATAATATAGCAGAATATAAATAATAATGTCTAATATTTAATAACTTTTTTTAAATTATTTTACTCTTATATAATTCATTCCCCCTATATTTACAATAAATCCTTTAATTTCAAAAAGAGTTAAAATAGAATTAATTTTTTTAATATCTACATTAGATTCTAAAATAATATTTTCTATATTTTTTGATTTATAAGAAATTAAATTAAAAATATTTTTTTCATCATCATTCATCCAAGAAATATCAATTTCATTTTTATTTTCAATTTCATTTTTTACTTTTTGTCTTTCATTTTGACTTACTCCCCAAATCATTTCTTCTATATCTTTTGGATCAGTAACAAATATAGCTCCATTTTTAATAAGATAATTTGTTCCAGCAGAAAAATTACTATAAATACTACCAGGAACAACAAAAACATTCTTATTTTGATTTATAGCAAATTCTGCAGTTGTCATTGTTCCAGATTTTATTCCAGCTTCCACAATTAAAACCCCAGAAGATAATCCCGCTATAATTCTATTCCTCATAACAAAATTTTGAGGAAATGCATTAATTCCTATAGGAAACTCCGAAACAATAAGTCCATTATTTTCAATTATTTTTTCAAACAAATATTTATTTTTATAAGGATAAACAATATCTAAACCAGCACCCATAACAGAAATTGTAGGAAAATTTTTTTTAATACAAACCTCATGAGAAACAGAATCAATACCAATAGCACCACCAGATACAATAACAATATTTTGATTTACAAAATAATTACAAAAATCACGAGCAACAGAAACACCATAATCACTACAATCTCTAGAACCAACAACAGCAATATTTTTTGAAATACTATTTATATTACCTTTATAAAAAATCATCAAAGGAGGATTTGGAATATTTTTAAGAATATTAGGATAATCACTATCAAAATATGAAATTATATTAATACTAAATTTTTTATATTTTTCAATTTCTTCATTAAAATTAAAATTTTTTCTTTTGTCTAAAATTTCTTGAATAATATTTTCTGATAAACCAAATTTTTTAAAATCAAAATAAGAGGCAGAAAAAGCATCATTAATTGATCCAAAAAAATCAATCATAGAAATAATTGTTTTTAATCCTATTTTATTAATTTTTTGAAAAAACAAAAGATATTTATTCATAAAAATCTAAATTTTGATTTTTTAATTATTCCCTTTTTCTATATTGTAAAGCCTCGGAAACATGATGTATTTCAATATTTTCTTTGTTATCAAAATCTGCAATAGTTCTAGCAAGTTTTAAAACTCTACTATAAGCCCTTCCTGATAAATTTAAACTGGCAACAGCATTTTTTAAAAGATCTAAACATACATCATCTAATTTACAGAATTCTTTTAAATGTTTATTTTTCATTTCTGAATTATTTAAAATATCAGAATTTTTAAATCTATTTTTTTGAATATCAACAACCAATTCAACTCTTTTTTTAATAGAAGCAGAATTTTCTGATAAAGATTCTTTTGATAATTCATCAAATTTTATTCTTGGAACTTCTACATGCATATCTATTCTATCAGCTATAGGCCCAGAAATTTTATTTTTATATTTTAAAATTTGTAATGGACTACAAGAACATTTTTTTTCAGAATCACCCAAAAAACCACAAGGACAAGGATTAGAACTAGCAACCAAAATAAAATTTGCAGGGAAAGATAATGTTCTAGAGGTTCTAGATATTGTCACAAAACCATCTTCAAGTGGTTGTCTAAGAGATTCTAAAACTATTTTAGAAAATTCAGAAAATTCATCTAAAAACAAAACTCCTCTATGAGCAAGACTTATTTCCCCTGGTTTCGGGTTAGTTCCACCACCAACAATAGAAGCACAAGATCCAGAATGATGTGGAGATCTAAAAGGTCTTTTTATTATTATAGGTTGTTTATCCGTTAACAAACCAGAGACGCTATATATTCTACTAACTTCTAGAATTTCCTTCTCTGTCATTTTTGGTAATATTGTAACAATAGATCTAGCAAGCATAGTTTTACCAGAACCAGGTGGACCATAAAATAAAATATTATGAGAACCACCAGCAGCAATTTCTAAAGCTCTTTTTGCATGATTTTGTCCTTTTATATATTTAAAATCAAAAGAATCATCAAAAGAATCCTCTGACTGAAAATAATTATATTTATCAAATTTAAAAATTTTAATCTCTTCTTTTCCAGAAATATAATCTATTAATTGTTTTAAATTTTTAACAGGAAAAACATTTATACCATCTATCAAGCCAGCTTCTTTAGAATTATCTTCTGGTATAAATAAATTTTTAAAACCATTTTCTTTTGCAAAAATAGAACAAGACAAAACTCCATTTATTTTTCTCAAATTTCCATTTAAAGAAAGTTCTCCAATAAATAAAGATTTATCAAAATCAAAACCTTTAGTTCTGATTTGATTATTAGAAATAAGAATAGACAAAGCAATAGGAAGATCATACAAAGTTCCCGCTTTATGAATATTTGCAGGAGCAAGATTTATAGTTATTTTATTTCTAGGAAAATCATAACCAGAATTTTTTAAAGCAGATATTATTCTATCTTTTGATTCATTAACAGAAACATCTGGTAAACCAACTATAGAAATCTTTTGAAATCCAAAATCTATATCAGATTCTATTTCAACCAATCTAGACTCCAAACCAATAACAGCACAAGAAAAAACCTTAGAAATCATTCTTTGATTAATTAAAAATTATTTAATATAAATATTATACAAATATCAAAAATATAAATAATTAATTTTTACACTAATTTAATATTAAAAAATTAAAAAAACATTTAATATTAAAAAATAATTAGACTGTATATAAGTTTTTGTTTAATAAAAAACCGAGCATTATAAAATACTCGGCGTGATTTAAGATAATTCACCTAA
>CAZHKK010000003.1:0-57927 GCA_964532735.1 uncultured Gammaproteobacteria bacterium | reverse complement strand
AAATTATGATAAAATTTATAAGTGACTTATAAATTAATAAAGTAAAAATATAAAATGTCTAAAATTATACACGATAGAAACCAATGTATTCATTGTGGAGCATGTGTCTCTGTTTGCTCAGAATTCTTTAGCGAACAAGATGGCAATATAGTTTTAAACAATGGAACATATGATACAGATGATAGGGGTATTTTAGAGATACAAGAAGATCAAATATCTATAGCACAAGGATCAGTTGATGTTTGTCCTGTTGCATGCATACACATAGAAAAATAAATTTACTGTTATAGATGTCGCTATTAAGCGACATTTTTGATCTATAAATATTAATTAAATTAAAATGTTACAAATTAGAATACATGCAAGAGGCGGTTTGGGTGGAAAATCTCTTGCTCAAATAATTGCTGAAACGTCTTTAGAATTAGGAAATTATATTCAAGCTTTTCCAGAATATGGGCCAGAAAGAGCGGGTGCACCACTCAGAACTTTTGTTAGAATAGATAATAAACAAATAAGATTACATGAACCAGTGTTAAATCCAGATATATCTATTGTTTTAGACGAGACTTTATTGGTGTCAGGAAATGTAATAGAAGGTATGTCTAATAATTCTATATTAATAGTAAATACAGAAAAAACAAAAGATGAAATATTGTCAATATTAAAAGATTATAAAGGAGAATTGTATATAGTTCCAGCAACAAAAATAGCATTAGAAACTATAGGATCAAATAAACCTGGATCTCCTATCGCGGGTGGTTTATGTAGATTTACAAAGCTTGTCACTTTAGAAGCTTTAAAAGAAGATGTTGTTCATAAATTTTCTAGAAAAGGGGAAGAAATTGTAGAAGCAAATCAAAAAGCTATTGAAATGGGGTTTAGATCTCTTATTTAAAAAAATAATTATTTATTATGTCAAACCTAAAAAAAGCAAATGAAATAGAAGAAGGTGGTATTATAGATAAAGCAAAATCTTCTAAAAATTTTAAAACTGGATCTTGGAGAACTTTTAAGCCAGTTATAGATGAAAGTAAATGTATTCACTGTATGCATTGTGTTTTAAATTGTCCAGAAAATTGTATAAACATTACAAAAGAAAAAAAGAGAAGTGAAATAAATATGGATTTCTGTAAGGGTTGTTCTGTTTGTGCAAAAGTTTGTCCTGTTGGTGCAATAACAATGGTTTTGGATACAAAAGAAGATAACAATTAATTATAAATAAATTATGTCTAAGATAACTTTAGCTTTAACTGGTGCTCATGCTGTTGCGGAAGCTATGCGTCAAATAAATCCAGGTGTTGTGGCATTATTTCCTATAACGCCACAAACTCCAATAGTAGAAAAATATTCAGAATATTATGCAGACGGAGTTGTTGACACAGAATTAGTTAGAGTAGAATCAGAACATTCTGCTTTATCTGTAGTTGTAGGATCTCAAGCAGCTGGAGTAAGATCTATGACTGCAACTTCTTCACAAGGGTTAGCTTATATGTGGGAAGTAGTTGGTGTAGCAGCAGGATTAAGACTTCCGATAGTAATGCCTGTTACAAATAGAGCACTTGGTGCTCCTATTAATATACATTGTGATCATGCAGATTCTATGTATTGTAGAGATTTGGGTTGGATTCAAATATTTTCAGAAAATGCCCAAGAAGCTTATGATAATACTATTTTAGCTTTAAAACTTGCCGAAAGAGTTAGTCTTCCGGTTATGGTTTTACAAGATGGTTTTATAACTTCTCATTCTGTAGAAAGAGTAGATATAGTTGATAATGAAAGTGTTAAAAATTTTATTGGTGAATATAAACCAAAATTTCCATTATTAAATATAGACAAACCAGTCACGGTAGGTCCTATTCAATTGCAAGATTATTATTTTGAAACTCAATATCAAGGAGCAGAAGCTATAAATTCAGCAATTGATGAATATTTAAAAGTAGGTAAAGAGTTAGAAAAAATAACAGGAACAAAATATGAATTATTTGAAGAATATAAAATAAACGATGCTGAGGCTATTATAGTTGTTTCTAGCTCTACAGCAGGAACAACAAAAGAGGTTATTGATAAAATGAGAGAAAACGGAAAAAGGGTTGGTTTGTTAAATATAAAATTATATAGACCATTTCCATATAAAGAAATAGCAAAATCTTTAAATCATTTACATTTAAACAATATAGCAGTATTAGATAGAGCTCTAAGTAGAGGTGCTATGCCACCATTATATACCGATATTAAGTTATCCTTATCTTCATTAAATAAAATTCCAAAAATTCAATCTTATGTATTTGGACTTGGTGGAAGAGATATAATACAAAAAGATATAGAGGAAGTATTTGAAAAACTTCTTAAAGGAAAGGTCACAGAAAATACAGTAGAATATATAGGTTTAAGAAAATAATATTAATATTATGATAACTCCAAAAGATTTAGCATTAAAAATACAAGAACAAGAATCTCTTGTAGAGGGCGGAAGATGGTGTGCAGGATGTTCCTTCCCTTCCATTATAAGAACCGTTTTGGCTGCCGCTGGAAAAGATGTTGTAGTTACGTCCGCAACAGGATGTTTAGAAGTCACTTCCACTATATATCCATATTCATCATGGGGTATTCCTTTTATGCATAATGCATTTGAAAATTCTGCATCAACATTAGCAGGCATAGAAAGTGCTTATAAATATTTACAAAAAGATTCAATAAAATCCGATCTTAAAAATAAAATAAAAGAAAAAGATATAAAATTTGTTGCATTTGGTGGGGATGGCGGAACATATGATATAGGTTTACAATCTTTATCAGGAGCACTAGAAAGAGGTCATGATTTTTTATATGTGTGCTATGATAATGGCGCTTACATGAATACAGGAAATCAAAGATCTTCCGCAACACCTTTTGGTGCTGCGGCTTCTACATCACCAGCAGGAAAAATTCATCTTGGAAAAGAAGAAAAAAGAAAAGATATTATTAAAATAGCATTAGCTCATAATATAAAATATGTTGCTCAAGCCTCAGTTTCTAATTTATTGGATTTATATAATAAAGCAGAAAAAGCTTTTTCTATAAAAGGTCCTAAGTTGATGGTAGTATATTCTCCTTGTGTTAGTAATTGGCAATTTTCAGAGGGGGGCGGTCCGGAAATAGCTAAATTAGCTACAGAAACCAATTTTTGGCCATTATATGAAGTTGAAGATGGAAAATATAAATTAAACTACAAACCATCATCACCTAAGCCAATAGAAGAATTTTTAAATAAGCAAAATAGATTTAAACATTTATTTAAAGATCAAAATTCTAAAAAAATTATAGAGGAAATACAAAAGACAGTTAATCAAGAATGGCAAAAACTAAACGATTTAGTAGAATTTACAAATAGATAATAAAAGACTCTTTTAAAGAGTCTTTTTTATATTGAAAAAATGCATAAATACTGGTAATCTAAATATATGAATATTTATTAAAAAATATGAAAAAATATGATCATAAAAAAATAGAAAAAAAATGGCAAGATGAATGGGAAAAGCAAGAAGTTTATAAAACTAGTGACAACTTAACAAAGAAAAAGTTTTATACATTAGTAGAGTTTCCTTATCCATCTGGGGCAGGGGTTCATGTTGGTCATGCCAAAGGACATAATGCAGTAGATGTTTTTGCTAGATATAAAAGAATGAATGGTTATAATGTTTTAATTCCAATGGGTTGGGACGCTTTTGGTTTACCAGCAGAGAATTTTGCTATTAAGAATAAGAAACATCCAGGATTATTTACACAAGAAAATATAAACAATTTTAGAAAACAAATCAAAAAATTTGGTTGTTCTTTTGATTGGTCTCGTGAAATAGATACAACAGATCCAAAATATTATAAATGGACTCAATGGATATTTTTAAAATTGTTTGAAATGGGGTTAGCTTATGAAAAAGAAGCTCCAATTAACTGGTGTCCATCATGTAAAACTGGTCTTGCAAACGAAGAGGTAATAAATGGAAAATGCGAAAGATGTGATAGTGATGTAGAACAAAGAAATATGAAGCAATGGTTTCTTAAAATCACTGATTATGCAGAAAAACTTATTAAAGATCTTGATGATGTAAATTGGCCAGAATATATAAAAACTAGTCAAAAGAATTGGATAGGAAAATCTGAGGGCGCTGAAATAGAATTTAAAATTGAAAATTCAAACGAAAAAATAAAAGTATTTACAACACGTGTAGATACGATTTTTGGTTGCACATATGTAGTATTAGCCCCAGAAAATAAAATTATTGATAATTTAAAATCATCAATAAAAAATATTTCTGATGTTGAAAAATATATAGAAACAGCAAAAAATAAAAAAGATCTTGAAAGAACAGATTTAAATAAAGATAAATCAGGAGTAAAACTTGAAGGAGTCTATGCAATAAATCCATTTAATGGAGAAAAAGTAGAAGTATGGATTGCGGATTATGTTCTTGGTTCTTATGGAACAGGAGCTGTAATGGCAGTGCCAGCAAATGATGAGAGAGATATGGAATTTGCAAAAAAATATAATTTAACAATAAAATATACTATATTAAATAGTCCTAGTTATTCTTATTTATATAAAATCAATGAAGATAATTCTGAAGAATGGAGAACGTTTGAATTAACTTTTGAAAATATAAAAGGTAGGGATGATAAATTTTTATCGTTACTTTTAGCAGAAAGTATTAAAGACAAAATAGCTTTATTAAATGAAGGGTATTTATTTAATTGTGATTCTGAATATCGTGGATTAGATTCTAAAACAGCAAGAGAAAAAATGATTCAATTTGCTGAAGAAAATAATTTTGGTAAAAGAAAAATAAATTATAAATTTAGAGATTGGTTATTTTCAAGACAAAGATATTGGGGTGAACCAATTCCAATAATAAAATGTCCTATATGTGGTAATGTTCCAGTTCCAGAAAAAGAATTGCCATTATTACTTCCAGATGTTGAAAACTATGAACCAACAGGAACAGGAGAATCTCCTCTTGCAATTATAGATTCATGGGTTAATACTACTTGTCCAAAATGTGGTGCAGATGCAAAACGTGAAACAAATACAATGCCTCAATGGGCTGGATCTTCTTGGTATTTCTTGAGATATATAGACCCAAACAATAGTAGTACCTTAGCTTCTAGGGATAAGTTAGAACATTTTATGCCAGTTGATATATATTTTGGTGGAGCAGAACATACAACAGTTCATTTATTGTATTCAAGATTTTGGAACAAAGCTCTTTATGATGCAGGGGTTGTTCCATTATCAGAACCATACAAAAGAAGAGTTCAGCATGGTCTTATAATGGGAGAAGATGGAAGAAAAATGAGTAAAAGATGGGGTAATGTTATTAATCCAGATGATGTAATAGAACAATATGGAGCAGATACAATGAGAACTTATATAATGTTTATGGGGCCATACGGAGAAGGTGGTGTTTGGTCTACAACGGCAATTAATGGTGTAAATAGATTTATAAATAGAGTTTGGTCTCTTCAAGAAAAGGTAGATGTAGGAGTGAATTGCGATTCGTTCTGCGATGACAAAGAAACAATTTCATTACTTCATAAAACTATTAAAAAAGTAGGAGAAGATATAGAAAATATTTCTTATCATACAGCCTTGTCTCAATTAATGATTTTGCTAAATCATATTTATTCAAAAGATAAAATTAGTAAAAATTTATACAATATATACCTTAAATTATTAGCTCCTTTTGCTCCTCATGTAACTGAAGAAATCTGGAAAGAATTAAATCCAAACGAAAAATCTATACATTTACAATCTTGGCCAGAATATAAAGAAGAATTATTACAAGATAATGAAATTAAATTTGTAGTTTCTATAAATGGTAAAATGAGAGATATTGTAAATGTTTCTAGAGATATAGACCAAGAAAATATAGAAGAAATTTTAAAATCAAATGAAAAAATACAGAAATATTTAGATGGACAAAATATTAAAAAGATAATATTTGTAAAAAATAAAATGATAAATTTTGTTATATAAAAAATAAAAAATACAGAAATTTAATTCTGTATTTTTTATTTTTTAGTTATCATCATAATTCCATCATTTATATCTATAGGTAATACAACATAATAAAATTCTTTTTGTTTTTCTATATATTTATAAAATTCAGACATCTTTTCTTTAAATTTTATAACATCATCTACGATGATAATTCCATCAGTTTTTAATAATTTTTTAGCTTTATTAAAAAAATCTAAAGTTTTATTTTTTTGTCCATCAATAAAAATCAAATCAAACTTTTTGTTTATTTTAGAATTTAAAAAATCTTCAAAAATGCTATTAATGTTTTTAGTTAATTTGAAATTTCTAAAGTTTTCTTTGGCTTCTTTGTAAGATGGAGTAGAAACTTCAAATGTTGTGATTAGCCCATTATTTTCTTTTAATGCCTCTGCCATCCAAATAGTAGAATAACCATTAGCTGTTCCAATTTCTAAAACATTTTTTATTTTTTTATTTTTAATCAACATATTTAAAAACATTCCAACTTCATAAGAAATATTTGGAATTTGGTTTTTTAAACCATGTTGTTTAAGTTTATTTAATTTTTCTAAAAATAGTTTAGTCATCTTTAGTATTTATTTATTAAAATGGAGATTTACTATTTTCATTTTTATTTTTTCTTTTTTTAAAACAATTATCACACATCTTACAATCATTTTCTATTATATCTAAATTATCACCAAAATATCCAAGAATAAATTTATGGCGACAAACATAAGAAAGACAATATTCTTCCATGGCATTTAATTTACTTAACGATCTTTCTTTTTTATCTTCAAGCTCAACACCATCAAGTCCTAAAATAATTTCTTTTTTAAGTATTTTAATAAGTCTTCCTTTTTTGGCTGGAGTATATTCTAAAATTTCAGATTTATTTAATGTGTTAATAGTTCTTAAAACACTATCTCTGTTTCCATTTGTCTTTTCTATAAAAGCATCTAAATCAAATTCTATTTCTTGATCTTTATTTTCAAGTTCAAATTCTCTTCTTAATGTTATTAATAATTCTTGTTGAGTTTTAGCTCTCGGACTTATTTTTTGTATTTGATTATCAAAAGAATCAAATAGTTTTATTTTAATTTCAGAAGCAGAATCACCAAGTCTTTTTATAAGTTCATGTTTTTCTAATTCTTTAAGACAAGAAGATAAAGCCATATCGCTAATATTTTCAGAAACACCATACATTATTTCAGAAGTGGTTATAGATATTTCATCCTTATTATCTTGCATAGATTTATTCAATAAAGCAAAATAAACTTCCTCAATACTTTGTTTAGAAGGATTTTCGTTATCAATAAAAAATTCATGGACAAATCTATCTTGAGCCCCAAAAAACATTATGCAAGAACTTTTTTTACCATCACGTCCAGCACGACCAATTTCTTGATAATAAGCCTCAATAGAACCAGGCATATTACAATGAACAACAAGTCTTATATCTGATTTATCTACACCCATGCCAAAAGCATTTGTAGAAACCATGCAATTACATCTACCAGAAATAAATAAATCTTGAGAATTTTTTCTTTCTTCGGGACTCATACCAGCATGATATTGTAATGTTTGAACACCGTTAGCAATCAAATTTTCAAAAACGTCCTCAACTCCTTTTCTAGTGGCAGCATAAATAAGTTTAGCACCAGGTATTTTTCTACAAACATTAATGATTTTATTCATTCTATCAGTTTCATTCTTGGTATTAATGCATATAATTTCAAGATTATCTCTTTTAAAACCAGAAACAAAAACACTAGGGCTCTCAATTTGTAACTGTTTTATAATATCTTCTTTAACTTCTGGGGTAGCAGTAGCTGTAAGAGCGGCTATAACAGGCATTTTTCCACCCTCAGCAAGTTTATCAATAGATTGTCTAATCTTGGTATAAGCAGGACGAAAATCATGGCCCCATTCAGAAATACAATGAGCTTCATCAATAGCAACCATGTTGATATTGCAAGATTTTAAATCATTTATAAAATAAGGATTTGTAAACCTTTCCGGAGCAACATAAATAATTTTATAAAAACCATTTTTAATACCTTCTATTCTATTAACAGATTCTTCTATAGATAGAGAACTGTTAATAAAAGTGGCAGGAATATTTTTTGAAACCAAAGCATCAACTTGATCTTTCATAAGAGCAATAAGAGGAGAAATAACAATAGAAGCACCATCAAAAGCAAGTGCTGGAATTTGATAACAAATAGACTTACCAGCACCAGTAGGCATAATAGCAACAGTATTTTTATTTTCAAGAATACTAAGCACAACCTCAGTTTGACCAGGTCTAAAACTAGAGTAACCAAAATATTTTTGAAGAGTTTCTAAAGCTTTTTTTAACATGAATATAATTATATTTCTAAGTTTATACATTCTATCAGAATACTGATTAATTTCTAATTAATTTTTTTGTGGAAAACTAATTGTGTATAACCTTGTTGCACAACAAACACAAATATTGTAATGTATTGCTGATATTAAAATTATTGTCAGTGTTAGATTATATGGTAAAACTGACTACGAACATTAAAAAGTATGATTCATACAAAATAGGAGAAAGGTCGTTATTAAATAAAGTATAATATTTATTATTATGAATAATATAAATAAAATTATTACTTTTCTTATTTTTACTTTTATTTTTTCTTTATTTAATTTAAATGAAGTTTTAGCAAATGTAGACGATGTGGCTCCTTTTTCTAATGAAATAATAAAAGAAGATGTTGTTTTAGATTTATCTATTAATTCTTCTGAAAAAATTATAGATATAGAAAAAGAAAATATTATTCCATTGGTAACAAACCTAAAGCAAAATGGAAAATTAGATGGAGCACAAATTATAAAGGGAGAAGTTAAAAGTGGTTATAATATTAAGGTTTATATAGATGGTGTTTATAGAGCAACATTAGAAGTTTGGCCTAGTAAAACAGGTATTTCCGGATTTTTTTATCAACCAATACAAAAATTATCTTTAGGAAAACATAATGTTAATTTTGTTTCTACAAAAAATGGAATAGATTATGGTTCTAGTAATAAAGTTCAATTTGAAGTTGTTGAAGGTTATAAGACTCCAGAAATATTAACTCCTTATTATTATGCTGATAATCCGTCAACTTATGTCATAAGAGGTTATGGAAGTCTTGGAGATAGAATAGAAGTTTATGTTGATGATATTAAAGTTAGATTTATAAATTCTTTACAAGGAAACACTTCTGATGTTTATTTTGCTCTTGCTGTTAAAAACATAAAAGAAGGAACACATAAAGCTTTTATTTTAAGTTATGATAAAAATGATAATAAAGTTTCAAAATCAAAACTAATTTATTTTGATGTTAAATATCCTACTACTAATGAAAAAATAATTTTGAACTCTAGTCCTACAGAAGTAAAAAATGAAAAAATAGAAAATAATAAGGAAGTAATTAATCAAACAGACAAAAATACAGGGGAAAACAAAAATAATAATTCAAAAGACGCTGATAAAAACACTGGTGTTATAAAAGAAAAAAAAGATAATTCAATTACAATAGGAATAATACTGTTTATTGTAGCAATATTGTTAATTATTTTTTGGCTAATATCAGAAAATAGAGATAAAGTTAAGAAGTTTATAGACAATCTTTTCGAAGAAGATAATGAAAACGATTTAGATAATAAATAAATATAAATTTTTTGGAGAATTTATATTTTTTGGGAGACTGCTAAGTTATACACAGAGCAGTCTTCTTTTTTTTATGATAAAATAACGCCAAAAGAAGGTTTGAAATAAAAAAATTAAACAAACCAAATTGTCTAATATGTGTATTGATTTAGAAAAAAATATATTTAATACTATTATTTATTTTGATATTTTTAATTTTCCATTAACAAGTTTCGAAATATGGAAAAATTTATATTCTAAATATAAAATAGAATTAAAAGATGTTTTGTATTGTCTTGATAATAGTAATTTTTTAAAAACAAAAATAAGTCAAAAAGACTCATTTTATTTTTTACAAAATAGAGATTTTATTGTTGAAAAAAGAAAAAATAATTATTTTCATAGTTATAAAAAATATAAAAATGGAATAAAATTTATAAATTTTATATCTAATTTTAATTTTATAAAAGCTGTTTTTATAGCAAATAGTATGTCTATAGACAATGCAAGAAACGATAGTGATATAGATTTATTTGTGATAACTAAAAAAAATAGAATTTGGTTAGCAAGAATGATTTTAGTTTTAGTTGCTCAGTTTTTAAACTTGAGGCCTACAGAAAAATCTAAAAAAGATAAAATATGTTTAACGATATTTTTAGATGAAAAAAATTTGAATCTAAAAAAAGTTTGTTCTCAGGACGATATATATTATATTTATTGGATAAATCAAGTAGTTCCAATATTTGATCCATGCAGTATATATTCAAGATTTATTTTTGAAAATTCTTGGTCAAGAGAAAAAATATCAAATATATTTGAATATAAAACTGGGTATAAAAGATCTATAGAGAATAAGTTTTATAAAAAAATAATTAGAAAAATAACAAAAGTATTTTCAATAAATTTATTTAATAAAATTTCAAAAAAAATAGAAATGAAAATGTTTCCATTAAGTATTAAAAAAATAATACAAGAAGGAAATACAGAAGACGTTTATGTTGATGACACAATGATAAAGTTGCATAACAATAATAATAGAAAATATTTCCAAAATTTATTTTTAGAAAAAATAAAAGAGTAGTTATGAATAGTATTTTTACAAAAAAATTTTTTAATATATTGTTTTTGATAATAATAATCTTGCTTCCTTTACAGACAAGATATTTTTTAATAACAGAAAAAATAAATAATAATTTTTTTGAGTATGGGACAATATCGATATACTTATTAAATTTATTGGTTGTTTTATTTGTTGTGTATGGAATAATTTTTTCATTTAAAAATAAAATTTATTTAGAAAAAAAGGCAAAAATATTTTTAATATTATTAATTCTATTTAATTTATCTTTATTGTTGTCAACATTTTTTTCAACAGATAAATCGGTTTCTATATATAACAATATAAATATATTAATATTATCTACTTTTTCTTTTATTATTTTTATAAACAAGATTAATATGAATTGGTTTATGAATTGTTTTATAATAAGCTCTAGTATTCAAGCTTTTTTTTCTATATATCAATTTATAATACAATCTATCTATTCAAATAAATTTTTAGGAGTTTCTGAGCAATTATCTTATAATTTAGGAACTTATGTAATAGAAGGTAATTTTGGAAGGATATTAAAAAGTTATGGTTTGTTCCCTCATCCAAATATGCTTGGTTTATTTTTACTGATAGGTTTATTGTTTATATTGATAAAAATAATGGACCATAAAAAGAATAAAGAGTTATTAGAAACTAAAAAAATAGATTTTAAAATTATATATTATATATATATATTTGGTATAAATTTTTTAGGACTATTATTTACTTTTTCAAGAATCTCAATATTTTTATTTTTAATTTTATTTATTTGCTGTTTATTTTATAAATTTTATGAATATATTAAAAATAAAAATATTAAAGAATATAAAACTGGTTTTAATATTTTTTTAATATTAATTTTTACTCTATTATCAATATCTTTTCCTTCAATAGATATTTTAGCTTCTAGAGTTGATAATAATAATAGATTAGTTTTACAATCAACAAATGAAAGAATCTACCAAATTAAAGATTTTATTAAAAATATAAAAACAAAATATTTAGTAGGAATTGGAGGAAGAAATTATGCAATAAACAAATTAAACGAAAATAAACAATTAAATGTTTGGGACTTAAAACCAATACACAATGTTTATCTGTTAGTATTTTTAGAATTAGGATTATTTTCCTTTGTATTATATCTAGCATTAATATTAAATAAGTTTATTTTTAATAAAGATTTTAAAATTATTATTTCTTTTATTTTTATTTTGTTATTTAGTATTTTTGATCATTTTATTTGGACAGAATATTTTGGCTTAATTATGTTTTTTTTGTTTTTAGGTTTAGAAAAATATCCGAAATATGATACAATAAAAAACGCAATCTAATTAGTAATTTAGTTGATTATGTTATTAGTTACACACAATAATACTTTTCATGCAGACGATGTTTTTTCAGCAGCTATTTTAAAATTAATTTTTAAAAACTCAAAAATAATAAGAACAAGAGAAGAAAAATATTTTAAAAAAGGTGATATTGTTTTTGATGTTGGGGGGGAATATGATGGTAAAAAATATTTTGATCATCATCAATTTGGAAGAGCAGGGGAAAGATTAGATGGTTATCCTTATGCTTCTTTTGGCTTAATATGGAAAAAATTTGGAATTAATTTATGTGGTAACAAAGAAATAGTTAATAGAATTGATGAAAATTTTGTTAAATATATAGATGCAATAGATAGTGGTTATAATCCAAACAAAAATGATTTTAGTATATCAATATCGGAAACTATTGGTTTATTTAATCCAAATTGGAATGAGAAAATGGATTATGATAAAGAATTTTTAAAAATAGTAAAGGTGGCTCAAAAAATAATTTTAAGAAAAATAGAAAAAGAAAAATCAATATTATTATCAAAGGAAATAGTAAATGATGCAATTTTAAATGCAAAAAATAAAATAGTTGTTTTGGATGAATATTGTAATTGGCAAGAAGAAATAATAAAAACAGATAATTTAATAGTTATATATCCAGAAAAAAATAAAGAAAAATGGATGGTTAGAATGATCCCAAAAGAACTTAATTCTTTTGAAAATAGGATAGGATTAAAAGAACAATGGAGAGGAGAAACAAAAGAAAAATTGTTTGAAATGACTGGAATAGATGATTTTATTTTTTGTCATGCTAATGGTTTTATTGCTAGTACGATAACAAAAAATTCAGCAATTAAATTAGCAAGCTTAACATTAAAAGAAAATAATTTGTAATTATTTTCTTTTTTCTTTTTTATATATTATGATATAATTTAAAATATTAAAAATAAAGGTTTAAAATAATGGCTTTTTTTGATTTCAAAAAAAATAACAAAAAAGAAGGTATTGATTTAGATAGTAATAAAAGAATAAACATAAAACAAACAGAATTAGATTTGTTGGATTTTTATAATAAATCAAATAGTATACACGAATTAACAATGGAAGCTTTTGAAGCTTTTAATGAAATAGAAAGAGATATTAAAAAAAACAAAGAAAATAAAGAAAATATAATTTTAATAAAAAATTTTTTAGAAGAAAATAGTAGGTGTTCTTTTAAATTAAGAGTTTTTTTAGGAGAAATTAATAATATAATACAAAAACTTTCATTAGATGAAGTTAGTGGTCTTAAAATTAAAAAACTTTGCTATCATCACCTTACAAATTTGATAATAAAAAGAGAAAAAACAGAAAAATTAAATAGTTCAAACATTAATGATATTGAAATTTACAGATATGGTGGAGATGAATTTGTAATTGTTATCAGTAGAGATATAGGAGTAGAAGTTGTTTTTATTGATCTTATGTATTTAAATTATTTTAATGAATTATACGGGCACAAAGGAGGAGATCAAGCTATATATGCTTCATCTAGAATAATAGAAAAAACACTAGAATCTTTTAAAGGTAAATCAATAAAAACGAAAGATATAATAGATAAAATTGAATTAAATTTTAACAATTTTAAATTTGATAAGAGTTTTGATATTTTAAATAAAATATTTTTTCATATAGATACAGGATACGCTAACGATGGAGAATTAAAAGAAATAGAAGAAAAATTAAAAAAAGAATTAGAAATAAGAAGAATAAACTTGGATTATAAATTATCTGTAGAAGAAAAAAGAGAAATAATTGTAGAATTGGCGGATATAAGATCTGATTATCAAAAGAAAACTTCAAAAATATATTTTTTAACAAAATTATATAAAATGTCTCAAGATAATGATAAGATCAAAAATATTTTTGATGGGTATGCTTCTTTTACAAAAAAAATAAACAATGTTAAGCTTATGATATCAAAGGTTTTGGATTATTCTGAAGACGAAAATGAACAATTTAAAAAAATTTCAGAAGAAATAGAAAGGTCTATGATAAAAACAAATAAAATAATTTTTTCAGAAAAAAAAGACCCAAGAGAGAAAGTTTTATACGAAATAGTTTTATCTCAATCTATTAAAAATTTATGCAAAAAAAAGCCAGAAATTGATGTTGATAACATCATAAAAAAATGGGGTATTGACTAAAAAAATTTTTTAGACTATAATACTTAACATCCAAAAAATAAGAAAACAAAAGTAGGAAAACCAGAACGCTTAAGTTATAATAAATTATTAATAACCTCTAAGCATTTGCTATTATCACAATTTTTATAATAATAAATGCTATTGGTTATTTTTTGTTGTCTAAATTTAACATTTGACATAGTCTAAAAAATGTTTTAGCCTAAATTCAGTTGTTAAAGATTTGTAGATTAAAAATTAAATAGAGAGTGAATTTAGAATATTTCTTATAGGTCTAAGTCTACCTATAAGAAAGCGAGTAAAAAGTATTAATTAATATATGTAATTTCTCATATATTGTTACTTAAATATGTTTTAAAATAACATTCGAGAGAATAAACAAGAATTTCGTTATTCTTGTGGTTAAATTAAGATCGTATTTGGTGGATGCCTTGGTACTAAAGAGCGATGAAAGACGTAGTAGCCTGCGATAAGCTTCGGGGAGGTGGCAAACAACCTTTGATCCGGAGATTTCTGAATGAGGAAACTCACCTGTTAATACAGGTACTCATATCTGAATACATAGGATATGAAGAGCGCACTTGGGGAAGTGAAACATCTCAGTACCCAGAGGAAAAGAAAATAATAATGATTCCGAAAGTAGTGGCGAGCGAAATTGGAAGAGTCTAAACCTATTTGAGTGTCTTTAATTAAATAAGCTTTGGTTTATTCCTTTGCAGATTTAATTGATTTAAAGATGTCAGTCGTTGCCAAATGGGGGTTGTAAGAAATTCTGTTTAGTTTCTGACAAAACTAGGATAGAGCAAAAGCATAATTACTAGAAGAATGTTCTGGAAAGAACAGCCAAAGATGGTGATAGCCCAGTATTTTAAAGTAATTATGACTCTATGGGAATTCTCTTAAGTACTGCAGGACACGTGAAATCCTGTAGGAAGCTATCACGACTATGTGATAAGACTAAATATCTTTAGTAACCGATAGTGAACAAGTACCGTGAGGGAAAGGTGAAAAGAACCCTGGAAAGGGAGTGAAATAGACCTGAAACCAAATACTTACAAGGAGCCGGAGCCTGATTTATCGGGTGACGGCGTGCCTATTGAAGAATGAGTCAACGAGTTAATGTGTGTTGCAAGTTTAACCAACTGAGGTTGGGAAGGCGTAGTGAAAGCGAGGGTTAATAGCCCGTTAAGCATTACATATTAGACCCGAAACCTGGCGAGCTAACCATGAGCAGGGTGAAGATATTCGAAAGAATATTGGAGGCCCGAACCCACCAGCCGTGTAAAACTGGGGGATGACTTGTGGTTGGGAGTGAAATGCTAATCGTGCTGGGTGATAGCTGGTTCTCCTCGAAATATCTTTAGGGATAGCCTTGATCGTTTCTTACTGGTGGTAGAGCTACTGAATGGGTGCGGGTGGAGCAATCCTGCCGTATCCAACCAAACTCCGAATGCCAGTAAATGCAAGATCAGGAGTTAGACTGTGGGGGCTAAGCTCCACTAGTCAAAAGGGAAACAGCCCAAGACCGCAATTTAAGGTCCCAAAATCTATACTAAGTGTAGAAGGCGGTGGATTGACTTAAACAGCTAGGATGTTGGCTTAGAAGCAGCCATCATTTAAAGAAAGCGTAATAGCTCACTAGTTTAGTCATTCTGCGCCGAAAATGAACCGGGGCTAAGTATAGTACCGAAGATGCGGACTACATACGTAAGTATGTAAGTGGTAGAGGAGCATTCTGTATGCACTGAAGCAGCTGTCGTGAGGCGTTGTGGAGTGTACAGAAGAGAGAATGTTGACATAAGTAACAAAAATGCAGATGAAAATTCTGCACACCGTAAACCCAAGGTTTCCAGGGCAACGATTTTCGGCCCTGGGTTAGGCAATCCTAAGCCGAGGCTATGTAGAGTAGGCGATGGAAGAGCAGGTTAATATTCCTGCCCTATTACTATATCTGATGGGGTGACGCATTTGAATAGATTCCACGTAATTTGGTTATGTGCGTTTGTGGCGAGTAGGTATGTACTGAGGCAAATCCTTTGTGCGTTAAGTACCAAAAGTTGCATGCATTCTTATGAAGATAAGAAAATGGAATTGAATCAGGTGCCAAGAAAAACCTCTAAGGCTAAGTATAGTAATAACTGTACCGCAAACCAACTCAGGTGGGTGAGGAGAGTATCCTCAGGTGCATGAGAGAAACTTCGTTAAGGAACTAAGCAAAAAAGCGGCCGTAACTTCGGGATAAGGCCTCCCCAACTTTGTTGGGGCGCAGCGAACGATGCTGAGTGACTGTTTACCAAAAACTTAGGTCTCTGCTTAAAGCGAAAGCTGAAGTATAGGGGCTGATGCCTGGCCAGTGTCAGAACGTTAAGAGGAGAGGTGCAAGCTTTGAATCCAAGCGCTGATGAACGCCGGCGATAACTATAATCGTCCTAAGGTAGCGAAATTCCTTGTCGGGTAAGTTCCGACCCGCACGAATGGCATAACAACTTAGCAACTGTCTTAACGAAGTACTTAGTGAAATTGCAAGACGAGTGAAGATGCTCGTTACTCGCAGTTAGACGAAAAGACCCCATGAAACTTTACTACAGTTTGACATTGTATTAGAGCTATATATGTTCAGGATAGGTGGGAGCGTAAGCAACCTTGAGATACCACCCTTATATAGTTTTAATACTTTATTCCTAAGCCATTATCTGGCGGGAAGACAGTGTCTGATGGGTAGTTTGACTGGGGCGGTCGCCTCCTAAAATGTAACGGAGGCGTTTACAAAGGTTGGCTAGATTCGGATGGAAATCGAATTGATAGTGCAAACGCATAAGCCAGCTTTACTGCAAGAGTTACAACTCGCGCAGTCACGAAAGTGGAAGTTAGTGATCCGACCATCCTATATAGGAAGGTGGAAGCTCAACGGATAAAAGTTACTCTGGGGATAACAGGCTGATCTGATCCAAGAGTCCATATCGACGATCAGGTTTGGCACCTCGATGTCGGCTCATCGCATCCTGGGGCTGTATCAGGTCCCAATGGTTAGGCTGTTCGCCTATTAAAGCGATACGCGAGCTGGGTTCAGTACGTCGTGAGACAGTACGGTCTCCTATCTACTGCGAGCGTTGAAATTTGAGAGAACTCTTCCCTAGTACGAGAGGACCGGGAAGGATAAACCTCTGGTGTATCGGTTGTCGTACCAACGGCATTGCCGAGTAGCTAAGTTTAGTGCGGATAAGCGCTGAAAGCATCTAAGCACGAAGCCGTTCTCAAGATTAAATTTCGTTTTTAATCCCCCTAGGAGACTACTAGGTTGATAGGATTTACGTGTAAGCTCAGTAATGAGTTTAGCGGAGAATTACTAATCGGGAAAAATTTAACCACAATAATGATGAAATTCTTTGGTTAATAAATGCTACATTAAACTATTCTAAATCTCTATTTAATTTTAAGTTTACAAGTCTTCAATAGCTGGAAACTAAGAAGAATATTGTTCTGGTGATATTGAGCGAAGGGGACACACCTGTTCCCATTCCGAACACAGAAGTTAAGCCCTTCAGCGCCGATGATACGGGTAACCGAAAAGTAGGTCGTCGCCAGAACAATGTTCTTCTTTTTTATTTGTCTAAAAAGTCTAGTATATCTATTTTATTGTAATAAAAAAAATAGCAAGTTTATTGCTATTTTTTTATTTGTCTTTTATTTCATTCCACCAATCTTTTTTTTCTATACCATTTTTAGCAGCATCTTCTTGGGCTTTTTGTTTATTTTTTCCAATTCCCGTAGATATTTCTTCTTCACCTATATAAAGTCCTATTTTAAATATTTTATCATGATCGGGACCAGATTCTTCAAGTACTTTATATGTTGGTGTTATTCCTATTTTTTCTTGAGCAACTTCTTGGAAAAATGTTTTAAAATCTATATAAGATTTACTTTCTAAAATTTCATTAAAATGAATTAATAAGTTTTCTTGTATAAATTTTTTAGCTTTTGAAAATCCTTGATCTAAATAAATTGCTCCAATTATAGCTTCACAAGCATCAGCTAATATACTTTTTTTTGATTTTGAATTTATATCACTTTTTTCTCCTTTACTTAAATAAAGATATTCTGTTATATTTAATTCATTTGCCACTCTACTTAACATATCTGTATTAACTAAACTAGCTCTAAAGCTTGTTAAAACTCCTTCTTCTTCTTTTTGATGTTTAAATAAAAATTCAGTTACAACAAGTTCCAAAACTGCATCTCCAAGGAATTCAAGTCTTTCATTGCTTGAAAGTTCAAAATCTGTTTTTTCATTCAAAAAGGATCTATGAACAAGAGCATTTTTTAAGGTATTTTTATTTTTAAAAGGTATTTTTATTTTCTTTTCTAGTTCTTTTAAGCGTTCATCCATATTAGAAAAATTATTTTTTAAATTATTTTACTTAAGATATTTTTTATATTTTTATAATTTATTGAAGATAGCATATCTTCTTTTTTTTTCCATTCAAACGTCTCATTTGGAAGTTTAATGTCTTTAATGTTATTTATTTCTACAAGAACAAAAAATATATTCTTTAGTGTTATTTTTGGGAATAATGCTTTTTTATCGTTTTCTTTTATAATAGAGTAATTAACATCATCTATAGATTTTATATTTAAATTATTTATATTAAAATATTTAGAAAATTCTTTTGATGCAAAATTTAAATATTCAGAGAAATTATCTTTATCATTTATAATTATTTCTTCTTTAGGTTGTATCTCGTCAGATTCTATTATATCTTCCTTTATTTCTTCTGCTTTTATTTCATTTTTATCTAATATTTCAGAAGATTTATTATCTTTATTATCTTTATTATCTTTTTCTTTTTCTATTTCTTCTTTAAATTTATTATCTTTTTCTTTTTCTATTTCTTCTTTAAATTTATTATTAATTCTAAAAAACTTAAAACAATTATCTTGTTTTATAGAGAGATAAGTATTATTCTCATTGTTTTTTATTATAAAATCAATGTTATAAATTTTATCAATATGATTATTGATTTCATTTATAACAGATCCTAATACACCATTTATAAATTTTGAAGATTTTTCTCCACTAAAGTTTTTAGCTAATTCTATAGCTTCATTTATAACAACTTTGTATGGTGTATAACTGCTATAAATTAATTCAAAAATAGCTATTCTTAAAATATTTCTATCAACTGTGGAAATTTGATTTATTGGCCATTCTGGAGCAAAGTTTTTTATTATTTTATCAATTTTTTTTATATTTCTTGTAACGCCTTTACTTAAAAATTGAAGAAAGTCATCTTTAAAAGATAACATAGAAGCGAAAGAACCAATGTTGTATTCCAATACATCATCAATTTTTATATTTCCATCTTTAAAGTCCCATTCAAAAAGACTTTGTAATACTATTGAACGAACTAAGTGTCTATTAGACATAATTATAAACTTAAAACCTTTTAAAAATAAACAAAAACATAAATATTACTTTATGTTTTTGAGGGATATTATTTTGTAGCTTTCTCTACTTTATAAGCTCCACAAAACTTACAAGCTCTATGAGAGAGTTTTGTATTTCCGCATTTTGGACAAGTATTTGTAGATTTTAACACTAAACTCTTTCCATGGTTAGCAGGATTATTTCTAGTTCTTGTCTTATTCTTTGGTGTTCTCTTTGATGGTAAACCCATGTTCTAAAAATTAAAATTTAAAATTACTAAGATAATATATATTTTATACTATATTTTAAAAAAAATCAACATGTATATAATAAAAACTAATTTTTATATGTATGTATAAAAAATTGTCAATAACTTTATATGTAAAGTTACACAAATTTGATAGATATTGACATTTTCTCCACAAAATATAAACTAGTGACATAGTTTTCCACAGGAGAATTAAGTGATAGAATGTTTTCAAATTGATTTATAGAGAAGGACAAATCTCTATAAGTATTGCAATTTAAGTAAAATTAAGAAGGCACGATGGACAAAAAACAAATTTGGCAAGCTGCTTTAGGTAGGTTGGAGCTAACTTTAAGTAAGGCAAATTTTGCTACTTGGTTTAAAAATACATTCATTATTGAGATTGTAGATAATGAAGAACATGTTATTTTGGCTACACCTCACGCTTTTGCTCAAGCTTGGTTATCTAAAAAATATCATAAAGATATACTAAATTCTTTACAAGAAGTTAGTGATGGTAAAATTAAAAAGATTACATATGAAGTTTCTTTAGTAGGAGATGAAAAAACTGTTGCAAAATATGAGCAACAAAATAGATCTTCTACTCAAATTCAACAAGAAAATTTTTCTTCTCAAAATAAAATAGAAAAAAAAGAAAGTTCTTTGGGTGTTTTTAATCTAAATCCAAAATATACATTTGATACTTTTATTGTGGGTAAAAATAATGAATTAGCTTATGCTGCTGCAAGAGGTGTTGCAGAATTTCCTGGTGAAAAATTTAATCCTTTATTTATTTATGGTGGAGTTGGAATAGGAAAAACTCATTTAGCACAAGGTATAGGTAATGAAATAATAAAAAATTCAGCAGATAAAAAAATTCTTTATATAACATCTGAAAGATTTACTAATGATTATGTTGATGCAATAAAAGGTGGAAGAATGAAAGATTTTAGGTTAAAATATAGATCATATGATGTTATAATAATAGATGATATTCAGTTTTTAGCTGGAAAAGAAGGAACACAAGAGGAATTATTTAATACATTTAATGAATATCATCAAAAAAATTGTCAAATAGTATTAACGTCAGATAGACCACCTCAAGCTTTGTCTGCCTTTCAAGAAAGATTAAAATCAAGATTCTCTTCTGGTATGATAGCTGATATTTCAGAACCAGACTTAGAAACAAGAATGGCTATAATAAAAGCTAAATTATCAGAAAAAAAATATAATTTTGATGATAATGTTATAAGATATATAGCAACAGAAGTTCAAAAAAGCGTAAGAGAAATAGAAGGTATATTAAATAAGATTATTGTTCAGTATGAATTAAGAAGAATAGACCCAACTATAGAAAACGTAAGAGACTTAATAACGGTTTATAATGAACAAAATAAAAAGAATGTAAAGTTTTCCCCCCAACAACTTATAGAAACGGTAGCTAGTTTTTTTGATGTAACCGTAGAGAGTATAAAAGGCGTTAGTAGAAAAAAAGAATTAGTTACTCCAAGACAAATAGCTATGTATTTATTAAGAGAAGAATTAGATGCATCTTTTCCAAACATAGGGTCAGAATTGGGAAATAGAGATCATACAACAGCAATGCATTCTTATCAAAAAATAAAAACAGAAGTAGCTGCTAATAATAGAACAAAAAAAGATATAGAAATGATTAGAGAAAGACTTTACAATGGTAGTTATGAATAAAATCGTGATTTGGTTCACGATTTTTTTTGCATTTCTAAAAAAAATGATGTAATTTGATATAAATAAGTAATTAATAAATAAATATGAAATTTATATTGTTAAATATGTCATCTCAATTTGAATGGGATAAAGGTGTATACAATAGAAATAAGCATGTTTTAGATGAATTATTAAAAAGAAATGATGTAGAAGAAATTCTATCTATTGATTTTTTTCCGTTTAATATAAGAAGTTATTTAAGATTATATTTAAAATCAAAAGTTTACAAAAAAATTGGAAAAAATGTAATTGCCATGGGGCATCATTATGTAGCAAGAAGATTAAATAATAAATTAATATCTTTATCTGCAACAAGTTTAAGAAGAGCTAAAAAAGCTATTTTTAAATTAAACTTTCAAGATGCTATAATAATAAATTACAACCCTTTAAATGCTAAATATCTAAGATTGTTTAGAAATAACAAAAAATATTTTGATACTGTTGATAATTGGATCAATAATTCTATATTTAGTAAATATAGAAAAAAACTAGAAAAAAACTATAAAGATATAGTTTTAAATTCAAATTTTGTATTTACAGTATCAGAAAAATTAAAAGATGATTTAGAAAAAATTGCTTATTGTAAACAAATTACAGAAACCGCTATGGCATGTGTTAATGTGAAAAATAATATAAAATTTATATCAAACGGAGTTGATTTAGAACATTATAAAAATCCAATAAACTCAGAAAGAATAAATGATTATATAGTAAACATAAAAAAAGATTACAACAAAATAATAGGATATGTTGGAGTTATAAAAAATGATAGAGTAGATATAAATTTATTAGATTTTATTGTAGATAATAATAAAGAGCTATTTTTTTTAATAGCTGGACCTATTCATGGTAATTTTGACATACAAAGATTTAAAAAATACAAAAATATAAGTTTTATAGGAGAAATAAAATATAAAGAAATGCCTTTTATTTATAATAATTTTGATGTTTGCATAATTCCACATTTAGTTAATGATTTTATAAATTCAATGGACCCAAAAAAATTATATGAATATTTAGCATCAGGAAAGCCTGTTGTTACAACAAATGTTTCAGGGGTAGAAAAATTTAGAAATTATATAAAAATAGCAAATAGCAAAGAAGAATTTTCTAGTTTTATTAAAGATATAGTGCAAGATGAAAATTATTTTAGTGAAAAAAATAAAAGTGATAGAATAAATTCTGTTATTGATTATGGTTGGGAAAAAAAAGTTGATGAGATGATAAATATAATAAATAGCAATTAATTATATCTTCTCTCAGTTTCTTGTTTATGTTATACTGTAGTAGTAAATAAAAGGTAAAATAAAATATGGAACAAGAAGAAAATCAAAATCTCCAATCTGGACTTCAAATTTCTAGTGATAATATATCTGACAAATTTAGTGAAACATATAAAAAAATACAAATTAAACAAGAAGAAGCAGCTGCTGCAGCTACTGCTTCTATTTTTGGTTTAGATTATATGGATCTTCATCAATTTCCTATAGGTCCTGAAGCTTTAAAATCTATATCACAATTAGATTGTTCTAAATACGGAATAGTTTGTTTTTATAGAGCTTTTCAGGAAATTAGAATAGGTATTTCTACCTTTAACGATAACGTAATAGATTATATAAATGCTTTAGATACAGGGGAATTAGATACTAAAAAAAAGATATATTTTATATCAAAAGGTAGTCATGAAGTAGCTATGGCTCTTTATGATAAATTGCCCAAAATTAAAACATTTATTAATGGTTTTAAAATAGACCAAGCTGTATTTGATAAATTTAAAGAAGATTTAAAAACTTTTGAGGATGTAAACAAAAAAATGCAAGGTGTTGAATTATCAGAGATGATAACGCTTATTTTAGCCGCAGCAATACAGTTTGGATCTTCAGATATTCATATAGAAGCAGCAGAAACAAAAGTAATAGTTCGTATTAGAGTTGATGGAATGCTTAGTGAAATAGCTTCAGTGAAAAAAGAAATATGGCCAAAAATAATTACGAGAATAAAATTAATGGCTAAACTTAAAATGAATATTTCAGATATTCCACAAGACGGAAGAATCACTGTTGTTTTAGATGATGACAAGGTTGATATCCGTGTTTCTACTTTACCTACAGCTTTTGGAGAATCAGTTGTTATGCGTTTATTAAAATCATCAGCAGCTAGTTTACAATTTGAAGATTTAGGTTTGATAGGTAGTACAAATGAAAGATTAACAGCAGCAGTAGATAAGCCAATAGGTATGATTATTACAACTGGTCCTACTGGTTCTGGTAAAACAACAACTTTATATGCTATTTTAAACAAATTAAATAAACCAGATGTTAATATAATAACATTAGAAGATCCTATAGAATATAAATTACCTGGGTTAAATCAATCTCAGATAGATCATAGTAGGGATTATGATTTTGCAAAAGGTCTTAGGGCTATATTGCGTCAAGATCCTAATGTTGTAATGGTTGGAGAAATTAGAGACGGAGAAACAGCAGAAGTCGCAGTAGAAGCTGCTCTTACTGGTCATAAAGTAATATCAACAATTCATGCAAATAGTGCTCCAGCAGCTATTCCTAGATTTATGGTTATGGGTGTTAAACCTTTTTTATTAGCTCCAGCGCTTAATGCTGTTATGGCTCAAAGACTAGCTAGAAGAATATGTTCTAATTGTAAAGAAGAAGTAGAAATATCAGAAGAACAATTAGAAAAGGTAAAAAAAATATTATCAGAAATTCCAGAAAAATCTAATTTTAAAGTTGATTTAAACGATTTACATTTTTACAAAGGGAAAGGTTGTGAAAAATGTCATGGTTTAGGATATAAAGGTAGAGTAGGTTTATATGAAGTTATGACAATGACTCCAAAGATAGAGGAAGTTATATTGTCAGGTAAGGTTTCAGAATTTGAATTAGAAAAACTAGCGATGGAAGATGGTATGATAAAAATGGTTCAAGATGGATTACTAAAAGCAGTATCTGGAATAACAACAGTAGAAGAAGTGTTTAGAATAGCTTCCTAAAATATTTAAAAATATTCATGTTTTTTAATAAAAAAGTATACAATTTAAAAACAATAAAAAATATAAAGCTTGGTAATGATGTTAAAATAGTTTGTTTTGGAGATAGTATAACTTGGGGTTATAATTTTGGTATACAAACTAGATTAAACTATCCAAGGCGTTTGAAAGAAAAAATTTTAAAAAAGTATCCAAATTCTAAATTATCAATTATAAATGAAGGTCATAGTGGCTGGACATCTTTAAATGCTTTAAATTATATTGATAATATATTAAACCTAAAGCCAAATTTAGTAATTATTATGTTTGGGATTAATGACGTAAGAAAACATATATCATTGCAGGAATATTTAAATAATATGAAAAATATTATTAATAAAATAAAAAAAATTGGTTCTGATGTTATTGTTCTTTCTCCAACAAAAATAAACAAAAAGATTAATGATAAAGTGGATTTTTATTATAAAGCAATTTTTAAATTATCTAAAACAAAAAACATATGTTTTATTGATATAAGAAAGGTTATGCAGGAAGTTATAAATTTATGTGGATTTGATGAAGATGAATTTATTTCAATAGATAAGCTTCATTTAAAAAAAGATAAATACAAAATTATATCAAACATTATTTATAAAGAAATGTTTAATAAAAACACATAATATTATTGTGTTTTTATTTTTTAACTCTTTTTTATTTATTAGAAATTGTGTAATATGTAAAATAATATTGTAAAAACTAATCATAAGCAAAATGTCAGAATCAAAACAAAAATTATTAATACTAGATGCAAATGCTTTGGTTCACAGAGCATTCCATGCTTTACCACCAACAATGATGGCAAAAGATGGAACTCCTACTAATGCTGTATATGGATTTACGTCAGTTTTAATAAAAGTATTAAAAGAAATAAAACCAACTCATATAGCTGTTTGTTTTGACGTTGCAAAAAAAACATTTAGAAATGATATCTATCCAGAATATAAAGCAACTAGAGTAAAGCAAGCTGACGAATTATATGTTCAATTTCCAATAATAAAAAAAATTGTAAACGCTTTTAATATTAAAATTTTTGAAAAAGAAGGCTATGAAGCTGATGATTTAATAGGAACAATATCAAAAATAATTGAAAAAAATACAGAAGTTGTAATATTAACAGGAGATAAAGACACTCTTCAGCTTGTAGATGATCAAGTTCACGTTTTAACTTTCAAAAAAGGATTATCAGAAACGTTAGAATATAATTCAAATATAGTAGAAGAACTAATAGGAGTAAGACCAAGTCAAATAATAGATTATAAAGCACTAAGAGGTGATCCTTCTGATAATATTCCAGGAGTAAAAGGTATAGGAGAAAAAACAGCCGTAGAAATATTAAAAGAATTTAATTCAATAGAAAATTTATATAAAGAAATTGAAAATGGAAATAATGGAAAAATTACTCCTAGAATTTTAAATTTATTAAAAAGGCAAAAAGAAAATACTTTTTTAAGTTATAAACTCGCCACAATAAAATTAGATGTTGAAATAGATTTTAATCTAGATAATTGCAAATTGGGAGATTTCGATTTAAATAAAATACATGAATTGTTTATAAAATTAGAATTTAAAACATTGTTAGACCGTGTATTACAATTACAAAATAAAAACAATAATAATATCATAGGGATAAACGGCGTTCATTCATCTAATAATAATAAAAATAATTATAATTATAAAATTTTAAAAACAGAACAAGAAATTTTTAAATTTTTAAATTTATTAAAACAACAAACAGAATTTGCTTTTGATATAGAAACAACGAGCGATAATCCACATTTAGCCAAAATTGTTGGGATATCTTTTTGTTTTAAAGAAAATGAAGCTTCATATATAGAATGGAAAAATTTAAATAATAATTTTGAATTTTTAAAACAAATATTAGAGAATTTGGATATTAAAAAAATAGGTCATAATATAAAATATGATGTAGAAGTTTTAAGTAAACATAATATAAATGTTAGAAATATTTATTTTGATACAATGCTAGCGGCTTTTATATTAAATCCAGGTGAAAGAAGATATGGGCTAGATGTTTTATCTTTCTCTGAATTTGGATATAAAATGCAAAGCATAAAAGAACTTATTGGTGAAGGTAAAAAACAAATTACAATGGATTTTGTAGATTCAGAAAAAGTATCTAATTATTGTTGTGATGATTCTAATTATACATTTAAGCTTTATAAAAAATATAATTTAGAAATATCAAAAAATGAAAAATTATCAAATTTATTTTTTAATATTGATATGAAATTAATACCCGTTTTAAAAAACATAGAAGAAAATGGTGTATTAATAAATGTTGAATATTTAGAAAAATTATCAAAAGAGTATAAAGAAAAAATAGAGAAAATAAAAAATTTTATTTTTTCAAAAATAAAATTAGAATTTAATTTAAATTCACCAAAACAATTACAAGATATTTTATTTGATAAATTAAAAATAAAAACAAAAGGTATTAAAAAAATAAAAACAGGAATATCTACAGCATCAGATCAATTAGAAAAAATAAAAGATTTATTAGAGGAAGAATTAGAAAAAAAATCTAATACTTTTAATTTTATAGACTCATTAAATATTGACGAAGTTTCTTTAAAAGATCAAATAGAAATAATTAATAAATTAATAGAATATAGAGAATATGAAAAATTAAAAACTACATATATAGATGTTTTGCCAAAATTGATAAATAAAAATACAAACAGAATACATACAAGTTTTAATCAAACTATAGCTGTAACAGGAAGATTGTCATCAACAGAGCCAAATTTACAAAACATACCAGTAAGGACAGAAGATGGTAAAAAAATCAGAAAAGCTTTTATAGCAAACGAAGGATATAAAATATTTTCAATAGATTATTCTCAAGTTGAACTTAGAATAATAGCAAGTTTATCTGGGCAAGAATCTATGATAGATGCTTTTATTAAAAATATAGATATTCATACGCAAACAGCATCTTTAATAAATAATATAAAAATAGAAGAAGTTACAAAACCTCAAAGATATGCAGCAAAGGCTATAAATTTTGGTATATTGTATGGAATGGGGGCAAGAAAATTATCTAGAGAAACAGGAATAACATTTAATGAAGCAAAAGAATATATAGAAAAATATTTTAAAATTAATGATAAAATAGAAAAATACATATCAGAAATTATTAAAATTTCTCATAGAGACGAATTTATTGAAAATTTATTTGGAAGAAAAAGATATTTCAAAGAAATAAATTCTAGCCAGAAATTTATTGTGAGTGCAGCAGAAAGAATGGCTGTTAATATGACAATACAAGGGTTAGCGGCAGATATAATGAAATTAGCTATGATAAATATTTATGAAAAAATAAAAAATAGAGATGATATAAAAATGTTAATACAAGTACATGATGAATTAGTTTTTGAAATAAAAGAAGACAAGATAGACTTTTATATTCCTATACTAAAAGAAGAGATGGAAAAATCTTATTTATTACCAAATAATGTTCCATTAATAGCTGATATTGAAATAGGAAATAATTGGGGAGAATTAATTTAATTAAAGTAGGTTTATCAAAATGAATATATTTATTTATATAGGTGATATAGAATCAGATATAGAAGAAATTATTTTAAAACAAAAAAATAATTTTAAAGCTAAATATAGTGAATCAAACATAATTAATATCGATTTTTTAGAAAACGATAATATTTTAGAATTACAAAAAATATTAAAAGATTCTTATAAAAATATTTCTTTATTTGCAGAAAAAAAATTAATTTTTTTAAAAAATTTGTTTCAAGTAGAAGATGATTTTCAACTAGAAATTTTAGAATATTTAAAAAAATCTGATAATAATTTTATTACAATAATTCAAGATAATAAAATTGATAAAAGAACAAAATTTTGGAAAGAAATAGAAAAAATGTCTATATTATCAGACGACATAGATCCTAAATTAAGAATACAAGAAATAAAGTTTACAAAAGATTATGATATTAAAAAATGGATTATAAAAAAAATATTAGATAATGGTTATCAAATATCGGAAAAAGCATTAAATAAATTAATGGAAAAATTTAATTTAAGGAAAGATTATAAAAACGAATATATTGGAAAAATAGATACAATAAAAATAAAAACTCAATTATTAAAATTGTTCAATTCTAAAAATGATAATCTTATAAAAGAAGACGATATAAAATTATCAGATGTTAATTATTCAAATCCAAACGATGATGATATATTTGAATTGGTAAATTTAATATTTGAAAAAAACAAAAAAGCTTTAATTTTATTTGAAAAAAATTTTTATAATGATACAAATGAAAAACTCAAATTAGATGAACTTGTTTTTTTTAATACAATTATGATAAATAATTTGGAAGAAATGATTTCTGTATCTGATTTGATTTTTATGAAATATCCAGATTTAGAAATATCAAAAGAAATGAATTGGAAAAATCCAAAAAAAATATTTCCAATAAAAATAAAATTAAAAAACTTTAATAAGGAATTATTAAAAAAATATTATAAACAATTTGAGGAAATAGATATTTTATCAAAAACTGATCAAGAAATATCTTTATATAAATTAAATTTATTAATATTGGATATGATTCAAAAATAAGGTATACTGATAGTAATATTTTTAATTTAAAATCTATGTCAAAAAAAATTATAACACCAAAAGAAAGAAAAACAAACAAAACAGCCAAACAGGATGTTAATTCAAAAACTTTAGATTTAAATACTATATTAATTAATGATTTTTCAGAAGAAGAATATAAAATAGAAAAAGGAGAGTTGTCTTTAGATATTTTAGAAGACAATAAAAATATTTTTATAGAATCTCCAGTTGCTGGTGTTGATGTTGATAATATAAATATAGATGTAGAACCAGAAAAAATTAAAATTGAAGGAATAAGAAAAAGAGAAAAAATAGAAAAATCAAAAAAATATATTCATAGGGAATGTTTTTATGGAAGTTTTTCTAGGTCTATAATATTACCATCAGAAATAGTTCCAGAAAAAACATCTGCAAAAATAGAAAATGGAATATTAAAAATAGTTTTATTAAAAATAAAAAAATAAAGCATAATGAATAAAGTTAAATTATTTTTTGAAAAATTAAAAATAAGAAGAGAAAATAAAAAAACAATTTTTTCTATGGATGTTTTTTTATTTATTTTATTACCAATAATTTTTTTAATTTTATTAATTCATGGAACAAATTATGTTTTTACTAAAATAGCTCCAGTTAAAACTTATTTTTTAGACAGGGACATTTCTTTTAAAAATAAAAATGAAATAAAAAATATTATTACAGAAGAAGAGAATAAACTTTTATCAACAAAAGTAGTTTTTATAATTGAAGACTCTAATAATAATAAAGTATTACAAAGTATAAATTTATCAAATTTATTAGAAGTAAATTCAAAGGATAAAATAATAGATCAAATTTTTTCAAAATTTTTAAAAACAAAAATAAGTCCAGAATTGTTTTTATCAAATTTATTTGTCTTAAAAAAATTTAATTTTAATTATTCTATAGATCATTTCAAATTAGCTGAAATATTAAAAGAAATAAAAAAATATGAAAAATCAACTATTAATGCAAATATAATAAAAAGTGAAGAATCTGATAATTTTATAATAAAAAAAGAAGAAGAAGGTTTTAATTATGATTTAGATATTGTTAATATAGAAATTTTAAAATATATAAATTCAAAAAATAGAAAAGAAATTTTAAATATTAACATAAACAAAACAATAAACAACCCAAGTATAACTGAAGATAAATTATCAAATACTTTAATCCAATCAAATAAAATATTAGATAATTCTCCAATATATTTATTTTATAAAGATAAAAAAAATATACTAGAAAAAAAAGATTTAATAAATATGTTAAGTTTTGAATATGCATTAGATGATAAAAATAAATTTATAGAAGCAGGTATAAATTTAAATGAAGAAAATATAAAAAAATATTTACAAGAAATTTCTGATAAAAATGATACAAAACCAGGTGCTGGAGAATTAATAATAGAAAACGAAAAAGCTAAAAAATTCACACCAGTTACAAAAGGAACAGAGTTGAATCAAGAAGATTCTTATAATAAATTACAAGACGCTATTTTGTCTTTAAAAAAAGATGTTTTTTTAACAATAGAAGAATCAATGCCAACCGAAATTGATAGTGAAGTTGTGAAATATGGGTTATTAGAAAAAATAGCAGAAGGATCTTCTAATTTTAAAGGATCATCTACAAATAGAATTCATAATATCAAAGTTGGAACTAGTTATGTAAATGGAACATTAATAAAACCAGGAGAAGAGTTTTCCATGATCAAAACTTTAAAGGCAGTTAATGCAGCAATGGGGTATGTTACCGAGTTGGTTATAAAAGGTAATAAAACCCAGGAAGAATACGGTGGAGGTTTATGCCAAGTTGGAACAACTATGTTCAGAACTGCTATAAATGGTGGATTTCCAATACTTGAAAGAAAAAATCATTCTTATAGGGTTCCTTACTACGAGCCAGCAGGAACAGATGCTACTATTTATTTTCCAAAACCAGATTTTAGGTTTTTAAATAATAGTAAAAATTATATTTTAATAACAACAAATATTGATTTAAAAACATATGAATTAACTTATTCTATTTGGGGAACAAAAGATAATAGAAAAATAAAAGTAGGCAATCCTATCATTACAAATATAGTTATAGCACCAGGAACTAAATGGATAGAAACATTAGATTTGCCAGTGGGTCAAATTAAATGTACAGAAACTTCTCATAACGGTGCAGATGCAGAGTTTGAATATAATGTAGAATATGAAGATGGAACTAGGTTTGATAAAGTATTTAAAAGTCGTTATATCCCATGGCAAGCTGTTTGCATGAAGGGTGTTGAAAAATTATCTACAGACGAACAAAATAGTGAAGAACAATCAATTAATTCAATAGATGCTGATTCTATAAAAATAAAAACACCATAAATAAATGGTGTTTTTATAAAAAAATAACGTCCTTAAAACTGTGAGCAAAAAGATTACCCAATGGAAGAAAAAAGACTAATCCCTTTTCCCCGAAGATTTAATCTCCCGCTTGTCGTGCCCACAGATTTAAAAACATTATTTTATTTATTTTTTTTGTATGATATAATTTTCAAGGTATACATACATTATCACATATTTAATATTTTGTCAATAGTAAAAATGGAATTAGAACAAGAAATAGAAGATAGAATAATAAAATCAGAAGAATTAGAAGAGGATAAGGTAGTAGATTATTCTTTGAGACCAAAAGACCTAAATTCTTATATAGGTCAAAACAATATAAAAAAAAATCTTTCTATATCAATAGAAGCAGCAAAAAAAAGAAAAGATGTTATTGAACACATATTGCTTTATGGTTCTCCAGGACTAGGAAAAACAACTCTTGCTAATATAATAGCTAATGAAATGGGGGTTAATATAAAAATAACTGCTGGTCCGGTATTGGAAAAAGCAGGAGATTTAGCTGCTATATTAACAAACCTAGAAGAAGGAGATATATTGTTTATAGATGAAATTCATAGATTAAATAAAGTTGTTGAAGAAATATTATATCCAGCAATGGAAGATTATGCATTAGATATAATAGTTGGAAAAGGACCTTCTGCTAAAACAATAAGAATAGATCTCCCAAAAATAACAATAATAGGAGCAACCACAAGAATAAGTTTGATATCCTCTCCTTTAAGAGATAGATTTGGTAATGTTTTTAGGCTTAGTTTTTATGAAGACAAAGAAATAAAAGAGATAATAAAAAGATCTGCAAATATATTAAATATAGAAATAGACGATGAAGGAGCTATGGAAATAGCTAAAAGATCAAGAAAAACACCAAGAATAGCAAATAGATTATTAAAAAGAGTTAGGGATTATGTTTGCGTAAAAAACAAAGAAAAAATTACAAAAGAAGAAGCAAAACAATCATTAAATTCTTTAGAGGTAGATGAATTAGGATTGGATCATGCAGATAGGTTTATAATAGAAACTATAATAAGTAAATTTAATGGGGGTCCTGTTGGGTTAAATACTTTATCAGCAGCTACTGGAGAAGAAATGGCAACTATAGAAGATGTTTATGAACCATTTTTGATTCAGACAGGTTTTTTACAAAGAACGCCAAGAGGTAGGGTTGTTACGGAATTAGCATATAAACATTTAGGACATAAATAAGAACACCATGAGTGTTCTTATTTATTTTGCTTATTTTAGATAAAAAAATATAAAACTTTATTGACAAAAATATTTTTTTTTGCTAATGTCTTTTAAATAATAAATAAGATAATAATAAATGAAGGATTTTAAATGGAAAATTGTATTTACTATACAAGTTTTATCAATAATATTTATTGGGGGTATTTTGTCTTATAAAATGGGAATTTTTAAAGATTTAAAAAGTCATATAATACACGAAGCAATAGCCGAGGAGCCTTTAAAATTGGAACCAAAAGTTTCAAATGTTGTTTTAGTTAAAGAAATAAAAGAAGAAATAAAAGAAGAAATAAAAGAAGAAATAAAAGAAGAAATTAAAAAACCTTCAATTCTTATTAAGAAGACAAATGAAGAAGTAAAAAAGGTTATGGAAAAATATAAAGATCAAGTTAAGGATTCTTATATAGCTACAGTAACATCGTATAATAGTGAGCCTGGACAAACCGATGATACTCCTTGTATAACAGCTTCTGGAATGGATGTTTGCAAGAGAGATGTGGAAGATATAGTAGCTACCAACGATTTACCTTTTCATACAAAAATATTAATTCCAGAATATTTTGGAGATAGAATATTTTATGTTGAAGATAGAATGAATAAAAGATTTACAGGCATGGATAGATTAGATGTTTGGATGAAAAATAAAGTAGATTCAAAAAATTTTGGTGCAAAAGTTTTAAAAATAATAGTTTTAAAATAAATAAACGTAAATATTTAAATTAAATATTTACGTTTTTATTTTATACGATCAATAAGTTTCGTTTTAATTCTGGAATATTACAATTTGATTGTTCAACTAACATATACTCTTTTTTATTGCTTTTAAAAAGTTTTATTTTTGTATTTTTTGATACTATAACCTGTATCTTTCCATTGCTGCCAATATATATTTTTGCTTTTTTAAAAACTAAAGAATGTATGTTTAAATTTTCAGCATAAAAATTTTTTAACATATTATTAGGATGAAAAGTTATAATTTGGTTAGATCTTAAATTAAACTTAAAATCGTTAATATATATTTCTATGTCTTTTTTTAAATAAGCAGAAGTGATTTTGTTTTTTCTTTTTTTAATTTTAATTAAATCATAAGAATTATTAAAATAATCTTTATGATTAATAACACTTCTTTCTTGGCCATATTTTACCTTTTGGTATTTTGTAGCAGAAAAACTCATATATGCCTCCATTAAGTTGTGATGATAATAGATTATCCTTATAAAAAAAATATGTCAATAAAAAATACGGTAAATTATTACCGTATTTTTTATCTTTTCATAATTTCATAATTATCTTTCCCATCTTTCATTTCATAGCCTAACTCTGATAATTTATTTCTTAATTCGTCAGATTTAGCAAAGTCTTTATTGATTTTAGCTTGCCATCTTTCTTTTGCAATATTTTTTATTTCTTCTGATATTTGTTCATTTTTTTTATTTGTATCTATAATTGCAAAAATAGAATTAAATTCATTTAAGAAATTTTTATCAATACAATCTAAATTGTTTTCCATTTCAAATAATATTGATATAGCTTTTGAAGTATTTAAGTCATCATTTAAAGCATTATAAAATTCATCTCTATAATTATTATAACTTTTATTCGTGTCTAAAAGTGTTGAAGTGTAAGGTTTTTTATTATTTAATATTTTTTCTATTTTTTCTCTAATTGTTTTAGCTTCTTGCATTGTTTCTAAAGTAAAGTCTCTTTGTGTTCTGTAATGTCCAAGCAAAACCCACATTCTAAAATCTAATGCATTAAATTTAATTCCACCAAGTTTTCCATTTTCTAAATCAGAAATTGTATAAAAATTACCTTTGGATTTACTCATTTTTTGTCCATTTACAAGAATATGTTTTCTATGAAGCCAAAAATTAGAAAATTCAATACCTGTAGCACCTTCTGATTGAGCTATTTCATCTTCATGATGAGGAAATATATGATCTTCTCCACCGGTATGAATATCTAGTGTTTTAAATTTAGAAAAATCAGGATTATTAGAATTAAAAATGTCCGTTAAATATCTCATTGACATAGCAGAGCATTCAATATGCCAACCAGGATAACCCATTTTTCCAGATTTAATAACAGAAGGGAAATCCCATTTCATAATATGAGATTCATCAGTAATCCATAAAGAAAAATCAAAAATATTTTTCTTATCTTTTAATAATTCTTCAACATCTATTCTTCCACCTTTTCCGGCTTCAAGATCTTCTAATGTTTTTCCAGAAAATTTACCATAATTTGGAAACTTAGAAACATCAAAATAAACATTTTCTTGGTCACTAATATAGGCGTAACCATTATCAATTAATTTTTTAATAATATCTTGCATTTGTCTTATATTATCAGTAGCAAGAGGCATAAAACCATTATTTTCAGAAGGGTTTAAAATATTTAATTTTTTCATGTCTTCTAAAAAAACAGCAGTATATTTTTTAGAAATTTCCCAAGGGTCAAGATTTGCTTTACGAGATGCAATTTCAAATTTGTCTTCACCAGCAGCAAGGTCATAATTTTCGTCGTCATCAACTTTAAGATGTCCAACGTCAGTAATATTCATAACATGTTTAACTAAAAATTTTTGAGGACCATTTTCTAAATATCTTCTAAGTAAATCAGTAAAAATATACATAGAAAAATTACCTATATGAGCATAATCGTAAACAGTAGGACCACAACTATAAATACGAACAGTATTTGAATCATCAACAGTTTTAAATTCTTCTTTTTTTCTAGATTTTGTATTGTATAGTTGTAAATACATAATAAATAAATTTAATTTTTTTAATTTTCATTTAGTTTTAAATTAATATAAATTTACATTATTTATAATATTTTTACAATCAAAAAACCCACAAATTAATTGTGGGCTTTTTGATTTTGTCGTACTCGACATAAGTCAGTTAATTATTTAACTGAATCTTTTAAAGCTTTACCTGGTTTGAATTTAGGAGCAGTTTTAGCTGGGATCTTAATTTCAGCACCAGTTTGTGGGTTTCTACCTGTTCTAGCTTTTCTCTTCATTGTAGAGAAAGTACCAAAACCTGTTAAAACAACAGAGTCACCTTTCTTTAATGCTTTAGTAACAGAAGCCATGAATGTATTCAAAGCAACTTCAGAAGCTTTTTTTGAAATTTCAGCTTCTTTAGCTATAGCATTTATTAAATCAGCTTTGTTCATAAATATCACCTTACCTTTCTGTCTAAATTAGACTTTATTTATTGTATAAATACGACCTTTTCATATCTTCAGATATTAATAATATATCACTTTTTAAAAACATCAACAATATAAAATCCAATACTATAAAGGGTTTAAGGATTTTTATAAAAAATGGCTTTTTTTAGACAAAAAATATTATAACATTGATTTTACGCTACAAAGTTATACACAGGTAAAAAAATCTGATAGAATAGATAATGTTTTAATAATTATTATAAAAAATGAAAAATAATTTTAATATTTTAAATTCAACTTCAATAGAAGATGACATAAAAGAAGACATGTTAAAAAGAATAACGAATAATTTTTCGGGTCAAATTAAATATCATAATGATAATGAATTTGAAGAATTTGAAGAATATCAAGAATGTGATAAAGATAAAGATTTAATTTTGAAAGATATATTAAAAAATAACATTTATTTATCAGAAATGATTTCTATTTTAAAAACAATAAGAAATATAAAAATTTTAGATAAAAATTCTGAAGAATATATTAATATAGAAAAAAAATTAAATGATTGGTTAAAAATAATTGAAGAAGATTTTATTAATGTTATAAAATCAACAAAAGAATATATTTTATCAATTAAAAATTTTGATTTAAGTAAAGATATTAAGAATAAAAATTCTGCAGAAGATTTTGCGATATTTGATAGAAATAGAACAATACAACATGATGCTCTAATATGTTGTATAGTAAGAATAATAAGAGATATTAAGTTTAATTTTGATATTAGCGCAGAAGAAATAAAAAATTCTTATTTAAAAAAATTAAATTCAGATCAAGATAGACCAGATTATCTTTCATCTTATGAAGTTGAAAAAATAAAATTTAAAAAAAGCTTATTTTTCCCGGATGTAATATTTCCTAATAACGTAATAGTCCCAACAGTAAAAACATTAAAAGAAAATGGAGTTAGAACAATAATAACGGATTGGTCTTTAGAATTTTATAATTCAGTAAATAAAATTATTAAAAAAATAGGCATGGAAGAAATTAATAAAATTTTTAAAAGTTATTAAAATTAAAAAATCTAATTCTTTATTGAATTAGATTTTATTTTAAAACATTATACAAAATGTCAAACAGTTTTCTTTTTTCTATATTATCAAAATTAATATAATTAAATTCTTTTTTTAATTTTAATTTTAGTAATTTCATTTCTTCTTCTAAATTAAAAGAATTTTCATTTTTTATATCAAGTATTGCTATTGCACTTGCTTGAAAACATTCTCCTAAAAAAATATTTATATCATTAATTAGTTCTCTATATTTTTCTTTATCATTGTTTATAATATTTTTTATATCTTCACTTATTTCAATTTCTGATAACAAAAAATCTTTCATAAAACCTCCGTCTATAAAATAAATTTTTAATATAATAATACATTAATTAATTTTTGTCAAATTGACTTAATATTAAAAGAATGGTATGATGATTGAAGTATTTAATTAATAAATAATCCATATCTCGGCTTTAGGATCGAGCAACCAATGCTTAGATATAAGAAAGGATAAAAATATGTTAAACCCAGAATTAAAAGCTCAAATAATTAAAAAGTATGCTATTCATACAAATGATACAGGTTCTTTAGAGGTTCAAATTGCGATTTTAATAGCAGAAATAAATGATATAGCTGAACATTTAAAGCAACATAAAAAGGATTTTTCCTCAAAAAGAGGTCTTATTAGAAAAGTTGCTCAAAGAAGAAGATTTTTAAAAGAACTACAAAAAGAATCACAAGAAAGATTTGATGTATTAATGGAAAAAATTAATAAAGATAAAGCATTAGGAAAAACAGAAATAGAAGAATTGCCAAAGGCTTAAATAATAAGGAACGTGCCTATCTTATTAGCACGTTCCTTTATTTTAAATAATTATTTAATTAATTTAATAAACAGATCATAGACTGTAAAATAAATTTCTAGTCTAAAATCTGTTTATTAAGGAAGGTAAAAAAATGAACGAACTAAAAACATTTAAAACACAATATGCGGGAAGAGAATTAGAAATACAATTTGGAAAATTTGCACATCAAACAAATTCAAGTTGTACGGTAAGATATGGTGATACTGTCGTTTTGGCAACTGTTGTTTTAGGAAAAGAAAAGAGAGATACAGATTTTTTTCCACTAATGGTTGAATTTGAAGAAAAAATGTATGCGGCTGGAAAAATAAAAGGATCAAGATTTATAAAAAGAGAGGGTAGAGCAGGAGATGAAGCTATTTTGGCTGGAAGACTTATAGATAGAGGATTAAGACCTTTATTTAATCAAAAAATAAGACATGATGTTCAAGTTATTGTTACGGTGTTATCTTTAGACGAAGATAATGATCCTGATGTTCTTGGTATAATAGCTTCTTCAGCAGCTTTACATATATCAAATATTCCATTTAATGGACCTATAGCAGGTATTAGATTGGGTTACGAAAATGGAGAATTTATAATCAATCCTACATATGAACAAAGAAAAACTTCATCTTTAGATTTTACAGTTTCAGGAAGTAGTGAAAAAATATTAATGATAGAAATGGAAGGAAAAGAGATTCCAGAAAATTTATTAAATGAAGCTTTTCAAAAAGCAATGTTAGAAATGAAGCCTATAGTTGATTTTATAAATTCTATAAGAAAAGAAATAGGACAGGAAAAAATAAATGAAAATTTACTTTGTTATGAAAATTTATCAGATGAAGAAAATATTTTAGCGGAAAAATCAAAAATTTTTATGATTCCTTTATTGGAAAAATATTTATTTAATATTCCAGTAGGAACAAAAAAACAAAGAAAAGAAGTTCTTTCTAATTTAAAAAAGGAAACAATAAATTTCTTAAATAATGAAATAGGTGAAAATAATAATTTTTCTTCAGAAAAGATATTAAACAGTATTTTTGAAGATTTTATTGAAGAACAAGTTTCTCTTGCTATACTAAATAAAAACAAAAGAGTTGATGGAAGAGGTATAGAAGACATAAGGTCTTTAAGTGGTGAAGTTTCTATATTGCCAAGAACTCATGGTTCTGCAATATTTCAAAGAGGAGAAACTCAAATATTATCAATTGTAACATTAGGAGCACCTGGTGATGAACAAACCGTAGATGGTATGGAAGAGGAGTTTACAAAAAAATATATGCATCATTATAATGATGCCCCATTTTCTTATGGGGAAGCTGCTCCATTAAGAGGAATAGGAAGAAGAGCTATAGGACATGGGGCTCTTGCAGAAAAAGCATTAGAACCTGTTTTACCAAAAGAAGATGAATTTCCATATACAATAAGGGTAGTTTCAGAAGTTATGGGATCAAATGGATCATCTTCTATGGCTTCTATTTGTGGGTCAACTTTATCATTAATGAATGCAGGTGTTCCTATAAAAAAACAAGTAGCAGGAATAGCTATTGGTATGGCACAAGATAAAGAAGGAAATTGGAAAACTTTTACAGATCTTCAAGATATGGAAGATGGATTGGGTGGTATGGATTTTAAGGTTGGAGGAACTAGAGATGGTGTGACCGCAATACAGATGGATACAAAGACAAATGGTATTGATATAAATATAATAAAAGATGCTTTAGAAAAAGCTCAAAGAGCAAGGTTTAAAATATTGGATTTATTAGAATCAATTATTAAAGAACCAAACAAAGAACTTTCTAAATACGCTCCAAGAATAGAAACTTTTAAAATTAATACAGAAAAAATAAAAGATGTTATTGGTCCAGGCGGAAAAATGATTAAAGAAATAATAGAAGTTACAGGTGTTTCTATAGACATAGAAGATGATGGCACTGTTTTTGTAACATCAAAAGAATCTGAGGGAATGAAAAATGCTATAAAGTGGATAAAAGATATTACTAGAGATTTTGAAGTAGGAGAAATATTAGAAGGAAAAGTTTCTAGAATAATGGCTTTTGGTGCAATAGTTCAAATTTCTCCAACCCAAGATGGTATGGTTCATATTTCTGAACTAGACTGGAAAAGAGTTGGAAGAGTTGAGGATATTGTTAAAATTGGAGATTTGGTTAAAGTAAAAATTATAGAAAAAGATCCTTCTGGAAAACTTAGTCTTTCAATAAAAGCACTTAAAGAAAGACCAAAGATGGAAGACAAAAAAGTAGATACAGTAAATAAAGAACAACCAGTTGTTGTAGATTCTAAAAAATAAAGACCATATTATAAATAAAACACATCAAGTATATTGATGTGTTTTATGTTTAAAAATATTAAAAAATAATATATAATAAGTTAATATAAATTAATACAAAAAATGAAAAAATTTAAAAATTTAAAAATTTTTATATTTATAGTAATCACTTTATTTTTGATGGTTTGTTTTTGGTTTTTTGTTTTTTACAATGATCCATTTATAAAGTTAGCTCCAGAAAATACAAAAATTTATTCTTTAATAAATATAAACCAAAAATTTAAGCAACAGGATGTAGATAAAATATTTAGTTTAAGAAATATTAATGTAAATAAAATATTAGAAAATAAAGAATTTAAAAATATCAAAAAAGACTATATAAATAAAATTAGTTTTTTTGTTACAAATGATAATAATTTTTATATTATCTTGAAAAAGAAATTTTTTATAAAAAATCCATACATTATAAATTATAAAAAAATATCAAAAGATATAAATAATTATTTAAATTTAAATATAGAATTAGAAAGTTACAATCTTGATAATTTTGTTATTTTAACAAACAATAAAAACCCAAAAGATTTAGTTAAAAAAAAGTATATTTTCTTTTTTAATGTTTATAAAAAAATTATATTAGAAAAAGAGTTTGATTTTATAATAAACAAAAATTTAATAAAAACATTTGTTGATTCAGGTTATATAAATAATCAAATACAAATTTTAACAAAAAAATCTTTTTATGATTATTTTACAAAGGATTATTCTTTATTAAATTTAAAAATTGTAAATGGAAATTTTGATTTATCTTTATCAAACTTAAAAAATAATAATAATTATTTTTCTAACAATTATAGTGTAGATTATTTAAAAGATAATCATGTAATTATAAATGATTTTAATATTTTTAATTTATTAAATAGTTTTTTTAATAATTATAAAGATAAAAATTTAAATTCTAGTGAAAACCTAAACTATTTATTAAAAAATTTAACAGAAGATGGTTTTGATAATAAAACAATAGAAAGAATATTTTCTAATAATTGTAGTTTGTTTATTAATCTAAAAGATTCAAATATTAATTTAAACAATATAAGCAGCTTCTTATTTTTAATAAAATTGGATAATTTAAATAACTATATAGACGACATTAAAAGAATGGAAAATATTTTTTTAAAAAAATTTTCACTGGACAACATAAAGACAGAAAATATTTTTTTACCGGATGGAACATTAGCAAAAGAAGAATTTTTAGATTATGAAAATTTAAAATTTAAAACAGAAAAATCAAATAATAAAAACATAGAATACGATATAAAATTTTTAAAAAATAAAGATTTTGAGTTATATTATTCTCTAATAAATAAAGATGGGATATTGTTAATTTCTAATAAAAAAGAAATGATTAGTAGTTTGAATAATAAATTCACTGAATATTCATTTATTATTAAAAATTTAAAAATAAATATTTTGGCTAAAATAAAACAAAATAAATTAAATATAATTATTAAATAAATAAAACTATTTACTTAATGTTTTTAAACTGGTAAAATATTGAAAATTTAATAACTAAAGCAAAAAAATGACAAAAGATTTAATTCAAAAATTTAAAGAAATTTTGTTAAATAGAAAGGGGCAAATAGCTTCTCATATATCTAAATTTGCACAAAAAAATCAAGAAGGAGAATATGAAGTTATACATGAAGAATATGGAAATTCTGATGAAGAAAATTCTGATGAAATAGAAGATGGAATGCAAAATGAATCTTTATTAAGTGCGTTAAATTTAGAATTAAAAAATATAGAAAAAGCTTTAGAAAGAGTAGAGAATGGGTCTTATGGTAAATGTGAAGCTTGTCATGAATTAATAGAAGAAAAAAGATTGGAATTTAATCCAGAGGCTACACTTTGTTCTTCTTGTCAAATAAAAAAAGAAAAAGATTTAATATAAGTTTATGAAAACAAAAAGTTCTATAATTAAAAATTTTATTTTTATATTTATGGGACTTTTTTTGTTTATAATTGATAGGGTTTTTAAATTTTTATCAATTAATAATTTTTTTAATAACAAAATAATTGGAGTAAATAATATAATTTTTTTTGATTTTTTTAAAAATGAAAATATAGCATTTTCTATACCAACAGGAAATCTAATAGCTTTAATAATAAGTATTTCTATATTGTTTTTATTTTCAATATTTTTTATTTTAAAAAATATAAAAAAAGAAAAATTTATTATACCGTATTATTTTTTATTATTATTTTTTGGAACAATTTCAAATATAATTGATAGAATAAAATTCGGCTACGTCGTAGATTATATAAACATATTAAATATAAACATATTAAATTTGGCAGATATTTTAATAGTGTTAGGTTTTATAATATTTAGTTTAAAAGAAATAAAATGGTATCAAAAATAAAAATAATTTGCATAGGTAAAATTAAAGAAAATAATATAAAAATTTTTTGTAATGAAATAGAAAAAAGAATAAAATCATTTTGTAATTTTAATATTATAGAATTAAAAGATAAAGGGATAAATATGGATACGGAAAATATTATTCAAAAGATAAAAGAAGAAAAAATACAAAATGTTTTTATAATGGATGAAAAAGGAAAGGATTTAAATTCTTTAGAATTTTCAGAATTAATAAAAAATACAGAAAATGAAGTTTGCTTTATTATAGGAGGTTCTGATGGATTATTAAAAAAAATAAAAGAAGAATATAGAACTATTTGCTTATCAAAAATGACATTTACTCACGAAATGGCTAGAATGTTTTTGACAGAACAAATATATAGATCTATGATGATTTTAAATAAAAGAGCTTATCATAAATAAAAAAATATGTTTGAAGAAAATAAAAATAATTACTTTGTAGAAAAAGTAAAAATAAAATATGAATGGTTGCAAAATGATGCAACAAATAAATTGTGTAATATATTCTTAGAATTAATAAAAAAAGAAGAGAAAAGAATAAATAGCGTAGGTTTAAAAACAGATGATGAACCTTTTAGATTGTTAAAAAAATTTGATGAAATATTTTTAAATATAGAATTTAAAACTAATGTTTTACTTAAATATTTATGTATATATGATTCTTCTATAAAAATAAATTTATATTCCCATATAGATATTTTAATAGAAAGAATATTAAAAGAGCTAGATTATCCTTTTATAAATATAGGAAACCCAATGGCTCAAGAAAAAATATTTAAAATGTCATTTAAGGTTCATAACATAGGAAAATTATTAATTCCAAAAATATTATTTGATAAAAATGTAATATTAGAAGATGGTGATAAATTAATTCTTGAAAAACAAGTTTTTTATACAAAAGATGTTTTGGAAAATTTAAAATTTGGAAAACAAATAATAGATATTTGTATTGATGTAAATAATAATATTAATGAATGTTATTTATCTAATATGAAAAAATGTAAAGCTAGTAAATCTTCTAGAATAATATTAATCTTAGATAAATATTTTGCTCTTATTTCAGAAAAACCTTATAGAAAAAGTTTTTCAAAAAATGAAGCAATTGATTTAATAAAAGAAAATATAGAGAAAGATGAGGATAATTTAAAAATATTAGAAATAATAAAAAAAAATATATAACAACACATAACAAAGACCAACTATTGATTGGTCTTTGTTATTGATATATAATTTCTCATATTCCTTCCGGGATCGTCTAATGGTAGGACACAGGTCTCTGGAACCTGTCATCATGGTTCGAATCCATGTCCCGGAGCCAATATAATTAAAATATAAGTATGAATAAAAAAGTTGTTGTTTTAGGTTTAAGTGGAGGAATAGACTCTTCTATTTCTATATATTTACTACAAAAACAAGGTTACGAAGTAGTGGGTGTAACTATGAGTATTTATGATAAACATTCAAATATTCCAGCAACGGGAAATGGCGGTTGCTATGGACCAAAAGAGATTAATACAATAAGAGATGCAAAAAAGATTTGCGATTATATGAATATAAAACATTATGTTGTAGATTTAAAAAAACAATACAAAGAAAATGTTATAAATTACTTTTGTAATACTTATTTATGTGGAAAAACTCCAAATCCTTGTATAGCTTGTAATACTAAAATAAAATTTGGTGCATTAATTGATGAGATAAAAAAATTAGGTATAAATTTTGATTATTTTTCTACTGGACATTATGTAAGAATAGGTAGAAACAAAGAAACAGGAAGATTGCATTTAATAAAATCTTTAGACACAAAAAAAGATCAAACATATTTTTTGTATAATTTAACTCAAGATCAGTTATCTAATTTAATTTTTCCAATAGGAGAATATTTAAAATCTGATATTAAAAAATTAGCAAAAAGTTTAGGATTTAATGAATTAATTTTAAAAAAGGAAAGTCAAGATTTTATAGAATCAGAAAAATATTCAATATTATTTGATTCAAAAAATATTAAAAAAGGAAACATATTAGATATTTCAGGAAATATAATAGGAGAACATAAAGGTTTTGTGAATTATACTATAGGGCAGAGAAAAGGGCTTAATCTAGGAGGATCAAAAGAAATATTGTATGTTTTAGATATAATTTCAGAAACAAATACAATAATTGTTGCTCCAAAAAAATATTTATATTCCAGAGGTCTTATTGCTACAAACTTAAATTGGATGTCCATAGAAAAACTAGATAGAAAAATAAATCTTCAATGTAAAATTAGATCTTCTTCTGAGACGATAGATTGTTCTATTAGTCCAAGCAATAGTAGTGTTGAAGTAATATTCAAAGACCCTCAATTATTTGTAAAACCAGGACAATCTGTTGTTTTTTATAACAATGAAGAGGTTGTTGGAGGAGGCATTATATCTGAAAAATTAAATAAAAGTATTAAATAAAAATTAATATTTTTAATAGTTCTTAAAATTTATAAAATTTGTCAACTTTTAAAATCTTGTCAATAAAATTTATAAAAAATGTTGACAAGATTTTTTATTTAAAATATAATTATAAACGTAGCCTTTTTTATGGATTCTTTGGCTTTAAAATATTTTTGTAGAGAAATTTATTTTAAAGCCTTTGCTTTCTGTTATACGGGTTTAACTTTTTTAAATTATTAATTAAATTAAGAATTATTTAATGATCATGCATGAATTACAATTAAAAATATTAAAGTTATTAGAAAAAAAAGAATTTAATGGTTTAACATTAAGAGATATTGGTAAAAAGATTAATGAGGAAAAATATCCACAAAAAGTTAAACATCATCTTTTACAATTAGAGAAAAAAGGTCTTATATATATAGATAAAATAAATAAAAAAATAATAAAAGTAAATAATGGACTAAATAGAAATGTAAATTCTAATTTAATTTCTATTCCAATAGTTGGTTCTGCCAGTTGTGGTTTTGCAACAGTTTTTGCAGATGAAAATATAGAAGGATATCTAAAAATATCTAAAAACATTATAGGAAATAAAGACGCTAAAAGGCTTTTTGTAATTAGAGCTGTTGGTGATTCTATGAATATGTCAAATATTAATGGAAACAACATAGAAGAGGGGGATTATGTTGTTGTTGATTTAAGTGTTAATGAACCGGAAAATAATGATTATGTTTTATCAACAATTGATCAATTTGCTAATATTAAAAAATTTTTTAAGGATGATAAAAACAAAAGAATAATTTTATATTCAGAATCAACAAAAGATTATCCTCCTATTTGTATTCATTATGATGATTATGATGATTATTATGTTTCTGGTAAAATAATACAAGTTATAAAAAAACCAAAAATAGATAAAGGATTTGAAGATATAGTAAAAGAATTATAAAAAAAAAGAATAGATAAAATCTATTCTTTTTTTGCTTTCATACTTTCATACTTTTTAATAGTATATTTAAATATAAAAAAAGAAACAATAAAAAATCCTAGTATTATAAGTATAAATTTAATTTCTTCGTAATATTGATGTAATAAATTTTTGTTAGCACCAAAAAAATAACCCAATAAAGCTAAAACTATATTCCATATTGAAGAACCTAATATTGTAAATAAAATAAATTTAAAAATATTCATTTTTGCTATTCCAGCAGGTATTGATATTAATTGTCTAACACCAGGTATAAGCCTACCAAAAAAAGTTGATATGGAGCCATTTTTATTGAAAATATTCTCTGATTTTTTAATATTAACTTCATTTATTAATAGAATTTTTGCTAATTTTGTTTTTGCAAAAGAATAAATAAAAGTTCTTCCAAGTGTTAATGATAAAAAATAATTTATCAACGCACCAATTAAGCTTCCAAGTATACCACTTAAAACAATTAATATGATATTCATTTCTCCTTTTTGTGCTAAATAAGCAGCTGGGGGTATAACTATTTCAGAAGGAAATGGAATAAAAGAACTTTCTATGGTCATTAAAATAATTATGCCTATATATCCCATTTTAGAGAAAATGTTCATAAAAAATGAAGCTATAATTGAAAACATATTTTATATTAAATTAATTATTTATGTATTATACACTAATTTCTTTATTTTTCTATATTTTAATCGTTTTATATATTGTAGAACGTTTTGTAGAACATTGAAATGTATTGAAAGTATAAACATAAAAAGGTATACTTAATTAAGTAAAAAATAAAAATATATAATGTCTAATAAAATATATATAAATACAGAAGAAGATAATAATATTTTGAGAGAGTATTTTTTTGTTTTGGGTAAAAATAGCAAATTGTCTATATTGGAAATTTTAAATTATCTTAAAAATCAAAATTTAAAAATTGTTGATTTTAAATATAATGATGAAGTTTTAATTATAAAAATAAATTCAAACTCAGAAATAAATTATAATAAAACAATAAACGATTTAGGGGGTGTTATAAAAATAGGGGAAATTATAGCAGACTTATTTGATTTAAAACCAAAAAATATATCAGAATTTTTATTTTCATATTTTACAGATTTTGACAAAATTGTTTTTGGTTTAAGTTTTTATAATTTTAATAAAAATCAAAAATTTTTTGATATAAAAAAATTCGGGTTAGAAATAAAATCAGAATTAAAAATATTAAATAAAGCTAGTAGGTTTGTTATTTCAAATGAATATAATTTATCATCAGTTTCTGTTAAAAAAAATAAATTATTAAACAGTAATGGTTTTGAGGTTGTTTTAGTAAAATATGACTCGGTTTATTTTATAGGAAGAACTTATTCTGTTCAAGATTTTGAAGATTATGGAGATAGAGATTTTGGAAGACCAAATAGAGATTCTCATTCAGGTATGTTACCACCAAAACTTTGTAAGATGATGATAAATTTAATTAATTCAAAAAAAGAAAATTTAATATTAGATCCTTTCTGTGGAAGTGGAACAATGTTACAAGAACTAATATTGTTAGAATATAAAAATATAATTGGAACAGATCTGTCTGTAAAAGCTATAGAAGATTCAGTCTTAAATATTAGCTGGTTATTAAATAAAAAAAATATACAATTTAAAAACATAAAAAATAAAACAGATAATAAAATTAAAATAGATAATTTAATAAAAATAGAGGATAAAAATCTAAACTTAATTAATTATGATGTAAGATATTTAAGTGAAATTTTTGAGGATAATTCTATAGATGCAATAGTGACAGAACCATATCTTGGACCAAATAATATAAATATAAAAAATGAATATCAAATAAAAACAGTAATAAAAGAATTAGAGGATTTATACAAGAAAGCATTTTATTCTTTTTATAAGATATTAAAACCCAAAGGAGAAGTGGTTATTATTTTCCCAGTTTTTAAATTTGAGATAAATAAAAAAATTTATTTTTTTAAATTAAATATATTGGAAGATATTTTAAAAATGAAATTTAAAAAAATAAATTTTAATGAGTATATAAATATAAAAGAAAATTTAAATATAAAATTAGAAAATTTAAATAAAGATTTGCAAAAAAATGATTTTAGTAATATTCTTTATTTTAGATCTGATCAAAAAGTATATAGAGAAATTCATAAATTTATAAAAATTTAAAAATAAAAAAATGAATAAAGAATTAGAATCCAAAATAGATAAAGAGCAATCAAAAAATAAATTTATTAGATTATTAAAAAAATTTAGTTATGCTTTTAATGGATTAAAGTTGGCAGTAACAAATCATACAAGTTTTATAACTCATATGACTTTAGGTTTTTTAGTTTGTTTTTTATCTTTATTTTTTAAGATTAGTGCCACAGAGTTAATGTTTGTATTTTCAGCAATATTTTTTGTTCTTATATCTGAATTAATAAATACAGCAATAGAAGAGAGTATAAATATATATACTCATGAATTTCATAGAGGTGCTATGATATCTAAAGATTCAGCCGCCGCAGCAGTTTTATTAGCTTCTTTTTATTCTTTAATAGTGGGAGTGATTATATTTTTTCCAAAAATATATGCTTTACTTAAATTTCATGAAATAATATAAAAAAATATAAGCGTAAGCTTATATTTTTTATTTATTAAATAAGAAATAAACAACATCACCATCTTGCATTAAATAATCTTTTCCTTCTATTCTGCATACCCCAGAATTTTTAACTCCATTCCAACCCTTGTTATTTATAAAATCATTAAAAGAAACAATTTCAGCTCTTATAAATCCAGATTCTATATCAGAATGAATTTCTCCTGCTGATTTTTTTGCATTTGTTCCTTTCCTGATAGTCCAAGCTTTTGATTCTTCTTTTCCGGAAGTAAAATATGTTATTAAATTTAAAAATGAATAAGAAAATTTTATAACTCTATCTAGCCCGGATTGTTCCAATCCAAGTTCACTTAAAAACATTTTTTTATCTTCTTCGTTTTCAATTTCAGAAATTTCAGATTCTATCTTTGCTGAAATAGGTATAATTTCATATTTTTCATACCCCTCTATTTTTATATCTTTTTTTACATCAGATTCTAAAACATTAGCTATGAAAAACATTGGTTTCATCGTTATTAGATTTAATTCTTTTATAGAATCAAATTCTTCCTCGTCAAAAATTTCATTATGTAACATTTTTTCTGACATTAATACTTCTTCTATTTTTTTATATATGTTTAATTTAAAAACAGATTCTTTATCTCCTATTTTAGCTTTTTTTTCAACAGCTTCAATCCTTTTTCTTATAATTTCTAAATCAGACAAGATTAATTCTAAATTTATAGTTTTAATATCTCTAATTGGATCTATGTTTCCATCAACATGAGCAATATCACCATTTTCAAAAAATCTTACAACATGAGCAATTGCATCAACTTCTTTTATATGCGATAAAAATTTATTACCGAGACCTTCTCCGGCACTAGCACCTTTAACTAATCCTGCTATGTCATAAAATTTAATAGTGGCATTTACTATTTTTTCAGAGTTAGATGTTTCTTTTAGTTTAGATAATCGTTCATCTGGTACTTCTATTATTCCTATATTTGGCTCTATAGTACAAAAAGGATAATTAGCAATATCAACTTGTTTTTTTGTTATAGCTTTAAATAAAGTAGATTTTCCAACATTTGGTAAACCTACAATTCCAACAGATAATGACATTTTTTAAAAATTAAATCTTAAATAAATAAAAGCGGGTTCACCGCTTTTATTTTAATTTGAAAACTATTTTTTAGTTGCAACTTTTTTTGTAGTTTTTTTAGTTGCAACTTTTTTTGTAGTTTTTTTAGTTGCAACTTTTTTTGTAGTTTTTTTAGTTGCAACTTCATCAGCAGGAGATTTAGCTTTTTTGTTTATTATATTAGCAATAGAAGATTTTTTTCTAGCAGCAGAGTTTCTTTTTATAATATTAGATTTTGTAGCTTTATCTAAAAGAACTTGAGCTTGTTTGTAAAGACCTTGTAGTTCATCAATAGAAACATTAGATTCTAATGCTTTTCTAATTTTTCTTTTCATATCATGAATAGAAAGTCTAACTTTATCGTTAGCTATTTTTCTTTTCTTACTTTGTCTTAAAGCTTTTTCTGCATTCTTTTTATTTGGCATTTCTAAACAATTAAAATTATTAAAATATTAAAAACATTTTAACAGATTTTTTTTGTTTATGCAAGAGGAAAAATAAAGATTGTTATATAAAAAAATATAGTATAAAATATAATAATTAAGATTAATCAAATTTGTATGGTTACGATTTATAAAAAAAACAACAACGAATTAAAAGAAATAGAAAATATAGAAAAAAATACTTGGATAAATCTTTCTAATCCTACAAAAGATGAAATAGAAAATATTATAAATAAATTTAATATTCCAGAAGATTTTATAACAGATTCTATAGATATAAATGAAAAATCTAGAGTAGATTATGAAAATGGAAACCTTTTAGTTGTATTAAGAATTCCAACTCCAGATATAAATGAAATAGAAATTCCTTTTAATACTTCATCTTTCGGTATTATTTTATTAAAAGATCATTGCGTGACTGTTTATAAAAACTCTAGGTTTAATATTTTATCAGATTTATTTAATAAAAAAATAAAAAACGCAGATATATTAGATGATAGAATAAAATTTTTATTAAAAATATTTCATAAATCATCAGTTCTTTATCTTAAGTATCTTAAAGAGATTAATTTTGAAATATCAAAAGTAGAAAAAGAGTTTAACAAGAATGCTAGTAATAAGAGTTTAACAAAATTGTTAAATCTTGAAAAAAGTCTTATATATTTTAAAACAGGTTTAAAGTCAAATGAAGTTGTAATGAATAAATTTAAAAGATATAAAACAATTCAAAAAAATGAAATTAATGATGATTTATTAGATGAAGCTTTAATAGAAAATTCCCAAGCTATAGAGCTTGCTAATATATATAGTAAGGTTTTAGACGATATGAAAAATTATTTCTTTTCAATAATTTCAAACAATTTAAATAAAAGAGTTACAGGGCTTACTGTAATAACAGCAGCTTTGACAATTCCTACGATAATAACAGGTTTTTATGGAATGAACATGAAAACGCCATTTCAAGATAACCCAGATACTTATATATATGTTATTGTTTTGTCTATATTAGCTATAGTGATACCAATAATATTTATAATAAGAGATAAGAGATAGTTGTGAAACTTTTTGTGAAACAAATACTAGACTTTTTAAAATAGTCTAGTATTTTTTATACACAGTGTTTTTTTTGGCTTATATTTTAAAAAAAATATATATTTTAATATAAAATTAATGTATTTATTAATTTTAAAAAATTAAGTTTATGATATTATTTTTTTATTATATTAAAAAAATAATATGAATGAACTTCCACGAGAAAAATTAATAAGGCTTGGTCCAAAATATTTAGATCTAAAAGAACTTTTAGCTGTAATATTAAATAGTGGTTCTAAAACAGAATCTGTTTTTGATATGTCTAGAAGAATAATAAAAGATTATGGGCAAGATCTATCTATTTTTAAAACAGTAGAACAAATTGTGAAACAATTAAAAATACCAACAACAAAAGCTTCTCAGGTTTGTGCTTGTGTGGAAATAGGGAGAAGAATATTTGATAATAATGATATTTTTATAAATTCTTCAAAAAAAATATATGAAAATTTTAAATTTATATCAAATTTAAAAAATTCAGAATTTTATATTGGTATTTTAGATAGTTTTAATAATTTGATATGTAAAAAATTAATATTTATAGGTAATAATATTTCAAGTTTAAAAATGAATATTATATTTAAATATATGTTTGAATATAATTTTAAAAAATTTTTTATAGTTGGGGGATCAAAAGAAGATAATATTATAGAAGAGTATATTAAGTTTGCTTTAGAGATAAAAGAAAAAGCTATTTTTTTAGATATTATTTTTATTGATTTTGTATTTATAAACATTGATAATTTTACAAGTTTTAAAGATAAAGGAATTATATGAAAACACAAAAAGAGGAATATTTTTCTTTTTATAAAGATTTAGATATTTTAAATTCTATTATATATAGTTTATTTTTAAAATTAGATTTTATTAAAAACCTAAAAACCAAAGAAAATAAATCAATAAAAGTATTTTATTCTTATAATAAAAATTATATTATAAAAATTTTTATATATAAAAAATTCTGTCAATTTTTTATAAAAATAAAAACCAATAATAATTATATTAAAAAAATAAGAGAATTTTTTTTAAAAAATATAGAAAACATAAAAATTATTTATTCAGATTTTTTAATAAATAATAATATAGATTTTTATAAAAAATTTATAAGATATGAAAATCAATTAAGAAGAGTAATTTTAAAAAAGATGTTTATAACAAAAGGTAATAGTTGGTGGTTAGATTGCGTTGATAAAAACATATCTAATATTTGCATAAAAAGATCAAATTTTGACAAAAATAAATTTCATTATATTTTTTATTCAGATTTTTTAGATATTAAAAGTTTAATTTTAAATAATTGGACCGATTTAAGTTTTGTTTTTAATGATAAAAAAGATAATTTAAGTATATTAAACATGATTAATAAAAAAAGAAATAAAATATTTCATGGAAGATTTGATATTATTTAATATATAGTATATAATTTAATTGACATAATCCAACGCGGCCAAAAATCCCTCTATCAAGAGAGAACCAATGTCGCGTTGGTTGGCCAAAAGCCAATTCTCTTCTTGGTAGGGGGATTTTTGGCCTAAAAAACTAAAATATGATAAAAAAATCCAACGCGACTAAGCATATAATCGTTATAGATGATGATATGCTTGTGTTAAATTCGTTTAAGTTTATGTTTAAAAAATTAAATATATTGGCTGATTATAGAGAAAAATCAAAAGATGCTTTTTGTGATATATTAAAAAATGATTATAGTTTTATAATTACTGATATAGAAATGCCAGATATGAATGGTATTGATATGATAAGAAAAATAAAAGCAAAAAAAGAAATAAAAAATGTAGTTTTTATTTCATCTAATATTCAAAAATATATAAATAAGATAAAAGAATTGAATGGTTTTTATTTAGATAAGCCTATAAAAAAAGAGTCTTTATTTGATTTATTAAAAGAGTAATATTTAATATTACTCTTTTAATTTACTATTGCTTTTTTGATAAAAAAATGGTAAAGATAAAAAACAAATCTAAAATAAAAGGAGAAAATTATGATATTTGTTAATATTTTTTTGTTTTTAGTATTATTGATATTTTTGTTTAAATATATAATTGAAACAAAAAAAAGAAAAAATTTAGAAATTATGATTGATTTTTTCGGAGTAGGTTTCAGTTATAAACAAATAACAAAAGAAGAATTTATGAAAATTTCTTCTTTTTGTGAGGATGTTCTTGTAAAAAAATATTATTTTATAAAAGAGACAATAAGAGAAGGCGCAAATAATGAGTATGATATTATTTCTTATTGTAAAATATTTAAAGAATACAATAAAAATATTATAGAAAAAATAAGAATTCAATTAATTCCAGATTCTCTAGGAAGATCTATTAATGTTATATGTAATGGTTCTGATAAGGTAGTTAATTATTTTATTATGTTTTATAATTATACTTTTAATATATTTAAAAAAACAAAAATAAAAACAGAACCAGAAAAAAATATAATAAAAATAGTAAAAGTTCCTTCTTTTATTACAGAACTAGAAATTGATTTAGAGTATAATAGATTACATAATGGTTATGTTAAAACTTTTAGGACTAATGCTAAGATAGAACAAAAAGAAAATCCAGATCCTATAGCTAAAAAAATAGAAACTTTTGTTGAAGAAAAAGAAAAAATAATCACCGAAAAATCTAAAAAAAGAAACACAAAAGTTAAATTAAGTAGTAAAATTATAAATAAAAAAAAGGAAACAGTAAAAAATAATAATGAAATTCATAATACAGAAATTGAAAATTTTGAAAAACCAAGAAGAGAAGTTTTTTATCCTAATGATTAAAATAAGCGGTCAAAAAATGACCGCTTTTTAATTCATAATAAATCTCTTATTATGATAGAGTTTAATATTTCTTTTTCTTTTTTATTTGCTCTGGTTTCTTTTTTGGCATGAATATTAAAATTTTCATTATATTTCATTTTGCAAATAAATATATTAATTGCATATCTTTCAAGAATATTTTTTGTTTCAATTTTTTCATCAAGAAAGTTGTTGTATTCTTTTATCTCATTGTTTCTAGATATTGTTATTCTACCCATTTCTTTCATAAACACAGTAAAAACAATTTTATTATCATTAAAATCAAAAAAACTAACCTCTTGAATGCCTTTTTCTTTATCATCTTTGATATAAAAAACAATATTCATACAATCCTCCTTTAAAAATGTTTTAATTTTAAGTAACTATAACACAAAATAATTAAAAATCAATAAGATACTGGACTTTTTATATTTTAAAGGGTAGTATTTTATAAAATTTATTTAGGAGGAATTAAATGACAAAGAGCAAGGTTTATTCTAATGGAAATCTTTTTTCAAAAGAAAAAATAAAAAGAGACGAGCAAAGGGCTGTTAAATTAAAGATTGATTCTATTAATTTAAATAAAGGTTATTATAAAAAACAAAATAAAAAAGAAAAAAATAAATCAAAAAAATTAGAATATGAAGAAAATATAAACGAAAATAATAAAATATTTGTTTTAGATACTTGTGTTTTCATACATGATCCTTCTTGTGTGTTTGTCTTTGAAAAAAATGATATAGTAATATCTATGACATGTTTAGAGGAATTAGATAATTTAAAAAGTAAAAATGGTGTTGTTGGATATTCAGCTAGAGAGACTTTAAGAAATATAGATTTTATATTTAATATAGAAAATAAGGAAATAGATTGTGTTGCAAAAATAGGGAATAATTTAGGATTTTTTTCTATTGTTAAAGATGATTTAAATTATTGTAAAAAATTAGGATTAGATCCTACTAAAAATGATAATATTATTATAAGCACAGTTCATAATATAAAATTTTTAAATCCCAATAAAGAAGTTATTTTTGTGACAAGAGATAAATGTGCAAAAATAAAGGCAATTATAATGGGTATAAAAACAGAAGATTATGAAAATGACAAAACAACAACTTTTAAACTTTTTGGTGACATATTGGAGTCAAATGGAAAAATACCAAAAAATATAAATTCAGTATTTTATCAATCTTTAGAAAAAAATGATTTGAGTTTTTGTAAGATATCTAAAGACATAAAAGAAAATTTTTATAAGCCTACTTCTATGTTTGGAATATCAGCAAAAAATAAAGAACAAATTTGCATTATAGATGCTTTATTGGATGACAATATTAAAGTTGTTGCAATATCAGGTCAAGCAGGAACAGGAAAAACAATGCTATCATTGATGGCTGGTATTTTTCAAACAGTTGATTGGCATAAAATAACAGAAGAAAATTTAGATATTCTCCCAGATAAAAAAATTAAAAAATATGATAAGATTATTTTTACAAGGGCTATAATACCAATTGGAGAAGATATTGGATTTCTACCAGGAGACATGGGAGAAAAATTTGGTCCTTGGATGAAACTTGTTAGTTCTAATATCGAATTTTTATCTAAAGAAATAAAAAAATATTTTATAAATAATGGTGTTATGAAAGATAAAAGAATGAAAATAATAGATGAATCTTTTAATAATGTTGTAGATTTAGAGCCAATAACATATATGAGAGGTATTAATATTTTTAATAGTTTTGTTGTTATAGATGAGGCTCAAAACATAACACCTAGTATAATGAAGACAATAATGACTAGAATAGGAGAAGGCTGTAAGGTCGTTATACTTTTTGATCCAGATCAATTAGATAATAGATATTTAGATGAATTTTCAAATGGTGCATCTTATCTTATAGATAGATATATAGAAACAGAAGAGTATTTTTGTTATATAAAAGCAAAAGAAAGTGTTAGATCTCTTATTGCAAAAAGATCTGCTGAATTGCTTTAAGTTAAAACAAACCCGTATATAATTTATACGGGTTTTTTAAATTATTTATAAATAATTAGTTTTTGATTTTTATTAACTTTATGGTATTATAAATCTATATTTATATAATTAATAAATGTTATATGTCAGAAGAATCTCAAAATTTAATAAATGAAGAGAATGTAAGACTTGAAAAATTAAATAAAATTAAAGAATTAGGTATTGATGTATACCCTGAAAATTATTTAGGTAAAATTAATACAAAAAATGTTTTAAACATTGGAAATGAAAAAGTATTAAGAGATGTTGAAGAAATAAAAGTAAAATTTAAAGAATTGATAAAAGTAGCCGGAAGAATAATGACCTATAGAAGTCATGGTAAGATTGCTTTTGCTCAACTTCAAGATGAAAAAGGAAGGATTCAAATAGCTTTTGTAAAAAATATTGTTAAGGTAAATAATTTAAACGAAGAAAAACAAGATTCTTATAAATTCATAGAAAAACTTATTGATATTGGTGATTATGTTGGAATAGAAGGAGAAATATTTAAAACTCATCATGGAGAAATAACTATATTGGTTAAAGAATTAACATTTTTAGGAAAATGTTTAAAATCAATGCCAGAAAAATTTCACGGCGTTGCAGATGAAGAAGTTATTTTAAGACAAAGATATTTAGAAACTTTAACAGATGAGGAAGCTAAAAAAAGATTCACATTAAGATCTAATATTATAAGAACAATTAGAGAATTTATGTGGGAGAATAATTTTATGGAAGTTGAAACTCCTACATTAGAATTAAACCCAACAGGTGCAGCAGCAAAGCCATATTATACTCATAATAATGCATTAGATTTAGATGTTGTATTAAAAATTTCTCATGAATTACCATTAAAGAAAATAATTATTGGTGGATATGAAAGAGTTTTTGAAATAGGAAAAGCTTTTAGAAATGAAGGTATTGACCCATCTCATTTACCAGAGCATACACATTTTGAATGGTATACAGCATATTGGAGTTATAAAGAAAATATGGATTTTGTAGAAAATATGATAAAAAATATTTTTACAAAATTAAATTTAAAATCAATAATTCCGGTAAAAGATAAAAACGGAGATATTAAAGATATAGATTTCATGAAAACTTGGGAAAAGGTAGATTTTGTAAAACTAATTGAAAAAGATTCCGGGATAAACATTCTAGAATCAAAAAACGAAAAAGAATTATTAAAATTTATTAAAGAAAAAAATATTATTATAGAAGGTGCTGATAAAATGAGTTATGCTACATTAGTTGATTATTTATATAAAAAAATATCAAGACCAAAATTAATCGGGCCAGTGTTTTTATATAATTACCCAAAAGCACTACAACCATTAGCAAGGGTTAGTGATAATGATAAAAATATGGTTGATCAATTCCAGCTAGTTATTAATGGATGGGAATTAGTAAAGGGTTATTCAGAACTAGTTGATCCTATAGACCAACAACAAAGATTTATAGAACAAGAAAAAGCTTCAAAAATGGGAGACGAAGAAGCAATGCAGGGAGATGATGATTATATTGAAGCTATGAAATATGGAATGCCGCCAATATCTGGAGTAGGACTAGGAATAGATAGATTTGTGACTATGGTTTTAGAGCAAGATAATTTAAGAGATTGTATATTCTTTCCATTGATGAAAAAATCAAATTAA
>CAZHKK010000002.1:36544-60808 GCA_964532735.1 uncultured Gammaproteobacteria bacterium | reverse complement strand
CCCCCTTTAATAAAGGGGGTAGAAATTATGAAATAATTTCTGGGGATTCTAATTTAAAACAAAAACTAAAACATGGAAAAAGAAATTATATACGCTTTTATAGACAGTCAAAATTTAAAATTAGGTATTAAAAATCAAGGCTGGGATTTGGATTTTAAGAAGTTTTATATTTTTTTAAAAGATAAATTTAAAACAACAAAAGTATATCTTTTTATGGGCTATATAAAAAATAATGATATTTTTTATAATAGTTTAAAGAAAATTGGATATGAAATAATTTTTAAGCCAATAATAATAAAGGATAATAAAATCAAAGGTAATGTAGATGCTGAATTAGTTTTACAATCAATGATAGATCTTAAAGAATACGATAAATCAATAATTATATCCGGTGACGGAGATTTTTATTGTTTAATAAGATATTTATTAAATATAGATAAAATAAGAAGAATAATTATTCCAAATAAATACAAATATTCAGCATTGTTGAGAAATTTTTCAGGATCAATAACTTTTTTAAATAATACAAAAGATAAATTAAAAAAAAGATGAGCATTACCTAAGGACAAAACCTTTCGGGTAGCTCATCATGGTTACAAAAATATTATACCAAAAAATAAAAGTTCGTCAAATAGATTTTTACCTAGTTTTGCACAATAAAATTAATATTTAATATAAAACAAAATTTAGAAAAATTAATAAAGAATTAATCCGGAATTTCTCCAGTTCCATTACAAACATTACATTTCATATTAATTCCTCCAAAAAATAAATTATTTCATAACAATACAATAAATATAAACTTAAATCAATATTTTAAAAAATAAAAACCCTCATTTTAATTTGAGGGTTTACCTTGGTATTATTCCATATAAATTTTTTTTATACTTTTATCAATACCAAAACGTTCAAAAATACTTTTTTTAAGCTTCATTTTAATAATATAATTAAAAATAAAGCCATGACCTTTTACTTTTTTTAGAAACAATTTAAGACCAGGAAAAACAAGTCTTTTGGTAACAATAGGAAAACCGTATTGACATTCTTTACAAGAATTTCTACCAGGACAATTATCCCAAGGATCTTTTGCACAAGAATAGTTAGTTTCTTGAATAATTTCATATTCAAGATTATAAAACCATTTTTCTTTTATTGCCTCTAAAAAGTGTTGAGAAACAATTTTATCAAAATAATCAGATATAAAATCTACCAGTCGCATTTAATCCCCCTTTATTTATATATATCTGAAAAACTATAACAACTTTATAAAAAAAAGTCAAAACTAGTATTTATTATTATCCCTTTTTTTTCTTATAACATAAAGAGGTCTATTTTTAACCTCATTGTCTATATTAGCAATATATAAAGCAATAAGCCCCAAAGCACTTAAAACAATACCAATCAAAAAAGCATTAAAAACAGCAACCAAAGCAGACCCAGTAAAGCTTAAGGCAAAATTAGTCTTTAAAACATATCTACCAATCAATAAAAACAAACCAAAACCACCAAAAATAATAGTAGTAAAAATACCCAAATAGCCAGTTATTTTTAAAGGAAAAAAACTATGAGAAACAAAACTATTAATAGCCAATCTAAATAATTTAAAAACATTATAACTAGCCTTACCAAACATTCTTTCTTTTGCATCAAAATATATATAACTTCTATTAAAACCAAGCCAATCAATAAGGGCTCTAGTCATTCTCTTTTTTTCTGTAAATTTTAAAAATGATTCAGCAACACTTTTATCAATTATTCTAAAATCAGTAGCACGAGGAATTATTTTTGTATAAGAAATTTTGTTCATTATAGAATAATACATTTTAGAACCAAACTTTTTAACAAAACCCTCACCCTTATTTGTTTTTCTAATACCAACAACAACATCATAACCTTCTTCCCACTTTTTAATAAAATCAGGAATAAGTTCAATAGGATGTTGAAGATCAGCATCAATCATCAAAATAGCATCTCCGACAGCATTTTCTATACCAGCAGTAAGAGCAATTTCTTTACCAAAATTACGAGCAAAATCAATAATTTTGATAAGTATATTAGTATTGTTGGAAGTATCTATTTTATATAATTCTTGAAGCGAATTATCACTACTACAGTCATTAACAAAAATAAGCTCAAACGAGTATTTTTCTTTCAATAGATCATTTATTTTTTTAAATTCTTCAAAAAACAAAGGAATATTTTTTTCTTCATTATAAACAGGAACAATAATTGAAATTAATAACATACAAATTAATTATTTTTTTAATCTTAGTTAAATATTACGACATAAAAAAAAATAATGCAATAAAAAAAGCACAAATTAATTGTGCTTTTAGAGAAATAATCAAACCATTTTTAAAATTTGTTCAATCATTTCAATTTGATTTTTTGGAATTTCTTCCAAAACGCATAAATGATTAATAATATAATTTTTAGCATTTTCTTTTTCAGTAGCCCATTTTTTGTATAATCTTCTAGTTGTATTAAAGAAAAAACTATCACAATTAAGCTTAAATAAAAAAAGAAAATAAGTCACAGCATCTCTGTCTTCAAAATTATTTTTTAAATCAAAACGTCTTTCAATGCTAAGATTTGGATTAAAAAATTGAGTTTTATATCTTCTGCCAGTTTTATAGTATCTTTCTATTTCTTCTACTGGAGGAAGTGAGGTTTTGTCAGCTAATCTAAACAAATCAACAATAGGATTTCTTTTAAATTTATCTTCAAGACCACCACTCATTTCAAGATTAAACCAATCGTGCCTTTCTATACAAAGTAGTATTTCAGACTTTACATAATCATTCACATCAAAAAAAATATTTTTAACAATTTCTTTGCTTATTATCTCATGATTATTACTATCAGCACCATAAAATCTACTCAAATCATGAAAAACAGCGGACCATTTTAAAACATTTCTTGTTTCATTACAATTAATCCTACAATTATCATTCTCTGACGCAGAGGTCAATATTTCTATGCACCTCTCGTAAACTTTGATGGAATGAATACGTCCATGATCATCATTAATACAATAATCATCAATAGCAAAATCAGTATCTTTTATAAAATCTTCAATAGAGCCATTAGGTCTAATATACTTATGATAAAAATCATTTCCACTTACAAAATCATCACTATTAATTATGTTTAAAATTAATTCTTTAATAAAAACACAATTAATGTTTTTAAAATCCATAAAATAATCAACTTTCATAAAATCCTCCACACATTGTCGCTATATAATACACTAAAGTAATAAAAAAGTAAAGTAAAAGAGCTCCTTGTGGAGCTCTTTAATTAAAAACAAATATAATTAAATCCATGTGATATAATCTGGTCTCTGTTTAAACAATTTCTACAGTCAATAATGTTTTTATTACTATTACTTAATTTAGAATAATCATATTCAATAAATTCTTTCCATTCAGTTGCTATCACAATACAATCAGTATCACTACAAGCCTCATCAATAGAATTTTCATAAGATAAATTAGTATCAATAAATTCATTTTTTGCTTCATCAATAGCCTTTGGATCAAAAGCTTTTATTTTTGCGCCTAATTTAATAAGTCTTTTAATAAGATGAATAGATTGAGATTTTCTAACATCACTTGTTCCAGGTTTAAATGATAAACCAAGAATAGTAATATTTTTATTATTTAAATCATCTCCAATAAGTTGTTTAATTTTATTAATAGCAATATTTATCTGCCCAGAATTAATATTTATAACTTCTTCAAGTATACCAAATCTTATATCATATTCATTTGCAGTATTAATCATTCCAGAAACATCTTTTGGAAAACATCCCCCACTAAATCCAAGTCCAGGATAAAGAAAAGCTCTACCTATTCTAGGATCCATACCAATACCATCCATAACTTCTTTTGAAATAGCACCAGTTTTGTCGCATATTCTAGCAATAGTATTTGCAAAAGATATTTTCATAGACAAAAAAGAATTTGCTGTAACCTTTAATAACTCTGCGCTTTCTATAGTTGTTTTTAAAACTCTTTTTTCAAAAGGTAGAAGATTATCTAAATATTTTTGACTAACATTATGGAATGCATAATCTGTTAATTTTTGATAATTTACTATTTTTGAAAATAAATCAACATTTTTGTAAATTTCTATTATTTTATTAGCAGATTCTTCGTTTCTAGAACCAACAATCAATCTATCAAAAAATAATGTATCAAAAACGGCAGAGCTTTCTCTTAAAAACTCAGGGGCAGAAATAACATCTATCTTAATATCGTTTCTATTTTTTTCTTTTATTAATCTTTCTATTTTTTTAGCAGTTTCTACTGGAACAGTAGATTTTTGAACCAAAATCAAATTAGATTTAGCATTGTCTATAATAGAAGATATAGCCTCAAATACATATTTTAAATTAACGCTCCCATCCTCTTCATTTGAAGGAGTTCCAACACAAATAAAAACAATAGAAGAGTTTGGTATAGCTTCTATATATGAAGTTGTTGGTATTAAATTACCCATTACAATACCTCTATTTATAAAATCATCTAATCCAGGTTCATAAAAAAAAGATTTACCAGATTTGATGGTATTTATTTTATTTTCATCAATATCAATTGTATAAGTTTTGTATCCAGAATTAGCAAGCACGGCAGCTGTTGTAAGACCAACATATCCAGTACCAACAATAGAAATAACTTCATTTAATTGAGACATAGAATTATTTTCAGACAATAAATTATATTTCATAAAATCCTCCTTATAAAGTTTTATTATTTATAAAACTACATTAAAAAAATATTAAAGTAAAGAATTATTTATTTCTTAAAATATTCTTTAAATACTTCTCTAGCAATAGGAAGTGCAGTTGCAGAACCCTCACCGCCATTTTCAATCATAACGGTAACAACAATTTCTGGGTTATCAAAAGGTGCAAAGCCAGTAAACAAAGCATTTAATTTTGTTTTATTAGCAACTTCAGCAGTTCCTGTTTTACCAGCAGCATCAATATTTAAATATTTTAATCCTCTACAAGTTCCATACTTTTCATCATCAACACATAACCTCATAGCATCTCTTATAACTTTTGTAGTTTCTTTAGAAACAATATTGGATAAATAAATATTTTTTTCTGTTTTGCTAATAATATTATTATTTTCATCAAGTATTTCATCAACTATTTTAGGTTCATAAGAAGTTCCATTATTAGCAAAATAACTAGTATACATAGCAATTTGCATAGGAGTTATAAGTAAATCTCCTTGTCCAATAGAAGTGTTATAAGTATTACCAAGAGTCCATTTTTCACCTCTTGTTTCACTTTTCCATTCAGGTGTTGGAACAAATCCCGAAACCTCATAAGGAAGATCTATATTTGTTTTTTGATCTAGTTTAAATTTTTTAAAATATTCAATCATTTTTTCGATACCAAGTCCTTTAAATTCTTCAAAACCACCACCTAAATAATAAAAATAAATATCAGAAGATTGAGCAATAGCACTATAAATATTCATTTTACCCAAACCGGATAATTGCCATCCTTTAAATTGGTAAGTAACACTATCATCATATTTATTTTGAATTGAAATTTTACCAAGATCATCAACAATAGTTTTTGTATTAACAAGACCACTATCTAGTCCAGTGGCACCCATTATAAGTTTAAAGGTTGAAGCAGGAGGATATCTTCCCCCAATAGCTCTATTAAACATAGGCTTATTTTCATCTGAAAAATATCCATTAATTTTATCAGAATTTTTGAAAGAAAAATCATTAGAATCAAAAGTTGGAAGACTTACCAAACTTAATATTGATCCATTTTTTGGATTCATTGCAATAACAGTCCCACTAGTTATATTGTTTTTTATAAGTGAATCTTGCAAAATTTGTTCTACTTTTTTTTGAAAATTATAATCAATAGATAATTTTAAATTATTTCCAGGTTTTTGACTTATTTCATTTAAAATTCTAGTTTGCTTACCAACACTATTTACTTCAATTTGTTCAATTCCAGAAGATCCTTTAAGTTCATTTTCATAGTATAATTCTAGTCCAGATTTCCCAATATTATCATTCATCTTATATTCTGGATATTTAGAAATCTCAGCATCAGTTAACTTTCCAACATAACCTATAATACTAGAAAAAGATTTAGCTTCAGAATTAACATATTCTCTTCTAAAATAAGGTTCAATCAATAAACCGCTTGTGTTTATAATGTTTAATTTTAATTTAGATATCTTGTCCAAATCGTCTATCTCAATTAAAAAATTTTTTTGATAAGACTTTGCAAATTTAATTTTATCTAAAATTTTATCATCAATATCCAATATTTCTTTTAAAGATTTTTTAAGTTTATATAATTCATCTTCATCTTTTGTTATATCGTAAGGAATATAATATAAATAATAAATAGGTATATTGTTAACAAGTTTATTTAAATTTTTATCAAAAACAATACCTCTTTGTGGTTTTATTTCTATATTTCTAGTTTTGTTACCATCAGCCAATCTAGAATAATAATCATTTTTAATGATTTGCAATTGATAAGCTCTTGTTACCAAAATTAATAAAGAAAATATAGATAAAATAAAAAAAGTTATAATTTTTTTCTTTTTTATTTTATTTTTTGCAAATAAAAACTTATCAGAAGATGGAGCAATATTATCACCTTCTATACTTTTTTCAGAATAGTCTTCAATATTTTCATTTAAAATATCTGAATCTTTTATGTTTACATTGTCAATCTCCGACCAAAAATTCATAATTAATATATTTAATATCAGGTTTAAAAATAAATAAAAAAATAATAGAATAAAAAATTTGAGAAATAATAGATATTACAAAATCATAATTTAATGTAGAAAAAACAAAACTTTTAGTTGAAAAATAATTAAAAATAAATAGTGATATATTGAAAAGTAATTTAAAAACGAATACAGACAACACTACCAGTATAATTATTCTATAATTATCTGTTATAAACAAGGGTCCCCTATTTAAATAAAATATTATAACAGAAGAAACAATATAGGCTGGCATCAAAACAAAAACACTATAACTAGAATATATACAAGCTAAAAAAGATATTATTAAAATAGGTATAAATATTTTTTTTATATTTTTAGTGCTAACACAAATTAATATTTGTATTAATAAAAAAATATCAATAGAAGATAAAAACATTACATCTAAAGAGTTTAGAAATCCAAACTGAAAAGCAACAACAGATAATAAAAACGTTGATAAGATAAAATATTTATTAAATTTAGAGATAATATTTAACATTTTTTTGTTTTTAGTCTGGAATTATAACACTTACTATTCTAAAATTTTCAAAAGGAACAACTGGAGAAACTATAATATTTTGAAAAAAATCTGAGGATTTATAGTCTATTTTTGAAACTTCTCCAATTATAAGACCAGAAGGAATATTATTTTCAATACCACTAGTAACAACCAAATCTTTAATTTTTACAGGTTCTTTTATAGAAACGTAGTTAAATTTAAAATTAAGTCCATAATTACCATTTATTATGCCAACACTATGATCATATCCGGATATTGTTGCTGCTATTTCACTAGATTTATCTATTGTTAATAAAACTATAGAAGTATTTCTTTCTACTTTTTTTATTTTTCCTATAATAAAACCATCCTTAAACACAACAGGATAGCCAACTTCAATATCATCTTTTTCGCCAATATTTATAGTAATAGTATTATTAGTTTCTTTATTTATTGTTAATATTTTTGCAAATTTGTAATTATAGTTTTTAACAAAATTAATACTTTCATTTAAAATCTCATTTTCTTTTTGTTTTTCAGTGATAGAATTTATTTTATAAATAAGTTCTTGATTTTCTTTTTTTAAAACCTCATTTTCTTTTGATATGCTAGAAACATTATAAACAATATTAATTTTTTCATTTAGATAAGAAGATATAGAATTCAAATTTGCAGTAATATTATTCGTAAATCCTCTTATAAGATTTGATGGAAAACTAAAAATATTAAATTTTAAAAAAATAAAAGAAACAATCAAAATAACAATTCCTAATATAAGTAATAATTTTTTCATTTTTATAATTTCTTTTATTAATTTATTTTAGTATATATTTCTTTATATTTATTCATATCATTTAAAACAATACCTATACCCCTGATAGAGCTCATGGCTGGATCGTCTGCTATATATGTAGTTATTTTTGTTTGTTTATAGATTCTTTCTTTTAAGCCATCAATAAGCGCTCCACCGCCAGAAAGGATTATTCCTTTTTCATATATATCATTTAATATTTCTGGTGGTGTTGCCTCTAAGACAAATTCAATATTTTCAACAATTATTTCAATGTTTTTATTTATAGCTTCAGATACATCTAGGTTTGTAATAATAACCTCTTTTGGCATTCCAGTTGCCAAATCCCTTCCTTTTACTTTTATTTTCTTTTCTTTATTTTCAATAGCAGTTCCTATGTTTCTTTTTATATTTTCAGCAGTTGTTTCTCCTATTAGTATACTAAATTTATCTCTTATGTAAGAAATAATATTTAAATCCATATTTTTACTTCCAAAAGGTATAGATTTATATGCCATTATTCCGCCAGTAGATATAGTTGCTATTTCTGTCCTACCAGCACCAAATTCAACAATAAAATTACCAATAGAATCAAGTATTTTTAATCTATTTCCTATCGCAGTAGCTATGGATTTATCTATTGTATATATATTTTTGATACCAGTAGCAAGAATAACATCATCAACAGCTTTTCTCTCAACTTCTGTAATATCTAAAGGTATTGATATTAATGCTTGTGGGTTTAAAAAATTACCATAATCTCTTCTAATTTTTTTCATAAAGTAATCAACCATTTTTTCTGTAGCTTCAAAATTAGATATAACACCATTTTCGATAGGTTTTATAATATCTATATAACTAGGAACTCTTCCAATCATTTCTTTTGCTTTTTGTCCTATAGCGATAACTTGGTTGTTTTTTGTATTAATAGAAATAACAGTAGGTTCATTAAGAACTACTCCTTTTTTATCAAGATAAACAACAATTTTATCTGTTCCTATATCTATTCCTATTCCTTGTGGTTTAAATAAATTTGAAAAAAACATTTGTTCAGGCTTATTAAAAAATTATATTTTACTACTAAATTGTAAAGGATTTTCAAAAAAATACAATCAATATAAAATATGCTAATTGTAGTAAAAAAATAAACCCTTAATATTTATTAAGGGTTTTCTTGTTATTATGTGATGAGATTTTTTACTTCATTTTCATCTACATATTTATAATTCTTATATCTTGTAAGTCTATGGATAACTCTGTGTGTTTTTTGATCGGATTGTGTTCGATAGCAATTTATTAAAATTAGTTCAAAATTATCATTTTTACTACATTTTAATATTCCTCTATCAATATTAAACCGGTTAAAACTTTCTTGTATTATTCTAAAATCATCTTTAAAAACAAAATAGTTTATAACAACTTTTTCATTTTTTGGATTAGATATAATGAATTTTTCTATAAATTCATCAATATCTTCCTTGTTTACAAACAAACAACAATTATCTTTTATAAATGTTTTTTTTGTATTATCTTTGTCCATTCCAGAACGAAAAACGAAAAGATCACCACCCATATCAAAGCCCCCTAAAATAATTTATTTATATGTTTTACATTATATACGCTATTTTGTCAATATAAAAAAACACTTTTCCAAGTGTTTTTTTATATAAATTCAGACAAATCTTTTAACTCAATTTTATTTTCTTTTCTATTTTTAAATTCAACTTTATTATTAGATAAATTTCTTTCACCTATTATTATTATGTTTGGACATCCAATCAAGTCAGCATCTTTTAATTTTGTTCCAGCAGATTCATTTCTATCATCAAACAAAACATCAAACCCTTTAGACTTCAAAGATTTATATATCTCTTCTGCTTTATTTAAAATATTTTCATTATTTCCCAATGATATAACTTCATACTTAAAAGGAGCTATACTTTCTGGCCAAACTATACCATTTTCATCATGACAAACCTCAACAACAGCACCCATTAATCTAGAAGGACCAATACCATAACACCCCATAAGAGCAAGTTTTTTTGTGTTATCTTGATCTATAAAATTTAAATCAAAAGCTTTAGTAAATTTAGTTCCTAATTTAAAAATATTACCAACTTCAATAGCTTTTTTTATTGTAAAATTAGATTTATTGCATTGTGGGCATGTTTTTTGGTCTTCTATTATTTCTTTATTTATAGCACAATGGCAATCTTCACAAATATATATTTCATCTTCCCCAGCTTCTGTTATTGTTTGAAATTCTTCAGAATATTTAGAAAAAGCTCCACCATCAGCATATGTTGGATATGTATATTCCCCTAGCCCAATTCTGTTATATATTTTAATATACGATTGTTTAACTTTTTCATAATAAGAAACAAGATCTTCCTCTGTTGTATGAAAAGAATATAAGTCTTTCATTCTAAATTCTCTACCTCTTAATATTCCAGATTTTGCTCTTTCTTCGTTTCTAAATTTAGTTTGAATTTGATAAAGGTATAGTGGTAAATCTTTATAAGAATTTATAAATTGCTTAGCAAGAGGAGTTATCATTTCTTCATGAGTAGCACCAAGAGCGTATTCGCTAGCTTTACCTTCCAATTTAAATAACGCGTCAAAATTTTCCCATCTATCAGTTTGAACCCAGTTTTGTTTAGGTGTTAATCCGTTCATAAACAACTCTTGCCCTCCAATAATGTTAATCTCTTCTCTTATTATATTTTCTATATTATTCAAAACTTTAAGTCCGAGAGGCAAAAAAGAATAAATTCCAGCAGCTTCTTTTCTTATAAAACAAGCTTGTATTAATAATTTTGCATTTAAAGAAACTTCATCTGCTGGTAGATTTTTTTGAGTTTTATAAATTAATTTTGATAACAACATTTATTTTTTATTAAATTATTTTAATATATAGTTTCCAACATCTTTAAAAGTTACAACAAAAATTAAAATCATTAAAAGTAAAAACCCTATACCATTTGCAATTATTTCAAATTTTTCATTTAATGGCTTTCCTTTAATTTTTTCAAATGCTAAAAACAATATTCTTCCACCATCTAAAGCAGGAAAAGGGATAATATTTATAATAGCTAAGTTTAAAGATATTTGAGCAACTATATATAAAACATAAGAAAAACCTTTCAATATAGCCTCTCTTGTTATAAATGTAATTCCTATAGGACCAGATAATTCATCAGGAAGTCCTTTTCCAGAAAAAATACTAGACATCATATAGCCCAAACCTTTAAACATTTCTTTTGTAAAATACGCAGTAGTTTCAAAGGTTTTAGGAATAGCTTGTAATGGATTATAACTAACAACAGCTATTTGTGTAACACTTATTCCAAATATCTCTTTATTAAGATCCTTATTAAAGCTTTTATTTATATCATTTATTGATCTTTCAATTCCATTCTCATTTCTTACAATTAAATCTATCTCATTTAATGTTTGCAATTTTTCATTTAATTTTTTTGAACTAGAAAAAGTTTCACCATTTAAAGATAATAAATCTTCTCCAGCTTTTATTCCGGCCAATTCAGCGGAAGAACCTGGTAATATAGAATTTATAATAAACCTTTCGTCTCTTAATTTAGCATTGTCATAATTTTTGTCAGGATTAATTATATCTGGCATACCAACAATAAGACCAATATATATCAAAACAATAGCAAATAATAAATTCATTAAAACACCCGCAGATAAAACAATTGCTCTTTTCCATATTTTTTTAGCTCCAAAAGAATCTTCATCTAAATTTCCCTCTCTATCCTCACCTTTTATTTTACAAAAACCACCAATAGGTAGGCATCTTATAGAATAAAGTATTCCTGTTTTTTTGCTTACATGCTTAAAAAGGGCTGGTCCCATACCAATCGCAAATTCTTCTACTTTCATTTTAAATTTTCTAGCAGTAATATAATGACCAAATTCATGAATAGTTACCAAGAAAGATATCATTAATAATACTACAACAATAGTTAATAACATTTTTTATTTATTTAATTTTTAAACAGTCATTACTTCTTCTTCTTTTTTCTTTCTTAATTCTTCAATTTTTTCATTAAATTCCTTTGTGATATCGTCCAAATCTTCAAGAATAGATTTTTTTAAATCTTCATCTTTTTCTTCTTTCATAGAATTTTTTAATTCTTCTCTTATTTTTCTTATTTCTATTCTACAATTTTCACATTTAACACCAACAACCTTTAATAAATCTTTTCTTTTGTCTTCTGTCATTTCTGGTAAATTTATTCTTATAACATTTCCATCACTGTTAGGGTTTAATCCTATATTTGAAGTCATAATAGATTTTTCTATTTCTTTTATTAAAGATTTATCCCAAGGATCTATTAATATTTGTCTTGCTTCTGGAATTGAAATATTGCCACAATTTTTTAGTGGCATCAAAGATCCATAAGCATCTACCTTTATATCTTCCACTAAGCTAGTAGAAGCTCTACCAGTTCTAATTGTAGATAATTCTTTAATTAAAAAATCTATTGCAGATTGAAATTTAATTTTTTCGGAATTTAAATCCATAAAACGAATTTATTAATTATTAATTGTAATACCATAATATTACAAAAACATAGTAGATGCAAGATTGATCTTACATCTACTATGTTGTTATTTGATATATATTTTTATTTTTGCTTCATTTATTTCACTTTTTAGATAAGTATCAATATCCATAGTTTTGACAAAAATATGAGCAATTCTAACCTTTGGAATATCTATAGTGTCTATCTTATCAATTAATTTGATAATATGGTAACCGCTTGAAGATTTTACAATACCACTATAAGCTCCTTTTTCTAGAGAAAATGAAGTATTTTTTATGGATTCTTCCATAGAATCTCTTGATATCCAACCCAAATCTCCATCATTTTCAATAGATTCTTCATCTTCACTAAAATCTTTTACCAAAATAGAAAACGTATCAGTTTTTCTACCTATTTCATTTATAATTTCAGCATTTTTAGACTCTTCTAATTGATTATAAATATTTGTTATTTTTTCAAGTTTAGATTTATTTATTTTTTCGTCATTTGATATTGCTATATTGAGTTTATTTTTGATAATTATAGGTTCTATAAATTCTTTTTTAAAATCATTTAAAGACATATCATAATTATCTTTTATATATTTTTCTGTTATATCAATACCACCAGTTTGAGAGTTTAATTTTTTTAATTCATCAAAAATATCTCTATCAGAAATATTTATATTATATTTTGATGACATTTTTTTTAAAATAGAATTTTTTACCAATTTTGTTATTACTTCTTGTTTTATTGTTTCTTGGTCTGGTATTTTTATTTCTTTATTTTTTTCATTTTGCTTATTATAAAAAGTTTGCAAATAATCATAAAATTTAAAATAATCTTCATATTTTATAACTTCTTTATTAACCTTAATTGCTGGCATTTTTGTTATTTTAGCATATGTTTTTGCTAAAAAAGATTGGCTATTATTTTTGTATATATTATTTTTAATAACTGCATTAATTATTAAAAATAATACTATAAACAAAGATATTAATAATATTTTTATAAATTTTTTATTTTTAAGTATCTGTTTTATTTTTTCTTTATTAATTTGTTTTTCCATTGTTTTTATTTATCTTTTTTGAAGAAAAAATATATCCATTTTTTGATGTTAGATATATTTTTATTGTTATTTATAATATTTGTTTTACTTTTTGTTAGTTGTATTTCTTTTTTGTTATCATTTATAACAATAACATTTTCTCCTTCTAACATGACATTTAAATTTTCTCTAGCCATTGCTTCCATGTTTGTTTCAGTTTGATACATGCTAATAAGAGAGTCTATTTCTTGATTTTTTTTGTTAATTTCTTCTGCCTCCTGAGATAATTTATTTATAGTATTTTCTTCCCTTTTGTTTTTTAAAAGAATATTAATTACGCTAGAAAAAACAATTAAAAAAGAAACTAGAGTGACCACTAGAAAAATTTTAATAGTATGTTTTTGCTTCTTAAATTTTAAAGAAGATTCTTTGTAATCTTTTATCATATATAAATTATACGATAATATAAAAAATTTGTCATCAAAAATAAAAACCAGTCATATAAAACTAGTTTTTAAATATATTATTTAACCTTTCTTGCCCTATCTTTTCTTTTAATTTATAAGCAAGACCTATTAATTCCTCTTCGCTTAGATTTTCAAATTTACCTTTTTTTTCTTCTATTTTTATCAGTTTATCTTTTCTATCGTTTATAAGTTGTTGAATATCAAAAGGATCTTTTATGTCTTTTATTTCTAAGTTTGTTATAGAATTTTCAGTTTCTATTTTTAAATCTCCAAAATTGAATATAGTTCTTATTATCCCATTTTTAGTAAAAGAAATAGATTTTATGTCTTTTAAATTTATTTCTGTTATTTTTTTATTAAAAATACTACTTTGAGAAACATCAAAAACTCTATAATTTGTAACAACCAAAGAATCAAATCTTAATATAAAAAATGTTTTAATAGCAAAAAATAAAGCTAAAAGGACACAAATACCAAACAAAACAAAAGAAAAATTTTTTAAAACTTCACTATTTTTGATTTGTAGTATAAAATACAAAGAGGTAAAAGATAAGACAAAAAGAAAAAAAGAAAAAAATACATCCTTAAATAAAGATAAAAAAAATTTTCTAATTATTGCTACTACTTTTTCGTCTGATTTTAAATTTTTAATAATTTCTTGCATATGAAAAAAAATAAAAATGTTATTAAATATGTTATTGTAATAATATTAGTTTTAATGATGACAATGAGCATGATTCTTCCTATATTATCTATTATATAACACAATATATAAAATAAAAATACCGTAAATTTTTTACGGTATTTATTTTTTATTGGTTAAATGAGTTATAAATTATAACACACCTTAAATTTTCCATCTTTGTTTACGCTTTTTACAACTATAAAAGCATTATAATCTTCTTTAAATTCTTTTCTTAATTCTTGAATCTCTTCTTCTGATAAACAGAAAGCTTTAAAATTACAAGCCTTACAGCCTGGGTCACATTTTTCTTTTTGGCAAAAATCTGCTTTTAAAAAAATAAGTGTTTCTTTTCTTGGAAAGATACTACTTCTTGTTTTTTTATTTATGATTTCATCCACTTTTACTTTGAATATATCAAAGCAATCCTCCCTTGGACATGCAAAAAACACTTTTTCACAATCTTCATCAACACATTCACTTCTACAAGTTTCAGCTCTCATATGTTCCTCCATAAAATTGTTGTTTTAATATATTAAAACAAAAAAAACAAAAAATCAAATAAAATAAAAATCTGAAAATAAATTCAGATTTTTTATCTTTTAAGCATTTCTAAAAAAACTTCATGAGGTATGTCAACACTTCCCTTACCCATCATTTTTTTCTTTCCTTCTTTTTGTTTCTGAAGAAGTTTTAATTTTCTTGTATAATCTCCACCAGACATTTTTGCTAAAACATCTTTTCTCATTGCGGATATTCTTTCCGATGCTATTATTTTCCCACTAACCATTGCTTGAAGTTTTATTTCAAAAGATTCTCTATCTAAAACAGATTTTAATTTTTCTACAATTCTTTTTCCTTCCTTGTAAGCAGCGTTTCTATAAGTCAAAACAGAAAGAGCGTCAACTTCATTTCCAGCAACACTAATATCTAATTTTATAATATCAGCCTTTCTAAAATCTAAGTATTCATAACTCAATGAAGCATAACCTTTACTAATACTTTTTAATCTATCATAAAAATCAACTAATATAGAAGCTAGAGGCATTTCGTATTTTAATATAACTCTAGTTTCTTCAAGGTAATTTATGCTTTTATATACACCATAATATTCTGGCATTATCTCCATTACAGATCCAACATAATTTGATTGAACAACAATTTCGCAAGATACAAATGGCTCAAAAACAGAATCTATATATGATGGGTCTTTAAGTTCTTGAGGACTATGTATTAATTCTTCTTTTCCATCTTTTAATAATACTTTGTATTCAACAGATGGAGTAGTGATTATCAAATCTAAACCATATTCTCTAGTTAATCTTTCAGAAATAATCTCTAAATGTAACAATCCTAAAAAACCACATCTAAAACCAAAACCTAATCCATTACTAGCTTCTGGGGTGTATTCTATAGCACTATCAGAAAGAACAATTTCTTCCATAGCATCTCTCAAAATATTAAATTCAGAGCTATCTTTACAATATATGCCAGCAAAAACAAAAGGTTTAACTTTTTTATAACCAGACAAAGGTTCTATATGAGTATTTTTTAACAAAGTAATAGTATCTCCTACTTTTGTCTCAGATATATTTTTAATATTTGTTACCAAATATCCTATTTGCCCAGTTTCAAGAGATTCTGTTGGTATCATAGTAGGTTGTAGCAAGCCAATATCTAAAATTTCAGCTTCTGTGTTTTTGTTTATCAATTTAACCATGTCTCCTTTTTGAAGTAATCCATTTACAACCCTAATATACATAACAGCACCTCTATATTTATCATAGTTAGAATCAAATATAAGAGCTTTTGTTTCTTTTGTGTCCAAAACACCATTAGGGCAAGGGATTCTTTCTATTACTTCGTTAATAATATTTTCTACTCCTATTCCTGTTTTTGCAGAAGCATGAATTATGTCTTCTATTTTACAACCAATAAGACTAATAATTTCTTTACTAACTCTTTCTATATCAGAATTTGGAAGATCTATTTTATTTATAACAGGAATAATTTCAAGACCTTGTTCAATGGCAAGATAAAGATTTGCTACGGTTTGAGCTTGAACACCTTGTGTAGCGTCAACAACCAAAATAGCACCCTCACAAGCAGCAAGAGATCTAGATACTTCATAATTAAAATCAATATGACCAGGAGTGTCTATTAAATTCAATCTATAATTATTTCCTTTATATGTATAATTCATATTTACAGGAGTGAGTTTTATAGTAATACCCCTTTCTCTTTCCAGTTCCATACTATCCAATAATTGAGCATGCATTTTTCTTTCTGGAACAGTATTTGTAATTTGTAAAAATCTATCAGCCAAGGTAGATTTACCATGGTCTATATGAGCAATTATACAAAAATTTCTAATATATTGTTGATCCATAAAAAGTTTAATATTCAAAATGTTACTATATTATACATTAAAAACTATAAAAAACAATATAAAGATAATTTATAAAAAGTTATTAACAAGTCTTTTTTGCAAAAAAAACAACATTTGTATAAGATATCAAATAACAAATTACTTGGAGGTAATTTTAAATATATAAAGAGTTTTTATTTTTGATACGCTAATCTTAGGAGGATTGTTATGAATGGTAAAAAATTTTTTAATGATTTGGGTTATTTTATAAAAAATAACAGCACAATGCTTTTGTTTTTTTGTTTTATTATTCTTATGTTTTTTGTTTTATTTGAAAAAGATAAAAAAACAGCAGAAGATTTATCTTTAATGGATAAAAAGTTTGAAAAATATATTATAGAAAAAGAAGAAGAGAAAAATGAATTAAACGAAAAAATAAAAATTATTAATGAAGATTTTATTATCGTAAAAGAAGAATTAAAAAATTTAGATAATTTTGTTTCAATAATTAATGACACAAACATTAAACAAGACAAAGACATATCTAATATGAAAGGCAAACAGGATTTATTGACTGATTTTTACAATAAAATGGGATCAAGATATATTGATATTCAAAATTCTTTACTAGACATACAATTTAAAATATCAAAACTTAATACACCTTCAATAGAAGAGCTTGATAATATAAATGAATCTATAAATTGTTTAAACAATATAATATTAGATATTGATCAAAGTAAGGCTGATAAAATAGATTTTGAAAAACTTAATGAAAGAGTTAGTAAAATAGAAAACATAGATATTGATTCAATAATATTGAGTATAAAAAATTTAGAAGATTTTAAAATTTATATATCAGATTATGAAAATGTAAATAATTTTGTTCAAGATTTAGATTGTATAAAAGAAGGTTTTGATATAATTTTAAAAATGCAACAGCAAATTAATAAATTGCAGGTTGATTTAGAAAATCAAAACAATTTAGGTCAAGCTCCACCAATGATACATAATATAGGTGAAGTTGAGAAAATAGAAGATTTTGAACAAAACAAAGATAATGTTCTTTCAGAAAACATATTTTTAAAATAATGTTTTCAGTTGTTTCTAAAAACAACAAAGTATCCAAAAGAGGCTCAAACCTATGTAAAATTGATTATTTCAATTTTTGAGTAAGTGATAGGTAGTGTTAATTTATTAAGGAGAAATTACACGATAAATGGTTTTACTAATTTCCATTTAAAATAAAATAGCCTCACAATTTATATGTGTCACATATATAGTGAGTGTATTCAAACAGCGTTTAATCTTTCGTAAAAAGATAAAAGACCTAATTAATTAGGTCTTTTTTATTCATATCTTAAAGCTTCTATAGGATTTAATTTAGCAGCTCTTTTGGCTGGATAATATCCAAACCCAACACCTATTATAGAACATAATATAAATGCAAATAAAATATAAGAAATATTCACTCCGCTATCAATTTTCATAAATACTCCAGTAACTAAATTAGCAAGTCCAACTCCAAACAAAACGCCAAACAATCCACCCATAAAACTTATTGAAACAGATTCTATTAAAAATTGATTTGATATATCGTTTGCTTGTGCTCCAACAGCTTTTCTTAATCCTATTTCTTTAGTTCTTTCCATTACAGTAGTAAGCATCATATTCATAATGCCAATACCTGCCACAATAAGAGAGATTCCAGCAATAGAAGCAAGTAGAATTGTAAATACATTTGTAACAGTTCCTATTGTTTTCATTAAATCATCACTACTAAAAAGTCTAAAATATTTTATTTGAGAATCTTCTTTTAATCCCCTAACTTTAGTTAGTGTTTTATATATTTCATCTTTTGCAAGATTAGCGTCGGTTTCTTTATATAATTGAACCCATAAAAAAGAATATTCATTTTTACCAATCAAATATCTTTGCATTGTAGTTACTGGCATAAATATTCTATTTTCAAAATTATTTAAACCCAATGCAAATTTAACCGTTTTATTAATTCCAACAACCCTAAAAGAAACACCATTTATTTTAATATTTTCTCCAATAGGACTTTTGCTCCCAAATAAATCTTTAGCTACTTTTTCACCTATTGTTACAACTTTATTGTAATTATTTACTTCATTTTGAGTAAAATTTCTTCCTGATAAAAATTCGCTATTTAATTCTTTATGAAATTCTAAATTAGAACCCATTACCATAAGATTTTGTTTGTTATTTTTATAAATAGTTTGCCCAGTTACAGAGTTTAAACCATAAGGAATACGAACCCCATCAACTTTAGAAATATTTTTTAAATCTTGATCAGAAAATAAATCTATTTTCTGTTTTCCTGTTCTTAAAAATTCGCTATTTGGAATTATTTGTATGATGTTTGCACCCATAGACTGTATATCTTTTTCTATGGATAATTTAGCAGCATTTCCTATTGATAACATTGATATTATAGACATAATTCCAATAGAAATACCTACCATAGTCAATATGGTTTTTGTTTTATTAGAAAGCAAATATTGAATTGTTTCATTTATTGAGTCTCTAAATTTCATATTTTTTTATTATTCTATTCTTAATGCATCTATAGGATTCATTTTTGCAGCTCTTCTTGCTGGATAAAATCCAAACAATATACCAATAGACCCAGAAACAGAAAATGATACTATTATTGCATTTAAAGAAATAACTCTTTGTAGGTTCATTAACGGGATAATAGCATTAGATAATAAAATTCCAAATAAAACACCAAAAAATCCACCAAGTATTGTTAATGCTATAGATTCTGTTAAAAATTGAACACTTATTTCAAAGGTTGTAGCCCCTATAGCTTTTCTTAATCCTATTTCTTTTGTTCTTTCTGCAACTATTCTCAACATCATATTCATAATACCTATTCCAGATACAAGAAGTGATATGGCGGCTATAGCGACAAGTAAAGAAGAAAAAATTTCAGTAATATTATTCGTTAATTCTAGAGTATCATCTTGCGTCATTATCATAAAATATTCTATTCCATCATCTTCTAATCCAGAACTTTTTAATAAAGATTGTTTTATTTCTTCTTTTATTTCAACTACGTCAAAATTTTTATTATAATAAACCCAGACTTCATAAGCAGAGTTTCTACCTGTTAAATATCTCTGAAGAGTAGATAATGGCATAAAAATAGCGTTATCAAAACTTTGTATAGTCATTTTTTTACTTTTCATAACACCAATAACTTGAAAAGTTACATCATTTATCTTAATACTCTCCCCGATAGGATTTTTGTTTGGAAACAATTCATCTTTTACATCAGGTCCAATAAAAACAACTTTTGATGCCGAAGATTCGTGTTGTTTATTGAAAAATTTACCATTTTCTATTTCAAAACCAACCCTATCTAAAGAATCATATTCTCCACCCATTACAGTAAATACAGCATCTTTATTTTTATGTCCAACAATATAAGAAGACATATCAAAAGAAAAAATAGAATTAGAGTCAACTCCATCTATTTTTTTAATTTCATCAATATTATTCTTCGTTATTCCGTCTATGTTTTTTCCAGATTCTGATATTTTACTAGGATCTAAATCTATAAAAATAATATTATCACCAAATGATTTTATATCTTTTTCGATAGATTTTTGAGCAGCCTCACCTATTGTTAATATAGCGGTAACTGAAGATATTCCAATAATAATACCTAAAATAGTAAGAAATGTTCTCCCTTTTTTTATAGTTATAGCAGAATATGTTTCTTTTAATAAATCAGATAATCTCATTATGTTTATTTTCTTAGATTAATATTACTTTTTTCCTTTGGAACATCTTCAACAACAAAACCATCATGTATTTTTATTATTCTATCAGCGTAATTAGCAACAGAATCATCATGAGTAATAATAACAATAGTAACATCATGATTTTTATTTAAATCATTGAAAGTATTTAATACTATTTCTTCTGTTTTACTATCTAAATTGCCAGTGGGTTCATCAGCTAAAATCATAGATGGATTATTAACTAAAGCACGAGCAATAGCAACTCTTTGCATTTGACCTCCTGAAATTTGATTAGGTTTATTATTTATTCTTTCCATATCAAAACTAACATTCTCAAGACATTGTAAGGCTATATCTTTTCTATCAGAAGTTTTTACTTTTTTATTATAAATAAGAGGCATCATTACATTTTTAAGAACAGACACACCGTTTAAAAGATTGAAAGATTGAAAAACAAAACCTATTTTCTTTTGTCTAATTTCCGCCAATTGTTTATCTTTCATTTTAGAAATATCTCTTCCATCTAAAAAATAATTACCAGAAGTTGGAGTATCAAGAGCGCCAAGAATATTCATTAAAGTTGATTTACCAGAACCAGATTTACCAATTATAGCAACAAATTCACCTTCTTTTATATCAAAAGAAATACCTTTAAGAACTTTTGTAATATTATCTTTTTTACCGAAATTTTTTGTTATATTTTCAATTTTTATTATATTTTTTGGATTTTTCATTTTTTGGATTATTATTCATTAGAAACTAAAACCAGAAGATTGTGTTTTCTTTTTTCTAATTATTACTGTTTCATTTTCTTCTAAACCAGACAAGACCTCAGTATTATCATTACCAATAAGTCCAATAGTTATATATTTTTTATTTATAATATCTTTACCATCATTTGATTTTATTAATGTTTCAACAAAGAAACCATCGTCAGTTTCATTTACTGCTCCATTGTCTACCAATAAGATATTTTTCTTTTCTTTTGTTATTATTTTTGCAGAAATATTCATTCCTGTTCTTATTAAATCAAAATATTTTTCATTTTCAGAATTTTTATTTAAACTTATTTTTACTAAATAATTAACAACGTTTGATTGTTCTTGATTTGGCGTTGAATTTATTTCAATAACACTACCTTCTATTTTTAATTTATCAAAAGCATCAAAAACAACTTCTGTTTTTTGCCCAATTTCTAATTTAGAGGTATCATTTTCATTTACATTTATTTCTACTATTTTATTATCAGAAACTATTTGAGCTATTGATGATCCAGAAATTATTAAATCAGATATATTGTAATTTATACCACCAACAATACCATCAAAAGGTGCTTTTATATAATAATTATCTAACTGGTTTAATGCAGAAGATAATTGAATATTAGCTTGTTCTAAAGCTATTTGATATGATTTAATATCTAACTTATCAGCGCCATTAATCAATTTATTATAAGATTCTTGCATTGCATCAAGATTTTTTTGCGCAGATCTTAAATCTAAAGGTTGATTTTGAATAAGTGTTTGTAAGTTTCTTTCGGTATTTTTTAAAGATATTTTTAATGTTTCAATACCATAAGCGCCAGTTTGTGAAGTAATTAAATTTGACAAAAAGCCATTACAATTTACAGTATCGCCTTTTAAAGTAGAATTATATACAGGAATATTGTAATAAAGAGTTCTTTTTCTATCGTTATTATAAGTTATAAAATAATCATAAAGATTGTTAAGACTTCTTTCCATTTCTGTAAAATACTTTGCTGTATCAATAGATTTTGTAAGAAATCTTTCTATATCTTCTTTTTCTGAAAATCTTGATAAAGTTCTGTATTCTGTAGTAGATAAATTATAATTATTTTTAGCATTTTTATAAGCAATAGTTGCTAATTTAGCTAAATTTTCTAATTTAGTCTTATCTTCTGGGGTATCAAAATTTGTAGAATTTAAAATATCTTGCCAATATTTTGGCATTTCAACATTCCATAAAATGCTAGGATCTTGTAATAAATTTTTATCTATATCAGCATTTCCTGTTATGTCTTGATTGGAAATCAATTCTGACAAATAAAGAATTTTTTGAGAATTATTAATAATAGTTCCAAAACCAGAAAAAGCGCCATCTATATTATTTAAAGCAGTATCATAAGAATTTTCTAAAGATTTTTGAGCATTAGAATTTGCTTCTTGTGCCTGCTCTAATGTTATTTTTTGAGATAATTTTAATTTTTCTAAATTATCTTTTGCTGTTTGTAGAGATAATTCAGCTTGTGTTGTAGTAAGTTTATCAGCTGGCTTTGTAATTTTATTTAAATTATTTTGTGCATTAGCAACGCTTGTTCTAGCATTTCTTAATGCATTTTCAGCATCTATAGATTCTAATTTTATTATTAAATCACCCTTTTTTATTATATCTCCATTTTTGAAATATATTTTTTCAATATTTCCTGACGCTTTAGATTTAATTGATATTTGGTTTTCTCCAGAAATTTTACCATCAGCTTCTACATAATTTACAAAATCTCCAAAATTAATTTTATATTCTTTATAATCTTTTTGAATTTCTTTGTTTTTATTTATAAAAAAAATAATTCCAATAATAATTAGTATTATTATTGTTATTGGTATCAGTATTTTAACAACTTTTTTCATTTTTTTTAATTATTATTTATTATATTAATTATAGTATATTTAAAATACATATTCTAATTATTCTATAGATTCTTTTAGTAATGTTTCAAATTCTATATTTTCTTGAATTTCTATATCTTTAGTAATTTCCTTATTTTTCCATTTGCCTTTAATAATTATTAAATAAGTAGCAATAAGCATTATGACCCCATTTATTAAATAAGACAACCAAATTCCTACATAACCAATAGGTGTAAATTTTGATAAAATAAGCGCAATAAAAAACCCTAAAAATGTATTTGTCATTGTAAGTTTCATTGATGTTGATGTATTTCCTGTTCCTACCAATACCCCGCTTAATGTCATATTTATGCCAATAAATCCAAAAGATAAAGATAGTAATCTTATAAATTCTGCAGCTTTTTCTATAACAGCAAAATCATTAGGTATAAATATTTGAGCTATATTTTTAGCAAATACAAAAAATAAAACTCCAATTCCAGTTAAGACAGAAAAAGCTAAAATAGATCCTTGTTTTGCTATAGATTCTATTTTTTTAATATCTTTCACACCCATAGCTTGTCCTACAAGCGTTGATACTGCAACCATGAATCCTATAGCAGGTATAATAACAAAACTAAACATTCTAGTCCCTAAACCATAAGCTGCAATTATTAATGTTCCAAAACT
>CAZHKK010000002.1:14234-36444 GCA_964532735.1 uncultured Gammaproteobacteria bacterium | reverse complement strand
CCTCTCATTGTTGATTGAAATATAGAAAATATAAAAGTAGGAAGAAGTGCTAAGAATGATATTCTAAGATAACTACTTGCATCTTTTAATATAGTTTCATCAGCTCCTATTGCTGTTAACATTTTATTAGACAATAGATAGCCGATTATGCTTAATATTATTGATATCAACGAAACAATAATTAAAGTTTGAGCTGAAAATTTATTTATATTTTTTTGATCCCCCTTACCTTTAAATTGTGAAACAAAGACAGTCCCAGCAACAGTTAATCCATTTGCAAAAGATATTAATAAAAACAATATTGGAAACCCAATAGATATAGAAGCAACAGCATTTGAACCTAGCTTACCAACCCAATATGTGTCTGTTAAATTATACATAACTTGTAATATGTTAACTAAAACTATTGGTATAGAAATAGCTAATATTGATTTTAATATCGATTTTTCGTAGTTTTTTTTGATTTTTAACTCTTCTGTCATTTTTTATTTATTTAATTTTAGCAAATATAAGTATGGAGTATCATACTACGAAAAAAACATTAATTCAAATTATATTTATAAATAAAAAATCAGGAAGTTAATCCAGATCTTTTATTTATAGCTATAGTTATGATTTTCTTATACCATATAAATCAATGTCACCTATTTTTTTAATATTTGTATAAAACTTAATTTGAGAAGGACCAGATATTTTTTCTAATTTATCTCCAAATAAATCTTTTCCGTATTTTGTTATGTTTATATAAAATTTAACTTGAGAAGGGCCTGATATTTTTTCTTTACATTCTCCATCGTAAGCTTTTTTGGCTAAGCTATTATTAGATAAAACACATTTATTTGAGAATGTTTCAAATACAGGATTACAAGGAGCTTTTATGCATTGAACTTGTACAATGCCACATACTGGCATATATTCTCTTGTACATGGTTTTGTTGTGTTTTTTGAAGTATCACATTCACCTTTGTAAGCTATTTCAGTATCATTTGCCATACAAGAATTCCCATAAGTAACTCCATCAACGCCACAAACAGGATCGTATTGCATAGTACAAGCCCTTTCCTCTGCTTTAGTAAAAGTGTTTAAAGATAAAAATGTTATTATAAATAAAGCGATAATAAATACTTTTTTCATTTTATAAATTATTATTTAGTTATATATATTATAACGTAAGTAATTAAAAAAAGTAACAAAAAAACGAGAAATAACTCGTTTATTTTGCTAAAATTGATTTTAATTTTTCTTGAATTTCTTTAGGATCAACTAAACCTTTTGTTTCTTTCATTGTTAAACCTACGAACACATTAAACACTTTTTCATTTCCAGATTTCCATTGTTCTAACATATTTTGATTATTTGAAATAACTTTATTTATAATTTCTTCCACATTTATTTCTTCATTTGAAATAGTTGCTTTTAATTTTTCTAAAGTATTACTATTTTCCCATATATCAGACAAAAATTCTTTTGCAAGATTTCTTGTTATTTTTTTAGTTATTACTAAATTAATAAGTTCAACAAAATCTTTTTCATTTATTTTTATAACAATATTAACATCTTCACTATCTTCAGGGGTTTGATTGATTTGAGAAAGAAAGTCTCTTCCAAACCAATTTAAAAATTCTTTTTCTAAATCTTTATTGTCACCTATTATACTTAAACAATTATCTAAATAATCAGCTAATATAATATTATCAACAATATAATAAGAAATAGTTTTTGAAAAACCTAATTGTAAATATTTTTTAAATCTTACAGAAGGCATTTCTGGTAAAGTATTTTTAATAGAATTTATCCAATCATTATCAATCACAACGGGCATAACGTCTGGATCTGGGAAATACCTATAATCAGCAGCTTCTTCTTTTGTTCTCATTTGAGCAGTAATTCCTTTATTATCGTTCCAAAGTCTAGTTGTTTTATTTTTATCGTTTTTTTCTATTCCAGTATTTTCAAAATCTTCTTTCTGTCTAATAATTTCATATTCAATAGCTTTAGATAAAGATTTAAATGAATTAAGGTTTTTAACTTCAGCTATAGGTGTATATGATATTGTATTGTCTTCTTTTTGGACTTTTAAATTTACATTAATATCAAATCTCATATGTCCCTTCTCCATATCACATCTAGAAACTCCAATATATCTCATTATCCTTCTAATTTCTCTAGCGTATAATTCAGCTTCAGCAGAAGATTCCATATCTGGTTTAGAAACTATTTCAAGTAAAGGAGTTCCACATCTATTATAATCTAAATAAGTATACTCTGGACTTTTATCATGAATAGATTTCCCAGCATCTTCTTCAAGGTGAGCTCTTTCTAGTCTTATTTTTTTTGAAATTAATTCTTTATTTTCATTTTCTATAAAAATTTCAATAAAACCATCCTTATCTATTGGATGATCATATTGAGATATCTGATATCCTTTTGGTAAATCAGGATAAAAATAAGATTTTCTATCCCATTTTGTGTATTTATTAATTTCACAATTCATAGCAAGTCCAGCTTTTATTGCATAATTAACTGCTTCTTTATTCATTACTGGCAATGTTCCTGGTTGACCAGAACAAATCGGACATATATTTGTATTCGGATTTACACCAAAAGATTCATTGTTGCATGAACAAAATAATTTAGTTTTAGTGTCAAGTTGTACATGAATTTCTAATCCTATTATTGGAAAATATCTCATATTTAATTTTTTAATTTTCTATTATATTTTCGTTTGTGTTATTTGGCGTTTGTTCTTGATTAACTATATCTTTTAAATTTTCTGTTGTATTTTTATAATTAATATTCCAATTAGATTTGTCTATGCAAAATAATTTTTTTTCTATATTATAAAAACAAATATTATCACCCTCTGTTTTTATTTGGACATTCCAATATTTTCCAGATTTTGGATCTAATTCTATTGTATTTCCCTTTTGAGTTTCATTATCGTAAATTTTTATATAAGAGTAATATAATTTATCTGAAGGTGTTTGTCCAAAAGTAATAGTGTATTTTCCTAAATTAATACTTTTTGAGTCAACTTCTTGATTGTAATTAAAAAAATAATCCAAAGGAGATATTTTTATAGAAAAACCAAAGAAAAGAATAAGAGCTATTACAAAAATAACTAAACCTATTTTGATAAGTTTTTTAGCTATTAAAAATCCTAAAATTATTAATAAAATAAAAGGTGCAAAAAATAGTATTGTATACAAAAATTGTGGATTTAACATAATTTTTTTTTAATTTTTTATATAAAATATTATAACATAAAAAATAACTGGAAAATATTATTTATACACTTTTAATAAAATTAATTATTTCATGTTCTTCTAATACTTTACCTATTATTTGAATTCCAACCGGAAGATTATTTACAAAACCAATAGGAATATTTAAACTACAAATTCCAGCAAGACTTGGTATTACCGTATAGATATCAGATAAATATTCTGTCATAGAACTTATTTCAGTGGAAGGATTTATTTCATAAGGCAAAACAGGACTAGTAGGTGCTATAATAAAATCAATTTCTTTTAATATATTTTCAATTTCATTTTTTATAATATTTCTTGCAATACAAGCCTTTTTGTAATATTTATCAGCATAACCAGCAGATAATGCATAAGTTCCAAGTATTATTCTTTTTTTAGTTTCAAAACTAAAACCTTGTTTTTTTGTTTCAAGATACATTTCTTCTAATTTTGTAATATTAGAAGCTCTATATCCAAATTTAACACCATCAAATTTTGACAAATTAGAAGAAGCTTCAGAGCAAGCAATAAGATAATAACTAGCAACAGCATATTTTACAGATGGCATAGAAAATTCTTTAATTTCATATCCTTTAGATTTGTAATAATCTAGTTTTTGATTGAATAAATTTTTTATTCTAGAATCTAATCCTTCCCCATCAAATTCTTTAATAACCCCAATTATTTTAGTTTTTTGTTTTTGGTTTTCAATTTTATTTTTTATTGTTGTAACATCTTTTTCGTCAATACCTTCAATAATATTCTGAACCATTTCAATGTTGTCAATATTATCAGCAAGAGGTCCTACGGTATCAAGACTAGAACCATAAGCTATAGCACCATATCTAGAAACTCTTCCATAAGAAGGTTTTAATCCATAAACACCACAAAAAGAAGCTGGACATCTAATAGATCCACCAGTATCTTCTCCTATTGCAAAAACGCAAGTATTTAAAGCTATAGAAGCACCAGCACCACCAGAAGAACCACCAGCAACATGATCTAAAGAAAAAGGATTTTTTGTAATTCCGTAGTCACTATTTTTAGTAGAAGATCCATGGCCAAAAGAATCGCAATTAGTTTTTCCAATTAAAATAGCTCCCTCATTAAGAAGTTTTTCTACAACTGTTGCATTATAAGAAGACTCAAAATTTTTTAAAATATTAGAACCAGCTTGAGATTTACATTCTTTTGTGCAAATAGAATCTTTAACAGAAAAAGGAATTCCATCAAGCTTTTTTAGTTGTTTATTTTTTAAAATTTTATCATCAATCAATTTAGCTTTTTCTAAAGCTTCTTGTTTGCATAAGCTAGTATAAACATTATAAGTAGAATTAATTTCATCTATTCTATCAAAACAAGCATTGATTAAATCAGTGCAAGAAAATTCCTTGTTTATAAAAGATTTATGTATTTTTTCTATTGTTAAATCTTTGAAATTCATTTTTTTAGTTTTTAGTTTTTCGGTTTTAAAATTAATTTTCTAATACTTTTGGGACCAATATAAATCCATTATCGTTTTTTGGGCTATTAGAAATAATTTTTTCTTTATTGTTAAAATCAACAACATTATCTTCCCTAAGAATATTTGTATTCCCTGTTAAATTATCTAAGGGTTCAATGTTTTCTGTTATATCATTTAACTGTTCAACATATTCTAAAAATTGTTCAATCTGTTTAGACATAGAACTTATTTCCTCATCTTTTAAGTCTATTTTGGATAATTTAGCTATATGTTTTACTGTAGACTCATCAACAATTTGCATAAAATTATATTAATGATTTATAAAATAATTCTACTTTAATTTGTTATAAATATCAATAAATTGACTTTTTTTAGATAAAGTGTTATTTTAAAAAATATAAAGGAGGAATATATGAGTATAGTTAAAGAAAGAAAAATAATAAAAAAGGAAATAATCATATTATCAAACAGTGTTTTGTGTAAAAAAACTATGAAAGTTCTTTTTTTCGAAAGAAATAGTTCAGAAGTATCAGGTTACCCATACAAAGAAGATGTTGAGATTGATAATACTTATGCAAACACTATAGGTGATATTATAGATTTTATTATAATAGATAAGAATTATCTTCCAGAAAAAATATTACTTGAAGAAAATAATAAATCTTTTAGTTTTATAGCTTTTGAGAGAGATCACTTATTGGAAGATATAAATAATGGAATTTTGGTAGATTTTATAAAATTTCTTAATTCAAAAAACAAAGAAATTAAAGCCGCTATGAAAATAAAAGATTCAGTAAAAAGAAGAAGAATAAAACCAAACTACAAAATTGATATTATTATTTAAAAAAAACAAAATTCTCAGATAAAAGTCTGAGAATTTTTTAATTAAGGAGTTAATCTATCAAGATCTCTTGGTAGTAATGTGGTTTCTCTAACATTACTAACACCTAAGCATTGAGCAGTTACTCTTTCAAGCCCAATTCCAAACCCACCATGAGGAGGAAGACCAAACTTAAAAGCAGAAAGATAATCTTCAAAATCAGCAGGATTTAATCCTTTCCTTTCCATATTTTTCTTTAATTCTTCATATCTATGTTCTCTTTGAGCGCCAGATGTAATTTCTAATCCTTTGAATAAAAGATCAAAACTACATGTAAATTCTGAATTTTCGGAATCAATCATAGTATACATTGGTCTTTTCATTGTTGGATAGTGAGTGATAAATATAAAATCAGATTCTAATTCTTTTTTGGCATATTCCCCGAGTAATTTTTCATGTTCTGGTTCTAAATCAGGTTCTCCAAAACATTTTTGTCCATATTTTTCATCTAATAATTTTTGAGCATCGGCAAATTTAATCATAGGAATACCAGTATCTGGGATAATTGGTAATTCTGTATTTAATCTTTCAAAATCTTCAGAACATTCTGTTTTTAATAAGTTAATAGCATATTTGAAAAAACCTTCTTCAGCTTTCATAACATCAACAACAGAATTAATATAGCCTAATTCAATATCTAAACTCATATATTCATTAAGATGTCTGCTAGTATTATGTTCTTCAGCTCTATAAACAAAATTAGTTTCAAAAACTCTTTCAAAAACACCCACCATCATTTGTTTATAAAACTGTGGAGATTGAGCAAGATAAGCTTCTTTGTCGAAATATTTAACTTTAAAAACATTAGCACCACCTTCAGTAGCAGATCCTAACAATTTAGAAGAGTTCATTTCTGTAAATCCTTCTTTAGTAAAATATTCTCTAAAAGCTTTTAGGATGGTGTGTTGTATTTTAAATATAGATCTATTTTTTAAATTTCTAAGAGAAATTGATCTAAAATTTAAAATAGTATCAAGACTAGCATTAATATCATTTTTATCAATTTCAAAAGGAAGATCTTCAGTTACTTCAACTAAACATTTAATATAATCCAAATATATTTCTATACCATTTGCAGCTTTTTCGCATATCTTTACTTCCCCACTAACTTCTATAATAGATTCTCTTTTGAGTTTAGGTAAAATAGAATCTTTATCTTCTGTTGTAATTTGAACTATTCCATTTTTATCTCTCAAAACACCAAAACAAAGACCACCAAGATCTCTAACTTTATGAAGTGATCCTTTCAAAAAAACCTTTTCTCCAATTTTATTTTTTAGTTCATTTGTAAAAATTCTTTCCATGTTTGTTTTTTAATTTTTATTAATTTAATAATAACAGTATTTTAGGCTATTTTCAATACATTTATAATAAAAATAAAAACCACAAATGTGGTCTTTGTTTTTATTTAATTTTTAAATATTCAAGAGGATTTACAGGAACACCGTTTACCCTAACTTCAAAATGTAAATGAGGTCCGGTTGTAAATGGTCCTGCTCCTTTTGTTCCGGGTTTACCACCAGTATAACCAATTACATCACCTTTTTTTACATATTGATCTTGTAATACATTAAATCCAGAAACATGACCATAAAGAGTTACTATATTATTAGCGTGCATTAACATTATATAACTATAACCATAGCCATTATCTTTCGTTTGTAGAACATATCCTCCCGCAGGAGCTTTAATAGCTGTTCCTTGAGAAGCTCTTATATCAATTGCAGAATGTTCACCTATTGTGTTTTTGTAAGGATAAGAAGGATCTCTAAAATATGCAGTAACTATTTTTGAAGGAACTGGCCATTCTAAACTATTATTACTAACAGCTCCACCCATATCAAGAAGTTTTTTCTCCATTGCTTCTTTTTCTTTTGCTGTTTTAAATTTAGAATTAACACTAATTATGTCTTTATTTATTCTCTGTATTTCGGCTTGAATTAGTTTTTCTTGTAATATTTGATTTGCTAATATTTTTTGAAATTTTTCTTCTTGATCTTGTGTTTGTTTTATTAATATAGCTAAATTTTCTTGATTGCTTTGTAAGTCTTCTCTTTTTAACTCTAATTCTATTTTATTTTTTTCTAATTCTAAGGCTTTTTCTCTGAGTTCTTGTTTTTTATTTCCAAGCCCATCTTTACTTTGTTTATAACTTTCTAATACGGTTGCTAAACCATCATTTATAGATTCAGCATATTTTATATGGTCAAAAAATTCAGATAATGAATCATTAAGGAAAAAAGCTTCCAATATTCCTTTGTTATCATTTTTATAAATAACTTTTATTAAATCAGCTATTTTAAATTTTTGTTCTTCTATATTTCTTTTTGTTTGTAAAATTTCTAAATCTAAAACTTTTATCTCTAATTCTGTTTTTTCAATTTGATCCTCAAATTCAATAATATCAAATTTTGTTTTTAAAATTTGTCCTTGTATTACTTCTTTTTGACTTTTTAAAGTAACTTTTTCTTCTCTTTTTTCATCTATTATAGCTTGATATTCTGCTTGTTTTTGTTTTGCTTGTTCTATTGTTTTATTTTTTTCTGCAGTTTGTTGTTTAAGTTTATTTATTTGCTCTTGATAGTATTGAGAACTTTCAGCAAGAATACAAACTGGTTGAATTAGTATAAAAACTAAAAGAAACAAGATAGAATATATTTTTAATTCAAATTTGTCTATCATTTTTGTTTTGATTAAATACTTTTTTAAATTATAACACAAAACACAAAAATACAAAAATAAAATTGAGAATTAATCTCAATTTTATTCTTCATCTTCATTTGATATATTGCTTAAATCTTTTTCTGTACTGGCAATTCTTAGCCCATCAATTATTTCATCTATTTCTCCATTTAAAATTCCAGGTAAACCATGTAAAGAAAGTTTTATTCTATGATCAGTTACCCTATCTTGAGGAAAATTATAAGTCCTTATCTTCTCAGCCCTTCCACCAGAACCAACTTGTTCTTTTCTTAATGTTCTTTCTTCTTCAGCTTTTTTTTCTTCTTCTAAAGAATAAAGTCTAGATCTTAATACTATCATAGCTTTTTCTTTGTTTTGAGTTTGATTTCTTTCATCTTGAGAGGTAACAACAATGTTTGTAGGAATATGAACTATTCTAACGGCTGAATAGGTTGTATTTACAGATTGACCACCTGCTCCCGAAGAACAATAAGTATCAATTCTTAAATCTTTAGGGTCAATTTTTATATCCGTTTCTTCTGCTTCTGGCATAATAGCTACAGTAGCCGCAGAGGTATGAACTCTACCAGATTTTTCAGTTTCTGGAACTCTTTGAACTCTATGGGTTCCACTTTCCCATTTTAATAAACCATAAGCACCAATACCATCAACTTTTATAATAGCTTCTTTCACTCCGCCTATAGCATTTTTACTAATATCTATAATTTCAAGTTTTAATCCTTTTTTTTGAGTATAAAGCGTATACATCCTAAGAAGATCTCCAGCAAAAAGTTCAGCTTCATCACCTCCAACTCCAGCTCTTATTTCAAGAATAGCATTTTTATCATCTTTTGGATCTTTTGGAACCAAAAGAAGTTTTAATTTACCTTCTAATATATTAAATTTTGACTCCAATTGAGCTAATTCTTCTTCAGCCATAATTTTTATAGATTCATCTTCGGATGATAACATTTCTTTTGCTCCATTTATATTATCAATAGTTTTTTTATAATCTAAAAAAACATCAAAAATTTCTTTTGTATTTTTATATTCTCTAGATACTTCTTCTATTTTTTTAGAATCAGAAGTAATATTTGGATTAGATAAATCACTCTCCAAATCTTGTAATTTGTTTTGATAAAATTGTAATTGATTAATATCTATCATATAAAACACTTTTTTAAGTTTTTAAATTCTACACTATATTTAAAGAAAAAGAAAGACCACTAGTTTCCTAGAGGTTTTTCTTTTTGAAACCCTAAATATTTTTTTTTAATTATTTTTTGTAAATAACTAATATCTGAATCAGAATAAAAATTAATTTCTATTTTATTATCACCATCCGAAAAACCATTTATATTAAATTTTTTATTATAATAATTAGAAGAAAGATTGTTTTTATTTGATACTAAAAAATAATTAATAGGTTTATTTAAATCAATATTAATATTTATTTTATTATAAACAACTCCTGGTTGTTTTTGATATATTAAAGAATATTTTTTAATTAATTCTTTTTCTAAATATTTTGGAATTCTATATTCAAATTTATATGTATAAGTTTCATTTTTTGGAATAGTTAAATAAAATCCAAAGTATGTTTTGTTATTTTCATTTTTAATATCAATATTTTTAATAGTTGGATTATCGTCATTTATTTGTAAAGATTTTAATATTGATCCTTCCGGAACATATATTCTAGTATATGATTTATATTTTTGGACATAACCCAAATCGTCTTGATATATTTCATTTTTAATATAATCATTATATCTATGAGTATAAGTTAAGCTAAGTGTCGCTATTAATTCATTATCTATAAACCTTAAATCATAATCTATATTTTTATCAATATAAGGATCAGATTTACCAGAAGATAAATTAGCGTCAATAACTGCAAAATAATCAGAATTTTTATTATCAATCATTTTTCCACCCCAATCATTTTCTAAAACAAAATTTTGAGCATCTTTATCATTAAAATATAAAAGCATTTGTTTCTTGTCCAAGTTGTTTTTAACTATTTTAGCGAGTTCTTTTATTTCGTTTATTTTTAATGACTTTACTTTTTTAAACAATACATCTGATAATTTTTGAATAACAATTTTTCTTTGACTTTCACTTATCCCTCTAGTTTCCCAATAACCAAATTTCGTCTCATAATTTAATAAGTCTATAACATTCTCCTTATTAAAAGTTAACCCCATAGTATTTATTTCTCCAAAATAACCTATAATATCTTGTAAAACAGAGGGCGTAACAGCAATTATACCAGTTATTGGATAATAATCTTGGGATTCACCTTTATATATACGTTCTATGCTTTTAGCAGATTCTTCATAATCAGGATTCCAATTAGCATCTCTTAAATATAAATTACTTAAACCAAGATATTGTTTTATTGGCTCAGGTGGGATTGTTCTTATTTTATTTTTGTAAGACCTATCTAAATTATAGATATTATCAGTAAAAACATTTCCAATTTCACCATTTGACAAATATACAGTTCCATAAGTTCCTATAAATCCACCAGTTGGCCTTATTTCAGTATTGTTTTGAAATAATAATAAATACTTAGAAGATTTAGGTGTTCCTAATATTTCTGGTAAAGATTTTAATAATGGAAAAAATGTTTGAACATCTTCTATTTTTGAGTAATTCGAATCTATTATTTCATAAATTTCTTTTATTGGTTTTATTAGATGTTTTTTATCTTTGTTTTTTATAATATCTACAATTTTGTTTATATTTCCATTTATATAATCAAATTTAATTTGTATATGTTTATCAATGCTAGAAATTATTTTTATTTTTTGATCTTTTGGTATCGAAATAATTTTTAAACTATCAAAATCAACAAAAAAATCATAATTATCTTCTATTACTGGGTATATTGTTATCATAACATTTGAGGACAATATTGCTATATCAGATAGATCCTTTAAAGCTCTTATATTGTTTGAGACAAAAGGAATTTTATCAATAAAAACAAGATTATTTATACTTTGTTTTAAATTTTTAGAATTTGTATTTAACTCTTCTATTGTAACTTTTAGATTTGTAAGATCCTTATTTTTAGTTTTATTTTGTATAACATAAATATCATTTTTTATAATATTTGATTGTTTATATGCTTTATATAAGAAAATCCCATTTAAAACAGAAACAAAAATCACTAAAGCAATAATAGTTATTATTATTCCATTTTTAATGTTTTTTATAATTTTTTTGTTTTTTATATTAAACATATAATTGGTGTTATTTATATGCAAATACTAACAAAATATTGACAATTTGTCAATGTTTTGTTTTTATAAAATAAAAAGAAGCACCTATTTATTTGGTGCTTCTTTTTTAAAACTCAGATAGTCTTTTTCGATTATTTCTTTTAAATAACTAACACTAGAATTAGAATAATAGTCTATTTTTATAATTCTATCATCATTAGCAAACCCATTTAAATTAAATTCTTTATTATAATAATTTACCTTCAAACCATCATTATCTGACAAGGTATAAGACTTAATAGATTTATTTAAATCTATATTTATATTAAGTTTGTTACCATAAGACCCTGCTTGTTTTTGATATATTAAAGAATATTTTGTTTTAAATTTTTCAACGAGATACTTAGGTAATTTATATTCAAGTTTATAAGTAACTGTTGTATTTTTTGGAATATTTAAATAAAAACCAAAGGAAGCTTTTTCTTTATCATCTAAGAAATCAATATTATTTCTTGTAGGTTTAGCATCATTTCTTTGAAGATAATTAAGCCAAGAGCCACTAGGAACATAAATTCTTGTATAAGATTTATATTCTTGCAAATATCCAGGATCATCTTGATAAATATCATTTTTTAAATAATCATCATATCTAAGTTTATATGTTAAACTTAATGTTGCTATTAAATCTTCACCATCAAATCTTAAATTATAATCTAAATTTTTATCAACATAAGGTTCTGATTTTCCAGATAAAACATTTGTGTCTATAACAGAAAAAAAATCGGATTCATCACTATCTAAGAATTTTCCACCCCAACCCATATCAGAAACAAGATTTTGAATATTTTTATTAGAAAAATACAAAAGCATATGTTTTTTATATAAATTATCAGAAAGAACATCTGCAAGATTTTTCAATTCTATAGCAGAAAGATTTTTAACTTTTTCAAATAAAACATCTGCAAGTTTTTGGATTACTATTTTTCTCTGACTAGCATCCATATTTTTATCCTGCCAATAACCAAATTTAGTTTCATAATTTAATAAATCGGTAGAATTTTCTTTATTGAACTTTAAACCCATAGCTTCAACTTCCCCAAAATAACCTATTATTGATTGTAATACGTCAGGAGTTACTGCTATAACACCAGTTATTGGATATTGATTTTGGCTTTCTCTATAATATAAATCTATAATATATTTAGCAGATTCTTCAAAATCTGGATTAAAGTTAGCATCTCTTAAATATAGATTTTTTATTTTTAAATAATCTTTTAGATATTTAGGTGGATCAATTTTTACTTTAGAAGCCCTATCTAAATTATAGGTATTATCAGTAAAAATTTCACCAACTTCTCCATTGGATATAGACATCGTTCCATAAGTTCCTATAAATCCACCTGTTGGTCTTATTTCAGTATTATTTTGAAATAATAATAAATATTTTGCATCTTTAGGCATACCTATTAATTCAGGTAATGTTTTAAACAATGGCAATAGTTTGTTTATAAATATTATATTAGAATATTGTTCATCTACTTTATTCCAAATATTTTTTAAAGGTTTTATTAATTTTTTATTGTTGTTTTTATTATTATCTATTAAATAAATAATTCTAGTTACTTTTTTTTCTAAATTTTTTATGGTATTTTCAGATTTATAAATAGTATTAATTATTTTTACTTTATCTTCTTCTGGTAATGATATTAATTTAGAACCATTTTTATCGGATATTATTTCTAAATTTTCTTCTATTAGTGGATATATCTCTATATAACTATCAACGATCAATGTTGATATTTCTAATAAATAATCAACAGACATAATATTGTCATTTACTTGTGGTAAATGATTTAACACCTTTAGATTATTTACATTATCTCTTAATTTTTTAGAGTTTTTTCTTATTTGTTGTGCGGTTTCTAAAGATTTTTTAAATTCTTTATTATTTAATTGCGTTTGAAAAGTATCTATATTATCTTTAATTAATTTTGAATTTTTATATATATTTATAGTAGGAATTATGTTTACAGCAATTAAAATAAAAAAACAGAAACCTATAAGGATTAATAAGCTTTTAATAAGATATCTTTTTAATTCTTTTTTGCTAAAATTTGTCATAAAGTGTTGAAAACAAGCTCTTAATTATTATATACACTAACACTTATTTGACTATTTGTCAATAAATAGTTTTAACGTCTAGATGTAAACTTAAAAAAATATTTCATACTAGAAGTTATGTGAATTCTTAATATTTTATTTTTAAAGACATCAAACAAGTTTTTGTTTTTAGAAGATCTAGCATGATTATGAATCATAAAAGTATTATGTAAATAAACAACTTTTTTGTTATTTTTCCATGTTGTTTTACAAATATCCATATCTTCATAATAAAGAAAATATCTTTCATCAAATCCTCCAATTTCTTTTAAAAAATCTTTCTTTATAACAAAAGCAGCTCCTAAAATCCAATCACATTCTATAGTTTCTTCGTGATTAAAGTCATCCATTAACATTTTTTTATTTTCAAACATACCAAACTTTGTGTCTCCAAGAGCTGTTCTTCTGATTAATGGTGTTAATATGTTATGAAATCTAAAACAAGAATTTTGTATTCCTCTTTCGTCTGGGTAGATAAGTTTAGGTGCTATTATTCCTATATTTTTATTTTTTTCTATAAAATCTATAAGTTTATCGAAACAATAATCAGAAGCTAATATATCAGAATTTAAAATAAATAGATATTCAGAATTAGAAAATTTTACCCCCAAATTAGCTCCACCAAAATATCCAAGATTATTTTTTGATAATATAAAAATAACATCATGGAATTCTGATTTTAATTCCTTAATATCATCATCAGATCCATTATCAACAACAATAACCTCGTAATCTATGTTTGTTTGGATTTTTTTTAGATGATTTAATTGATTTCTAACAAGCTCTTTTGTATTATAAGAAACTATAATTAATGCTAATTTTTTCATCTTAATTCTTTTAATTTTTGTCTTTTTCTTATATAACCCATTATAAATAAACCTAAAACCATAAATAAAAACGCTGAAATTATAGCCCAAAACTTCAACAATGAATTAGTAATAAGACCAATACTTCCAAAAAATATGGTTATAACATAAACAACAAAAACAACCTGCTTGTCATTTAGTCCTATATTTCTTAATCTATAATGAAGATGTCTCCTGTCTCCTTTAAACGGAGATTTACCACTTAATATTCTAGAGATAATAACTATCAAAAAATCTATTATAGGAACGGATAATATAAGTAATGTTATAGCTATTTTACCACCAGCGATTATAGCCAAAGAGCCAAGTAAAAAACCGGCTATTGTACTTCCAGATTCTCCTAAAAAAATTTTTGCCGGAAAAAAATTAAAAAACAAAAAACCAAAATAACATCCAGCTATAAGAAAGGATATTATAGCTGTATCTGGTTGATGAACAACGTTTCCCATACATAAAAATCCTATAATAGTAAAACCTATTCCGGCAACACCAGAAACTAAACCATCAACACCGTCTAAAACTTTTGTAGTATAAGTTGTTCCAAGGAGCCAACAAAAAGTAAAAATATCGGCAAAAACATTAAAAACAAAAGGCATTCCAAATGCAAAAAATCCAATTTTTAAACTATCTATTCTTAATAAATGTCCAGGATGAAAAGGATCTGTTATATAATTTACACCAACACCAAAAGATATAACGACTAAAGCTGCTAATATTTGAAAAATTATTTGCTGATTAGGTTTTAAATTAAATTTATCATCCAAAAAACCACCTATCATTAAAATAACAACTCCGATTAATATTCCAAATATTCTTTTTAAACTTATATAATCACCAGGAAGTTCTTTTGTAAATATAAAAAATAAAGTCGAAACAACAAAAACAATACCAATAGCAACACCACCTAAAAGAGGTGTTGGTTTTTTATGTTGATGTCTTCCTCTAGGAATATCTAAAACATTAAATTTAATTGCAACTTTTTTTATTAAAAAAGTAAACAAAACAGAAAAACAAAAACCTAACAGACTCGGAAATAATAAAGTTTTTATTATACTCACAAGATTTAATTAATTTATATAAATACACTCTATAATAATTTTTAAAAAAGTAAAACCCCTTTCTTAAATATATTTATTGATAATTATTTATTATTTTTTGATAATTTATCAATATAACTTTGCAAAAAAACCATAGCGGCTACATCATCCAAATGCCCTTTAATAGATATCATAGAAGAAGCTTGCCTACTACTAAATCTTTCGTCTATTGTTGTTATTTTTATCTCTAAATTTTTATCTCTAAATTTTTCAATAAAATCTAAAGTGTATTTAGTTTGTTTAGTTTCTAAACCAGATAAACCATGAGGTTTTCCAATTAGAATTTCATCAATCCACTCTTCTTTTATTATTTTTGATAACTCATTAAAAACAAAATCATCATTTTTATTCTCTATAATACCAAAAGGACGAGCAATGCAAGATTCTGTATCACCTTTTGCTAAACCTATTCTTTTTATACCATAATCTATTGCTAATATAATCATTTATTTTTGTTCAAATTTAAGTGGAGTTAAAATTTCATAACCATCTTTTGTTACTAAAATCATATGTTCAAATCTAGAAGAAAGTTTTCCATCTTTTGTTCTAACATCCCAATCTTTAGTAATAACCTGCCAACAACCCTCATTTATCATAGGTTCTATACAAAACACCATTCCTTCTTTTAATATTAAATCGTTGTTTTTTGCATAATAATTAAGAACTTCTGGTTCTTCATGCATCTCATTTCCAATAAAATGTCCAACATAATCTCTAACAACAGAAAAACCATTGTTTTTTGCATGCTTTTCTATGGCTATACCTATATTATTTAAAGTATTTCCGGGCTTTACTTGTTCTATTCCTTTATATAAACATTCTTTTGAAATTTTAACTAATTTTTCAGCTTCCTTTGATACATTTCCTATTTTTAAAGTGTAACTCATATCAGCAAAAGCACTATTAATATCTAAAACAACATCAATATCAACAATGTCTCCGTCGTTTAGTTTATAATTATTAGGTATTCCATGAGTTACTTGATCATTTACAGATATACAAGTAGCACAAGGAAAATCAAAAAAACCAATACAGGATGGATTAGCTCCATTTTTTATTATTTCACTATTAAACATAGAATCTATTTCTAAAGTTGTCATGCCTATTTTTATTTTTGGTAATAATTTATCAAAAATACTTGCCAATAAATGTCCAGCTTTTTTTATATTAATAATTTCTTCTTGTGTTTTTATAATCATTTATTTCTTTTTAAACATTTTTTCTATCCTATCTTTAAATTCAATTATTTTTAAATTTTCAGGATTTGCTTCTTCCATTTTTTTTAATGTTCTTTCTGCCATAAATCTATCTTTTAAATTAATATAAGACTCTATAAGCAAATCCAATATTTTTGGATTATTTTCATCAATTAAAAAAGCATTTTTTAAAACGTCTGCAATTTTTTTATAATTCAAATCCAATAAATATATATCAGCAATTTTAATAAAATATTTAACAATTTTTTGATTATTTTCTTTTATATTATTTTTATTTTTTGTTTTTTTTAAAATACTAACAATAAATTCATATGTTTGAATAGCTTTTTGTTTTGAATTATTGTTAGTATAAATAGACGCTAACATTTCTAAAGCACTAACATTATCTCTATCTAATTTTAGATATTGAAAACAAAGATCTTCAGCAATTAAATATTCTTCTTCGTTAATATTTTTCTTTATATCCTCAACTAATTCATTCATATAAAAAACCTTTTTTTCAGGTTCTTTTGATATTTTGTTAATAAAATTATGCTCATTAAGATTTTTATATTCTTTGATATAATTGTTTATTTTATTTTGAGCTTGTTTTATTTTGTTTTCTTTGTTTTCTTTTACGATATAGCCTTTTATTTTTCTATTTAACCTACTTTTTAATAAATTACTTTTTTGTTTGTCTTGAATTTCTTTTGTAATAATAGAAGTATCAATAGATTTTAATTGAGAAAATTTTCTTGATACTATAAAAAACACTCCGATTAAAGATATTATTAAAATTACAAGAAATATAATGTCAAACATAATAAAGTTTTTATTTATTAAAGTATTCCAATTTCTTTTAGTGCGTCTTTATAAATACTAATAGCTTTTTTAGCTGTATTATCATACAATTTAAAACTACTTTCGTGTGATATTTTATTTCTAATTACATGGGCTTCCCACACCTTTCTTAAATTTGGATATTTATAAATTATAACCTTTAATCTCTCACCCATAGTAGAACCAGCAATCATTAATTTTTTAAAAGCATCATCTAATAGTTTATCCGCTTCAATAATAGCCATTTTATAACCCATTTCACTTCTCATGTCTACAGCTTTTTCGATTTCTTCCCATTTTTTCTTAAAATATTGCTTGTCAATATTTTTAGATCTTCCAGTTTTTTTAAATCTATTTATTAATAAAACTAAAACTATAATAGCTAAAATTATAAAAAACACAATCCATCCCATAAAAAAAGTTTATTATTTAATATTTACAGTATACAACAAAAAATTTAAATTGACAAAATAATAGAAAAATGATTTTATAATAACAAATGAGATATAAGGAGTTCATGTGAAAAAAACAAAATCCAGGAAAACAATTCCTGGATTTTTATTTAATTAATTCTAAAAATTCTTCTTCATTTAATATTTTAACACCTAATTCCATAGCCTTTTTTAATTTACTACCAGCAGATTCTCCTGCAATTAAATAATTTGTATTTTTACTTACAGACTCACTAATATTACCACCTAATTTTTTAACCATTTCTTTTGCTTTGTTTCTATCTAATGTTGGTAAAGTTCCTGTAAAAACAAAAATTTTATTTAAAATATTAATATTACTAGCAGATATTTCGTCAAAAATTATTTCTATATTAACCTCAATAAATCCATTTAACATTTTTAAATTATGTTCATTTCTAAAAAAATTATAAACACTTTCGGCCATTTTTTCTCCAATATTATCAATGTTTTGTAATTCTTCTAATGTTTTATTTTGATAAAATTCAACTAAGTCTTCTATTTTCTGATTTCTATTTTCTATTTTCTGATTTTTTATTAATTCTTTAGCTAATATATACGCAGATTCTGCACCAATATGTGTAATTCCAAGAGAGTTAATAAACTTTGATAAAACAATTTTTTTAGATTTATTTATAGATTCTATTAAATTAGAAGCTTTTTTTTCTGCAAATTTCTCTAGTGGTTCAAGATCGCCTTGTTCTAAATGAAATATATCAACTTCATTTTCTATAAGACCATTCTCAAGTAATTGTTCTATAATACTTGGCCCAAGTCCTTCTATATTAAAACAAGCTTTAGAAACAAAATATTCCAATCTTCTAAATATTTTTGAATAGCAATTATTGTTTTCGCAAAAATAAGCTATATTTCCAGGTTTTTGTATTACTTTAGAAAAACAAACTGGGCAAAATTCCGGCATAACAAATCTATTGGAATTATTTGGTCTTAATTCTATTAATACTTTTACAACATCAGGAATTACATCTCCTGCTTTTTGCACAACAACAGTATCACCAATTCTAACATCCAATCTATCTATTTCATCTTGATTATGAAGAGTAGCACGAGAGATAGTAGATCCAGCAACAACAACCGGATCAAAAATGGCTACCGGAGTTAATATTCCAGTTCTACCAACCTGGATAACTATATCTTTAATAATGGTAGTTTTTTGCTCAGCTGGAAATTTGTAAGCTACCATCCATCTTTCTGCTTTCCCTATATGTCCCAGTATGTCCTCATTTTTTACATCATTAACAACAACAACTGCTCCATCAGTATCATAATCTAATTGTTTACGTTTATCTTTCCATTCTTCAAGAAAATGCCACGCTTCTTCTATAGTATTTTTCTGTCTATTGTTTTCATTAATTTTAAATCCTAATAACTTTAAAATTTCATGAGTTTCTTCATGAGTTTTTTGACCAACATCAGTTATTATTTCAAAAGCAAAATATTGTAATTTTCTATTAGCAACAATTACAGAATCGAGCTGTCTAATGGTTCCTGCTGCAACATTTCTAGGATTTGCATACAATTCCTCTCCATTTAATCTTCTTTCTTGATTAATTCTTTCAAATTCTTTTTTGGTCAAAACTGCCTCTCCTCTTATTTCAAAAACTCCATTTTTAATTAAATCAAAATTAATATGTTTTAAGTTTTCTAAATTTTGGCTTTTAGTCCTTAAGTTTAATGGTATAGATTCTATAGTTTTAGCATTTTGAGTAACATCTTCTCCTACTTCACCATCTCCACGAGTAGCAGCAGTTTTTAGCAATCCTTTTTCGTAAGTTAAAACAAGCGTTAATCCATCTAATTTTAATTCACAGAAATAATTATTAATTTTTTTATTTAAAATGTTTTCGTTTCTTTCGTTCCAGTCTAATAATTCTTGAAAATCAAAAACATCCTGTAATGACAATATAGAAGTAGAATGTTTAATTTTAATAAATTTATCCAAAGGTTTACCAGCTACTCTTTGTGTAGGAGAATCGGATGTTATAAACTCTGGATTAGATTCTTCAAGATCTTTTAGTTCTTTTTTTAAAGAATCCAAAGCCTCAGCGGAAATCTCTTCCCTGTCCTCTACATGATAAAGATGTCTATGATAATTTATAGACTCTTTAAGTTTTTCTATACGATTTTTAATATCTGTTTTTGTCATATTTATAGTATAAAATATAAATGATTAAGTATCAAATAATAAAACACCACAATATTGACTTTTAACCAAATATATGTTTATATTTAAGCAATAATCTAGCACATTAAATAAATTATTCTTAGGAGGAATATTTTATGGACAATAATACTATAAATGCCATAAAACAGTTGATAAAAGAATCAACAAAATGGGTTGTGTTATCTAATGAAATATCTATATTTCTATTAGTTATTTCTTTTGTTATATTAGTTGTTGCAATATTTTTATTTTACAAAGCAATAAAAATATCATCAGCTTTAAACATGAATATAGAAACTGTAAGCAATAACATAGCTGATAACAATAAATTAGCAAGCTCTTATGCTCAACATTATGAATCAATAAAAAATTCTGCAAACGTATTATTAAATGCTCACATAAAAACTGAGCAGGCAATAAAAGAAATTACAGAATTGGTTGATATCATAAAAACAGAAGCTGGATCCATGAGACATGAAACAAAAGAGCAAGTCAAAAATATAGAGATTTTTTTTAATGATTTTAATAAAAATCTTTCACTATTATTGGATAAAGTAAGCACAATAGTTTCTCAAAAATTATCAGAAAAGATGGATATAGCCTCAAAAGAAAGCATTGAAATAAAAAGAAATATTCAAGTTTTATTTAATAATCATATGACAGACATACGTAAAGAAATAATAAAATCTGCGAAAATAAACCAAGAAGTTACTTTCAATAAAGCAACAGACGTTATTGCAATGGCTATTAAAGATAGCACCTTTAGGAACACAAAATCATTTGTTGATGCATTAAACGAAACGTTCTTTAGATATAAGAAAGTAACTGAATTATTTTTTTCTATGATTAAAGACATAAGTAAAGAAAATGATAACATACTAAGATTTGTAAACGAAAAAGAAATAGAAGCAAATAAAATAATTACAAAACAAATAGAAGAATATAATGAGAGACAAAAATCTCTAGAAGCTATAAACGCTATTCTAGACGAACACGGGTTTAATAGTGTTTTGGAAGCAAATTCAGAAATAGACAATCTGTTTTCTTCTGAAAATAACACTATTGAAAAGTTTAATAATATCGAAGATTTTAAATTCGAAAGAGTATAGGAGAAACTTATGGATTTTTTAATTGTATTTACGATCATAATTTTAATTGGATTATTTTTGTTGTCTTTGACCAAAAATAAAAAAAATTCAAAAAAACAAACACAAACTATTTTTTCTGGATTAAAAAGTTTTAATGAAGGAAATTTTATTGTTTTTAAAAACAAAAAAGAAGAAAATATCGTAATAGCGATATTCTTTCCAAAGGAACATAAAGATTTTTTTAAATCTATTATGAAATCAGTAAAAGAAAGAATATTATTTGATGGTGCTTTTATTGAATCAAAAGAAGATGTAAATATTTATGAAATGAATCTTCCAAATAATTATATGAATATAGAAAAAACATGGAAAGACAAAAACAATAAAAATATATTTTTAAACTTTATCACACCAATAGAGTATGAAAAATATTTTAAAGATATTTACAAAGAAGAATTTATTGAGCAAAGATCTTTAAAAACAAAAAAAACAACAAAAGAAAAATACGAAGATGATTTATCTACAATATGTTCAAAAATAAACGATCCTTCTTATGTAAACGTAGAAATACCTGAATATATAAAATCAAAAGAAAATGTTTTAACAACAGAAGAAATAAATTCTCTTTCTGAAAACATCATCAACGAAACAGAAAAAGAAGAACCCACAGAAAATTTAACGGAAGATTCAATAGAAGGTTTTATTGATAACTCTCCAACATTAGAAGATGACAATGAAATAAAATCAGATTTGAACGAAACCGAATCTTTTGTTGAAGAAAGTTTTTTTGAAGAAGAAAATGAAGA
>CAZHKK010000002.1:0-14134 GCA_964532735.1 uncultured Gammaproteobacteria bacterium | reverse complement strand
TGAAGAAGCAGAAAATTCATCTTCAGAAGAACAACAAAAAAAAGAAATAAAAATTTTTAGTTTTCAATTTTTTCACGATTTTGCAATAAAAAAGGGTTATGTATTTGACTGTAAAGGAAGATTTAGCTTAGAAATAATGAATAATGCAGAATCAAAAAAAGCAGAAGATATAAAATTATTTTTATCATCAAAAAAAGCAGAAGATATTGAAGTTGTTTTAAAATGTTTAGAGAAAACTGCAAAAATTTTTATATTAGCAGGTTTTAATAACGAAGACGTTTGTAATAGAACAATATTAAAGCCAAAATTCATGTCAGATAAGACAATATTATTTTTTCATGAAAAAGAAGTTATTTATGGACTTCCAAAAGGTATATATCTTTTGGATTATCCAGAAAACAACTAAATTAGCTCCACCAGTAAAAACTGGTGGATTTTTTATTAATAATTATTATTTATAAGAAAATCAGAGATAACAGGTTTATTAACATTATTTATATTACCTATTGATTTTATAATTTGGCCATTATTGTTTGAATTTAAATTTATAATATCACCATTCGCATTTCTTTGAGAATAAAATATTATTTTATTATCTATAGAATTATAATTTCTAGAAGTTATAGTAAAAATATAAGAACTATTATTTTGCATATTAAAATTAATAACAACTGGAGAGTCATAAAAATGACTAAAATTATCATAAACAACATTAGATATAAATCTCCCATTTCTATATCTAGCCAAAACAACATTATATATTTCATTACCTTCCGCATCCCAATATATTTTAACAGATTTTATATTTTTATAGTTTGTTAAATCCATAGAATAACTTGTATTTGCAGAAATTAATGGAATACTAATATAATCATTTTGCTCATCGCTGGTTGCACTAGAAAGTATTTTATAAGATGAACCATTATTTAACATTCCTAAATTATAAAAATTATTTTGAATTATATCGTCAAAGTCTATATTATTTTTTCTTATCAAAAAAAGAGTTCTTTCTATACCACTTTCAGCAGAATATAAAGAATTTTTAATATCTACTGGATTGATTGATATTTTATTTTGGTTTACAACAAATTTATTTAAATACAAAACAATAGACAATAAAACAAATATTGAAACAATAACAATTAACAAAGTATTACCATTTTTATTATAAATCATCATTTTATATATTTTTTAACTTCTACTGTTTTTTGATAAGAAAAATTAATATCACCACTCTCAATATTAGAACCATTCACAACAACAGTAACAATAGGCATAATATTATTAACAGGTTCAGAGAAATAAACATTAAAAATATTTATATTAATATTAGATGGTGTTAATTTTTTATAATTCACACCACCATCAAGACTAATTTCTATGCAAGATAAATCATTATAACAATTATTTGTTTTTCTATAAGCAATTGTATTATTTAAAAATATTTCACTTTCTGGAATATTTATATCATAACGATTACCATTTTTTTTATAATAATTATAATTAATACCATTTTTTTTTATATTATTAACTATATCATCTATTATTGGGTTTATATCATTCTTCAAATCTAAAGATACTTTTATATTATTATTTGCTTTATTTACATAATAAATACTTCCAAAAATTAAAAAAATAAAAACGCTCAAAATAGATATTGATACTATTGTTTCTATCAAAGTAAAACCTAATTTATTTTTTCTAATTTCTTTTATCATATATTTTATTTCCAATTCCAAAGATTTTTTTCAATAGTTATAATTTTATTATTATTATTTTCTTTCCACAAAACAGAAACTATTATTTTTATATAATCACTATAAGGATAAATATTTATTAATCTATAAAACCCTGTATCTATAAAGTTTTCATTTAAAACAGATCTAGATTGAGTATAATAACTATAAATTTTATTTTTATAAACAACACAAGAATTTATATTACTATTAGAACAAGAGTTTATGTTTTCGGTATTATTATCACTTCCAAAATCAATAGACCAATTGTTATTCATATTATCAAAAACAATAATAAAACTTCTATCATAATTAAATATACCGTAATTATAGTTTCTATTATTTAAAAAATTATTATCCCTAAAATAAGTCACTACTTCTATGGCTTCCGATGCTAGATCTGAAGCTATATCTAAGTTTTTATTTTTATTATTAAAAATATTTGTTATATTAATTAATCCAAAAACACTAACACAAACAACAGAAAAAATAGATATAGAAACTATAAGTTCTAAAATAGTAAAACCTTTTTTTGATTTTATTATTGTATATTTATTTTCCATATTAAAGAATTTATTACAATACTAATACTATCCGTATCATTTTTTATGCTAGTTAAATAAATATTTATATTTTCCAATTTAGTAATAAAAGAATTTAAAAAAACATCACCGTTTAAATTAAAAAGAATATCCATTTTTGGTCCAGAGAGCAAAGAACTAATATAAGAATTTTCTAAAATAAATGTTTCAATAATTTCATTATCATCAAATGAATTATTATTATTTAAATCTTTATACAAATAGTAATTTGAATTATTAATAGATAAATAAATACCATAATTATTATTCTCAGAAAAATCTACACTAGAAAAGTTATTTTTAGACATATTTTTAGCTTTTAAAATATGTGTTTTTAATAAATAAGCATCATTTTTGACAAAATCATTTAGACTATTTTTTTTATAAAAAAATAAGCTAAAACCAAAAAAAAGACTAATTATGCCCAATACTACTATTATTTCAATAAGATTAAAACCTTTTTTATTTATCATTATTAAATTAATATTTTTATTAAAAATGAACTAAAAAACAAAACCAGCAAACTACCAATAACCAAAAATGGAGCAAGAGGTAGAGCGTTTTGATTTAATCCTGAATTATTTAATTTTTCTTTATTAAAATATTTATTAACTAAAATTGGAATAGAATAAATCGCACCAATAAAATACGATAAAAATATTACCATAATAGCCTTTTGAGATCCAAACAATATTCCTATAATTAAACCCATTCTAATATCACCTCCACCAATCCACTTTCCTTTTGATATTATAAATTGGACGATAAAAAACATAGCACCAAAAGTAGCACCAAATATTATAGATTGTATATCTTTATAAACTATAAAATTAAAAATAGCTATCAATACAGCAGTAGGAATTGATATTTCATCAGGAATTTCCATATATTTAGAATCATAAACAAAGATAGTAACAAAAGATGAAATAACAATTAAATCTCTAATAAATAAAAATGGATTAAACTGTAATATGAAGTAATTAAAAACGAAAACAGCAATAAAAAGAAAAGCAGTTGCAAATTCAACTAAAAAATACTGCCAAGAAATTTTTTCTTTACAATACCTACACTTTCCTTTTAATGTTAAGAAACTAAACAAAGGAACAAGATCAAAAAATGATAGTTTATGAGAACATTTTGGGCATTTAGATCTACCAAAAAAACTTTCTTTATTATGAAGTCTATTTATAACAACATTTAAAAAACTTCCTACACAAAGCCCAAATAAACCTACAAAAATTATACAAAATATTTCAAACATATTTTTTATTTACCAATTATTTTACTTATCTTATTAATTATACTTTCTTTTATTTTATTAGAAATATTGTCAACGGTATCTAATCCATTTATTTTTATTAATAAATTCTTTTTTTTATAAAATCTAATAATAGGCCTTACTTGTTCTCTATAAGTTGATAATCTTTTTTTTATAGCAGCAGGATAGTCATCAGCTCTTCTTATTATTTTACCATCACATTTATCACAGATTCCATCTTTTTTTGGTGGAAATAATTTTAAATCATAAGAAGAACCACATTTATCACAAATTCTTCTATTTTCAATTCTTTTAACAGCTTCTTTATTACTAATATCTATTTCAAAAACAAAATCTATACTAGTTATTTCATCTAAATATTTAACTTGATTTATACTTCTAGGATAACCATCTAATATAAATCCGTTTCTACAATCCGTATTAGATAATCTCTTTTTTAGTAATTTAAAAGTAAGATCATCAGAAACTAACTGTCCTTCAGAAATTAAGTTTTGTATTTTTATGCCAATATTAGTTTTTTTAGTAATCTCCTCTCTAAAAATTTCACCAGTAGATATTCTCTGTATATTAAAAATTTCAGATAAAATTTTCCCCTGAGTTCCCTTACCACAAGCTTGTGGTCCAAGAAGTATAATTTTATGTGTTACACGATCCATAAATAATAATAAAAATTATATTTTCATTATATCAAAGATTTTAAATAAATAAAAAACACGATTTTAAAAAATCGTGTTTTTTTGCAATATTACTATTTTAAAGTAACAACTGCACCAGCAGCTTCTACTTTAGATTTAATATCTTCAGCATCTTGTTTAGCAACTCCAGTTTTAATATTTTGTGGAGCTCCATCAACTAAATCTTTAGCCTCTTTAAGACCAAGACCTGTAACTTCTTTTACAGCTTTAATAACATTTATTTTTGATTCACCAACAGAAGTCAATTCAACATCAAATATTGATTTAGCATCAGCAGCATCAGCAGTAGCTCCACCAGCAGCCACCATAACAGGAGCAGCAGCAGAAACGCCAAATTTTTCTTCCAAAGCTTTAACTAAATCAGTAGCTTCGATAAGAGTTAATTTTTCAACTCTGTCCAAGATTTCTTGAGCAGTTTGAGATAATTTAATATCAGACATACTTTTAAATTAAGTTTATTTAAATTATTACGCTGCAACTTCTGTTGTAGAAGTTTCAATAGCAGCTTCAGGAGCAACTTCTTCCACAACTGCTTCAGTAGTAGTTTCAGCTACAGGTGTAGCTTCTTCTTTTACTTCAGTAGCTTGTGGCTTTGGTTCTCCAGCTTGTTTTTGTTCAGCAACAGCATTTATAGCTCTTGTGAAAGATGAAGCAGAAGAGTTTAATATATACATGAATTTTGATACAAATTCTTCTCTGCTTAATACATTTGATAATTGATCAATTTCTTCTTTAGAAACGATTTTACCTTCATAAAATCCCCCTAAAACAGGAAATGATTTTTTAGTTTTCTTTGTATAATCTTTATTGAATTTATAAAATTCTTTTATACCAGAAACTTCATCTGTATTATTTAATATAACAGCACAACCACCTTTCCCAGATTGAGAATCAAATGATTCAATACCGTTATTTTTGAAAGCGATATTTAATAAATTCTTTTTTGAAACAACATACTCAGAACCAATTTTAGCTAAAGCTCTTTTTAATCCTTGAGTTTGCTTAACAGTCATGCCAGTATAATCAACAAAAAAAGCTGATTTAACTGATTTAACTTTTTCAGATAAAGAAGAAACTATATCTGACTTTCTTGTTTTTGAAATAGCCATGTTTTTTTTATATTTAAAAATAAAAAAATCTGCCAAAACCCGCAGACCAAAATCTCTATTCGACCTAAAAATCTATAGAAATTATTGTGAGAATAACCTCGATAGGAATTACATCTTCTTGTGAAGAAACCTATTGTCTTTGGCTTTGTAGTAAATATGATATCAGATTTGAATAAATGTGTCAAATAAAAAGGTGAATTTAATCACCTTTTTTTATTTTAAATTATTTTTATAATTTTTGTCTTTTTCATTTAAAGCATTTTTACAATAAGGTATATCTAAATTATATTTTAATCTGTATTTAATCCAAACATCATATAATCTATATATGTTTTTTAAATAAATAGAATTTTTTATTATTTTTTCTTTTTGTATTGTTTTATTATTAACAAACATAAAAAATCTTTTAGCAAAAAGTTTATCAACTTCTTCTATTGAGATAGCCTTTTCTTTTATAGAACTATAAACTGTTTCAAAAAATATTATATATTCCATAATTCCTGGAATATCATCATTTTTTATAACCTTATATTCTATTCCATCTTCTTCTTGTTCTAATAAAATTAACATTTTATCTATTTTTGTATTCATTAAAAAATGGTTATTTAAATCCATAATAAATTTACCTTCTACTATTCTTTTTTCTTTTATTGTTTGATTTAAAACTGATATTATACCAATAAAACCAGATATTGACCCTATTAAAAATGAAGTTTCTATTTTTATATCATGACAATAATTTGTAAAATTTAATATTTTATTTAAAATAAAAATTATTAACAAAATAATAAAAAAGAAAAAGAAAATAATAGTTTTTAAATTTAAACTTTCAAAAAAACCAAAAGATGATATATATTCATAATCTTTATCAATTTTATGTAAAGAAAATTTAGAGTAAGGAATTGGTAATTTGTTTTTCAATCTATAAGAAAAAAGTTTTGAATAAAGTTGGTATATATTTTTTATATACTTATTATTTTTTAAAATTGTATATTTTTGAATTTTTGGATTATTCACAAAAGCAAAAAACCTACCAGAAAACAAATCGTTAATTTCTGATATTTTTAAAATTTTTCTAGATAAAAGTATATTTATTGTTTCAAAAAAAACTATATACTCTATAACAGTTGTTTTATTTTTTTTATATTTTAAAAATTTATCTATTGATTCTAGATTTTCTAAATCCAATTGAATCTTATAAAAAAAGTCACTAATTTGAGTATTTTTAGAAAAACTATTATTCAAATCCAAAACAAATCTCGCCTCATTTATCCTTTTTTCTTTATTTGTTTGTTTAATTATAGAAAATACACCAACAAAAACAGACAATATACTAAATATTGTTTTATAATTTAAATTTATAATTTTTATACCCGCACACTTTAAAGATACATAAGAGTAATCTTTTATAAAAAAGAATAAAAATATAGGTATTATAAAAAAGAAAATTATTATAGTAAAAATAAAATTTATATTTTTATTTTTATGATTCATTTTATTTATTTAGAAAATTTTTAGAAGCTTCTGCTAATATTTCCATTGTATCGAAAATATAAATATTTTCATTATTTTCTCCTATTATAATCTGTAATTCTGTGCAAGCCAACAAAACACAATCACACCCATTTTTTTTAAAAGAATCTATTATTGAAAGTATATAATTTCTATCATCATCTTCTTTTCTATTATTTAATATGTTTGAAATAATAATAGATAATTCTTTTTGTTCTATATTTGTTGGAACTTCAACACTTATTCCTTCTTTTTTAAAAACTCTTTGATACATCATTGATTTTATAGTTAAAGATGTTCCTAATAGACCTATTTTTTTAAAATGATACTTTTTTATAAATTTAACAGATTCGTCAACTATATTTAAAAATTTAACATTTGTTTTTTTTATTATATCATCAATATATATATGTATTGTATTGCAAGGAATTGTAAAAATTTTTATTTTTTTTATTTTTTTTAATTCATTAATTCCTTTTACTATATAATCAACATATTCTATTATTTTTTTTCCATTTTTAACAAAATCATTTTCCATTTTTATTGTTATTGGAGTATTGTAAAGAAATATTTCGGGATATTGTTTTTTATTTTCTATTTTAAACTTATCTATAAGCCTAAGATAGAAATCAGACGTAGACTCTGGACCAAAACCACCAATTATAGCAATCGTTTTATTTTTTTTATTTTTCATAAATAATTATAACTTAATAACTTCACCAGCCTTTAAAACATTAGGTTGGTTACTGTTTTTTTTATCTTGATTTAATGCTTCTTTTATTTCTTCAAAACTTTTTTCTTTTAATTGATTCAAACTTAAAACAGACTTAGATGATTCCTCAGAAATAAAAGGTATTTCCTCAGGTTCTTCTATTTTTAAAATTTCTTTTATAGGCTCAATTAATATTTCTTCTTTTTTTGGTTCTATCTCTTCTAATTTTTGAGGCTCCTTAATCGCTTTTATTTCTTCTACTGTTTCCCTTTTATTGTTCTTAATTTCTATTCCTGTTTCTTTCATAATATCGCCCAAAATAGATTTGAAATCATTTTCTAAATTAACTTCTTCTGTTTTAATAACAGACTTTAACTCTTCTGTTTTAATAACGGGTTTAACTTCCACTTTTTTAATAATAGGCTTTAATTCTTCTTTTTTTATTTCTTGTGATTTATTTTTCTGATTATTCTTTGAAATATTATTTTGTTGATTTAAATTATTATCTTTTTTTATATTCTGATTTTGTTGTTGACTTCTTTGATTCTGTTGATTTGATTTTGTATCTTTTTGATTTTGATTATTATGAGAAACATTCTCTTTTTTGACAAATCTATTTTCTTTTGGTTCTTCAATAAGTTTTTCTCTAATTTTTTTTAAATCATCAACACAATATATTGGTCTCTTATTGTCTGGCTTAAAAGGAACTTCTATTTTCATACCACAAACCCAACAATTTGTAGTATATACTTCTTTATTTTCTTCTATATTTATATTTTTTGTATCCACACCACTATCATTTTCTTTTTTTTGTTTATTAAGAATACGTTTTTCTTCTTCTGTTAAACTCCAATTTCTTATTTGTTCTTCAACCAACTCTCTACTCATAGAATATTTTTTTCTTGATTCATTAATAATAATAGAAGACCTATCTTCATAAGTAGAATTTTTTGTCATAGGAGGAAGTGTAGAAGCAGAAAATGGTTTAGAAGCAACACCATCTATAAGGAGTTTTAAAACTATATTATATTTGGGTATATTAACCAAATCTTCCAACACAAACTCTGGACCAAATTCTTTTTCGAATATTTCTGCATCTTGAGAACCTAAACGAAAAGTAACCAATGTTCCACCATTACCAAAAATAGCATCCGAAACTTTTTCAGGAAGTTGTAAAACATATTGATGAGCAACAATAAGAGATAATCTATATTTTCTAGCTTCTGATAAAATATCAGCAAATGAATCTGTAGCAAAATTCTGAAATTCATCTACATAAAGATAAAAATCATTTCTTTGCTCTTCTGGTAAATTAACACGACTCATAGCAGCTAAATATAGTTTTGTAACAATCATAGAACCAATAAGAGAAGAATTATCTTCACCAATTCTACCTTTAGAAAGATTGACCAAAAATATTTTTTTCTTATCCATAATTTCCCTCAAATCTATAGTGCTATGTGCTTGACCTAAAATATTACGAACTATAGGATTTGACAAAAATTGACCAACTTTATTCTGTATAGGACTAACAATCATAGGTAATTCTTTGGCTGGATAATTTTCATATTCTTGCGTCCAAAAAGCCTTTAATATAGGATCATGAACATTTTCTAAAACAGAATTTCTATATTTTTTATCAGTAAGCATTCTATTTATTCCAAGAAGAGTACTACCTTCAGCATACATAAGAGAAAGAATTGTATTTCTTAGAACATATTCAAGTCTAGGCCCCCAAGAATCTGCCCAAATCTTTTTAAAAATACCAATAAGACCAGAAGTGACTAAATTTTTATTTGAATCACTTCCAGTTCCTTCCAAAATATTAAAAGCAACAGGATAATCAACGTCTGAAGGATTAAAATAAACTACATCATTTTGTCTTTCTGGTGGTATACATTTAACTATAGCTTCTGCTAAGTCACCATGAGGATCCATTACACAACAACCATTACCATTTATAATATCTTGCATAATCATATTTTCTAAAAGTGCAGATTTACCAGAACCAGATTTTCCAATAACATAAACATGACGACGTCTATCATCTCTTTTAATCCCAAAATTTTTTCTCATACTACGAAAATTTGTTGCGCCAATAATAGTAAGCTCTTTTGGATCTACAATCATACTTTAATTTTACCTTTTTAGTTAATACTATTATACCATTTTTTAAATAAAAAAAAACGTGGAAAAAACCACATTTTATATTATTCCATACAACATCCAGAACAACCAGAACAATCACCATGACAAGAAATATTATCTTTAGAATCTTCTTCCCAATTATCAGATTGAAAAGACGAAATAGATTCATTAATTAATTCTTCTTCCATAAAATTAATTTAATTTTTAATTTTGGTTTTTAACTTTGGCAGCCCTATGGAGAATCGAACTCCAGTTTTATCCGTGAGAGGGATACGTCCTAGCCACTAGACGATAAGGCCACAAAAACAATAACAATATTACATTATTTACAATAATTAGTCAAAATAAAAATAATTTTTTCTTTATAGTAGATATATTTTATTTTTTTATTATTTTATTTATTAAAACATTCAAAAACATTTAAAGTTTCTTGAGCACATTTTTCCCAATTAAACATTTCTATTCTTTTTAATCCTTTTAAAATTAATTCCTCTCTTATGTTGTCTTTATTTTGAATAATATTATAAATATCTTCACTTATCTTCATTGTATTATTAGGTTCAGAATATAAAGCAGAATCACCAGCTATTTCTGGCATAGAAGCAACATTAGAAGTAATTACAGGAATACCACACGCCATAGCCTCTATTATAGGAATTCCAAACCCTTCATAATTAGAAACAAAAAGAAAAACACTAGCCATATTCATAATAGGAACAATATCATCCTTGTTTACATATCCTAATTCTATTATGTTTTTATTTAAACTTTCTTTAAAAATTGATTCTTTTATAGAATCATAACCATATCCAGGCTTCCCTATCAAGACAAATTTATATCCAGGACATTTTTGATTAAAACGTTCAAATGCTCTTATTTGGTTCAAAATATTTTTTTTATCTTCTATTCTTCCTATATATAAAATAAATTTTTCTGGTAAATTATATTTTCTTTTTATTCTTTCAAATAAATTTTGATCGTTTATTCTTTTATAAACATTATTGTCATATCCCAAATGAGTAACATAAATTTTGTTCGGATTACAATTAGAATGTTTTATTATTTGCTGTTTAGAAAATTCTGAAACTGTTATTATTTTATTAGAAAATAAAACACCAAGCCTAAAAGCTATCTTTTGAAGTAATAAATCTTTTTTTGAATAATATTCAGGATGTTCAAAAAAACAAACATCATGAATAGTTGTAACTAATTTAAAAAATCTAAAAGGTATAATTGGTATCATCCCAGAAGGAACAAATAAAATTTTATTTTTTTCACAATTTACATGCCACCATAATTTAATTTGTGTCCAAAATTTTTTATATTTCCAAAAAAGAATTATTTCATAAAAATTATCTGGCAAACTAGATAAATCATTTTTTAATTTATCTGGAGAATATAAAAAATATCGATTTTTTTGATCTATTTTTTTTAATGCTTGTATTAAGTTAAAAGAATACCACTCAACACCAGTTTTTTTATCAAAATTAGCGCGAGAAGCATCTATAGCAATATTCATTTAAATTTTATTAATTAACCTCTTCCACTAAATATACTTTTTTTATACATATTTAAATTTTCTAAAACTATACTTATCCCTCTAATGACACAGGTTAAAGGATTTTCTGCCACTTTAACACTTATCCCAAGAGCATTGCAAAATAATTTATCAATATTTCTAAGTAAAGAACTTCCACCTGCCAAAATTATACCATTTTCCATAATATCAGAAGATAATTCTGGAGGAATATCATGTAGAACTTTTTTTGTAGCCTCTATTATAGATTTTAGTTGTTCCTGAATAGCAAAGGTGATATCATCAGAATTAACAACAAAAACCTTAGGTAAACCAGAAACTACATCTATTCCAGTGACTTCAATTGTTAATTTTTCTTTAGAAAATAAAGCACTACCAACTTTAGTTTTTATAAGTTCTGCAGTTCTTTCTCCTATAGAAAAATTATAATTTTTTTTAATATAATCAATAATAGCACTATCAAATTTATTGCCAGCTGTTTTTATAGAATGAGAAACAACAATACCTCCGAGAGATATAACAGCTATTTCACTGGTTCCTCCTCCTATATCTATAATCATATGACCAGATGCTTCTCCAACCGGAATACCAGCACCAATAGCAGAAGCAATAGATTCTTTTATAATATATGCAGATTTAGCACCAGCAGAAATAGTAGCATCAATAACAGCTTTTTTTTCAGTAGAAGTAATACAAGAAGGCACAGAAATCATAATTTCTGGATGAATAAATTTAAAATTTCCAGTAGTTTTTGTAATAAAATATCTCAACATAGCTTCTGTTGCAGTATAGTCAGCAATAACTCCATCTTTTAAAGGTTTAAGAACTTTTATTTCTTCTGGGTTACGCCCTATCATTTCTTTAGCTTCATTTCCTATTGAAATAGGTTTTTTTGTTTTAGAATCAATAGCAACAACAGATGGTTCATTAACAACAATTCCTTTTTTAGGAACAAAAACTAAAGTATTAATAGTTCCAAGATCAATTCCAATTTTTTTAATAAACATTTTTTTTAGTTATTTTTTCTCTATTTCCCATATATTTTCTTAAAATTTCTGGAATAATAATATCTCCTTCTTTTGTTTGACAATTTTCTATTATAGATACCAAAGCACGAGCAATAGATATAGCTGTTCCATTTAATGTATTAACATATTCTTTTGTTCCATCTTCTTTTTTATATTTAATATTCAATCCTCTTGATTGAAAGTCTGTACAGTTAGAAGTAGAAGTTATTTCACCCCAATTACCTATAGATCCATCAGGTTTTGGTTTGCCTGGCATCCAAGCTTCTAAATCATAAGTTCTAATAGAAGGACCTCCTAAATCAGCAGTACAATGGTCAACAACCCTAAAAGGAATGTTCAATCCTTTAAATATTTCTTTTTCTATTTCTAATAATTCTTCATGAACTTTTTCACTTTCTTCTGGTTTTGTATAAGCAAACATTTCAATTTTACTAAATTGATGAACTCTAAAAATTCCTTTTGAAAATTTAGAAGCAGCACCAGCTTCAGTTCTAAAACAATGAGAAACCGCAGCATACTTTAATGGTAAAAACTTCTCTTCCAAAACTTCTCCTGCATGATAACCACCCATAGTCACTTCAGCTGTCCCAACCAAACAAAGATCAGAATTTTCTATACTATAAACCTGAGTCGATTCACCTCTTGGTTGAAATCCCAATTCTTCTAAAATATCTCTTTTAGCTAAATCAGGAGTAGTAAATGGTATAAAGCCTCTTTTTACACAAACATCAAGAGCATATTGTATTAAAGCAAATTCCATAAGAGCTAATTCATTCTTCAAATAATAAAATTTAGCACCAGCTACTTTTGTGCCTCTATCAAAATCTATTAAATCTAAAGATTCTGAAAGTTCAACATGATCCTTTGGAATAAAATCAAATTTTGTCGGTTCTCCAACAACTTCCAAAACAGGATTATCATCTTCATCTAAACTAACATGAACATCTTTATGAGTCATATTAGGAACTTGTAATAATAAATCTCTAACCTCTTTTTCTAATAATTCAAGTTCGGGATTTAATTCTTCAATTTTTAAATTTATTTTTTTTATTTCTTCTATAATTTCTGGCGTTGGTTTTGTCTTAGAATTTTTATTTCTTTCTGCTTGTAAAGATTCTATTTCTTTAAGAATAGATATTTTCTCTTCATATTTAGAACACAATAGATCAATATTCGCTTTAGAAAGTCTATTAATACAATTTTGTTTTACTAATTCTTTATTTTCTATTATAAATTTTATATCCAACATAATTTTAAATTACTTCATTATTTATTATCTATTTTACATTATAAACAATAGCTTTTCAAAAATTGAAATACTTTTGTGTTCATAGCCAAACATCAAAAGCACCTTCTCCTCCTCTATTTTGAGACGATTGATTAAATCTATAATTATTTTCTTTTAAGTAATCAATAACTATACCTTTTAGCACACTATAACTATCTTCTCCTATTCCTGTTATTATTCTAACTTTAGATAAATTATTTTCTAAACAAAAATCAATAAAATCATTCAATAAAGAACTTGCCTCGCTTCTAGTATAACCATGTAAATCTAAAGAATCATCTACATCATTATTTCTATCAAAACCAATATTAAAATTATTAGATCTTTCTATGTCAAATCTAGCAGATAAACGAGCTTTATTTATGATTTTTTTTAATTTTTTACCCTTCATTTTTTTTAATTTAATAAATAAATAATACCATAAAATAATATAATAAAAAACAATCCTCATAAGAGAATTGTTTTTTTATGATAAGAAAAAATACAAAAAATTAACGCTTTGCCCATTG
>CAZHKK010000001.1:17198-63377 GCA_964532735.1 uncultured Gammaproteobacteria bacterium | reverse complement strand
TTTAGTATAGGAAATTATTATCCTTGTGAGATTAATGAAAATAATAAATGTGTTAATAAAAAATGATAAAATTATGAATTTGTTAAAAAAAATTGAAAAACATAATATAAATTATACTTTATTAATTTTATTTTTACTTATTGTTGTTGTTGGTTTTGTGATGCTTTTTTCTTCTTCTATTATTATTGCAGAAAAAAAAACTGGTGATCAATTCTATTATATTAAACATCAACTTTTTGCTGGAATTATTCCTTCTATAATACTTTTCTTGTTTTTTTCTTTTAAATTAAATTATAAAATTGTAAAAAAATTTTATTTGATTGTTTTTTTATTGTCATTCCTTTTTCTTATAGCTGTTTTGATACCTGGGATAGGTTCTGCGTCTGGTGGTGCTAGAAGTTGGATATATGTTTTTGATCTGTTTTCTTTTCAACCAGCAGAGGTTATGAAAATTGCCTTGATAGTTTTATTTGCTGTTGTTTTTGAGAAGTTGGGTTCGGAAGACATAAAAGATTTTAAACAGGGCTTTATTCCTTTTGTTGTAGTGTTAATATTGGTTGGTTTTTTGCTTTTGTTACAACCAGACTTAGGAACTCTTTCTATAATTTTTGTAATTTCTTTTGTTATGTTTTTTATTGCTGGAGGCAAAATAAGACATTTGCTTTCGTTACTTGTTTTTTCGATTGCTATTTTGGCTTTATTTTTAAAGATAGATCAAAGTTTGACTGGGGGAATTAGAACTACAAGAATTAGATTATTTCTTAATCCAGAACAATATAGTAAAAGAAATGAAGGATATCATATAAATCAAGCTATGATTGCTGTTGGAACTGGTGGACTTTTTGGTAGAGGTATAGGTAATTCTGTTCAAAAATTTTCTTATTTGCCAGAGGTTATGGCAGATTCTATTTTTGCTGTTATCGCAGAAGAATTAGGTTTTGTTTTAACTAGTGTATTTTTATTTTTATATTTTTATTTTATAAAAGAATGTTTATCTGTCGCAAAAAATGCTCCAGATGATTTTTCTAGATTTTTTGTGATTGGCGTTGTTTCTTGGATTAGTTTTCAAGTTTTTGTAAATGTTGGGGCTATGGTTAGATTATATCCTTTGACTGGCGTTCCTTTACCTCTTGTTAGTTATGGTGGAACATCTATGTGTATAATATCTACTGCTTGCGGTATTATTGTTAATATTTCTAAATATTCTACTCCAAAAGAAAAATTGGGTGAGAACATGGAAAGAAAGAGTAGAGTAATAATTAATAAAGAATAATATTAATAAATTATGTTAAATTTTATTTATAATTTTTATCCGGATAGAGTTTTATTTGATTTTGGAATATTTAAAATTTACTGGTATGGTTTATTTATTTTTATTTCTTCAATTGTTTCTTTTTTGGTTTTTTATTTTTTAGCAAAAAAAGAAAAAATTGAGAAAAGACGTATTTTTGATATATTTTTTTGGGTTGTTTTATTTGGTGTTATTGGTGCAAGGTTTTTTTATGTTTTGTATTATTTATCATATTATATAAAAAATCCATTAGAAATTTTTATTATTTCTAATGGAGGGTTGGCTATTTTTGGTGGTTTAGTTTTTGGTTTTTTGTCATTATTTGTTTATTGTAAAATACAAAAACAAAATTTATCAAAAATATTGAATATTGTTTCTATGTCTTTATTGTCTGGTCAAATTATTGGAAGATTTGGGAATTATTTCAATCAGGAGTTGTTTGGTTTGCCAACAAATTTTTTAATAAAAATTCCTATTAGTTTAAGTAATAGACCTGTTGGATATGAGGGTTATAATTTTTTTATACCTTTGTTTTTATATGAAATATTTTTTGAATTATTAATATTAATTATTTTGTTTTTTTATTATAAAAAATCAAAAAAGAACAATTTAAATCAAGGAATGATGATGAAAAATATTAATGTTAAAACTTTTAGGTCTAATATGGAAAAATTAACATTTATAGAAAAGGGTGGAATTTTTTTTATGTATATAAATTTTTATTGCATTTTAAGATTTATTTTAGAGTTTTTTAGGTTAGGTGAGAATAAATTTTTTAATATTAGTTATAATCAAATAGTTATAACTATTGTTTTATTTATTTTTAATAGTTTTTGGTTTTTTAAAATTAGAAAAAATAAAAGGTAAATATATGAATTTAAAAAATAAAATATTAATTTATATTATTTCTATTATTGGTATTTATTTAATAATATTTGGGGTTGTATTTGTTATAAATAATGGAAATTTAAAAAATGAAGTTATTTTAAAAAAAGATATTATTGTAAACGATCTTAATAATGAAGAAAAAGAAAATTCTATTAATCAGAATGATGTTTTGTATGGTGCGGATTTAAATAAATCTTTTTCTAGCGATTTTTCTCCAAAATTCGGAAATCCAGATGCTTTAATTTCTGTTATTATGTTTATAGATTTTGATTGTCCTTATTGTTATGATGAATATATGTATATTAGAAACATTATGGCAAAATATAAAGATTCTGGTTATTTTGAATTTAGAAACATGCCTCTTGAAATGTTGCATCCAAATGCTGCAATTATTGCTAATGCTGCGATGTGTGCAAATGTTCAAAATAAATTTTGGGATATGTTTGATCAAATTTTTTTAAATTATAATTCTAGACAAAATATAGAAGATGAAAATGGTTTGTTAAAAGAAATTTATAAATATGGAAAGACTATTGGATTGAATATGAATGATTTTTCTAAGTGTTATGATGATAAAAGATTTGTCAATGTTGTAAATAAAGATTTTGTAGATGGTGTTAGTTATGGTGTTTCTGCTACCCCTACTTTTTTTATAAATGGTAATATGATATCTGGCGCAATAACTGATGAAAATTGGGAAAAATTATTTGGATTATCTATTGAAAAAAAATGATAAATCTGTTATAATATGTAGGTATTTGGTAATAGATAATCGCTAGTTTTTAACTAGAGGAAAGTCCGGACAACATAAAAAAGATGGTTGATAACGTCAACATGCTATATTTGTGAAAATATGGTAATAACAAGTGCAACAGAAAATATTCCTCTCTTTTTAAGAGTTAGGGTGAAATCGTTAAATAATTATTTAACGCGTTTCTGTAGTGATATAGAAAAAGAGGCAAACTTCATCTGTTGAAAGAACAAATCACTTCGAAAGTAGTGTGTTTATAGATGAAAATTTATAAACGGTAGTTCGATTGAGGTTATTGGTGACAATAATCCTAGATAAATGATTATCGCTCGAAAGAGAACAAAATCCGGCTTATTTTATTGGATACAAATAATATTAAATATAAGTTTATGAAAAAAAGTTTTAGTTTAATATTTACTGTTTTGACGGTTCCTGTTGATTTTTTATTAATTATTTTAGCTGGTATTACTAGTTATAAATTGCGTTTTCAAGAATTTATAACAGACATAAGGCCTGCTGTTTATAATTATCCTTTTTCAAATTTTGTTTGGTTAATGATTTTATTGTCTATTTTTATTATTTTTATTTTCGCCATATCTGGTGTTTATAAAATAGATAAAAGAGTTAAATTTTTTGAAGAAATTATAAAAATTTTTAATACAACATCTTTTGCAATAATGTTTGTTATTGTTTTTATTTTTTTTAAAAGGGAATATTTTAATTCTAGATTTATAGTTTTAGCAGGTGCTGTTTTGATCGTTTTGTATTTAATTATAGGAAGAATTGTTTTAAGAAAAATAAAACATATATTATACAAAAAAGGTATTGGGACTAGAAATATAATTCTTGTTGGTTTGGGATCTAATTTCTCTGTTATTCGTGATGCGATGAATTTTAATTATAAAATGGGTTATAAAATAATAGATACCGTTACTTCTTTTGAAGAGTTTAAGGTTTTTTATAAAAAATACAATAATGAAATAGATGAAGTTATTCAAACCAATATAGGTAAAAATGAAGATAATAAATATTTTTTAAATTTTTGTGAGCAAAATCATATAATTTTTAAATATGTTGCAGATTTATTTGATACTAGAACGGCAAATTTAGATATAGATACAATAGCTGGAATTCCTGTTATTGAAATTAAAAAAACAAAATTGGATGGTTGGGGTAGGGTGATAAAAAGAGTATTTGATATATTTACATCTTCTTTTGCTATTGTTTTGTTTTCTCCTATTATGTTGGTTACTGCTATGCTTATAAAAATTAATTCTAAAGGTCCTGTTATATATAAAAATAAAAGAGTTGGAAAATCTGGAAAAGAATTTTATACTTTAAAATTTAGATCAATGTATTATGAAATGAGTACAGGTGTTGGAAATTTAGAACAGGATCAAAAAGCTTTAGAATTAGAAAAAGAATTAATTAAAAAAAATAATACTAGAGAAGGTGCTATATATAAAATAAAAGACGACCCAAGAGTAACAAAAGTTGGTCGTTTTATAAGAAAGTATAGTATAGATGAATTTCCTCAGTTTTTTAATGTATTTTTTGGAAACATGAGCTTGGTTGGTCCTAGACCACATCAAGCAAGGGAAGTTGCTAATTATAGGAAAGACCAATTAAGAGTTTTGGATATTAAACCTGGTATTACTGGAATGGCTCAAGTTTCTGGGAGGTCTGATTTAAGTACTGATGATGAAATTAAGTTGGATATATTTTATATTGATAATTGGTCTTTTATAAAAGATTTGATTATTATATTAAAAACACCTTTTGCTGTTTTTGGAAAAAGAAAAGTAGAATAATTAAGTTTATTTTACTTTTTTTATTTGGTATTGATTTTTTTATTCATAAGTGGTTTAATTGTATTTATAAAGTTTTTAGGGAGGCTTTAATGCAAAGTGTTCTAAGTGAAGTTGTGGGTAAATCTGTTGTTGATTGTGGAGATTTCACTATTGGTGATTTGAATTTTAGAAAAATTCGGTTACATTGTGATATGGTTTCTACAAAAATTGTTGATGATTCTTTAAAGAATGCCATTGACTGTATTTGTGGTTATCACTCCGAGGTTTGCAAAGATTTAGCAGTTTTTTTTAACAATGGTGTATTTTATTGTATGAATAATAACATTGATAAAAAAATGCTTGATTGCAGAATTGATGTAATTCGTGCCTTTAAGGCAAAAATGAAATTTATTTGTTTTGCATCTCACAATTTAAATTATTTATGGTTTTATGACAGAGAACAAAAAGAAGCTCATGGAATTAAACTTGAAGATAAAATGATTTAAGTTTTTATTCTTTTAGGTTGGTTTTGTATAATTCAAAATCAACCTTTTTTAATATAAAAATTAGCCCTAAAGACTAATTTTTATTGTTTTATTATGTTTTCTATTATTGTATCTGATTGTTCTTTTATTTGATTGATTTCTTCTTTTGAGAAATTGCTTAATACAAATTTATCTGTTGGAATTTTTTCTAATAGATTGTTTTTTATACCTATTTTAAATCTTTTTATATCTTTTGTTCCGGTTTCTTTTAATATTGATTTTATTCCGTTGTGTCCACCATCTCCTGATGCTGTTTTTTTTATTCTAATTTTTAAAAAATCCATATCTTTATCGTCTTGAATCACTATAATATCTGATAATTTTATTTTGTAAAAATTAATTATTTCTTTTATTGCAATTCCAGAAAGATTCATAAATGTTAATGGTTTTGCTAATATTGTTTTCTCTTTGTTTATTTCTCCTAACGATATTAAAGATTTAAATTTTTTTTCTTCTTTAAATTTTTCAAATTTAAATTTTTCTAATATAGCATCGACTATTAAAAAGCCTATGTTGTGGCGAGTTTTTTCATATTCTTTTCCTGGATTTCCTAATCCAATAATTAATTTCATAAAAATAAAACGTTAATTATCTATTTCTGTTCTGTTTATTTCAGCGTTTCTAGTTGTTATTATTATTGGTGTTCCTGATAATTTAAATTTCTTTCTTAATTCGTTTTCTATAAAATTTCTATAACCAAATTGAATATCTTCTTTTCTTGGTATTTCAATACTAAAAATTGGTGGATTAGTTTCTGTTTGTAATATATTTCTCATTTTTAATACTCTAAATTTTCTGTCTAAATGAGGTTTTTGTTTTCTTAATATAACAGAAAAAGCCGCAGTAAGTAAATCTGAATCTATTATTCTATTTCTATTTTCAAATACTTCTAATGCTAGATCTAGGGTTTTTCTTACTCTAAGTTTATCTTTTGCTGATATAAACATAAATGGAGCCCAATCAACTGATTTAAAATGAGTATCTAAATATTCTTGATATCTATTTATTGTGTCTGTTTTTTTATTTTCTACTAAATCCCATTTGTTTATTAAAATTATTAAACATTTTTTATGTTCAATTATTTCGGATATTAATCTTTTATCTTGAGATCCTACATTATCTGTTACATCTAGCATATAGAAAACTATATCAGCTGTTCTAATATTATTTAAACTTTGATTTATACTTGTTTGTTCTATTTTTGAATCAATTTTTCTTGTTTTTCTTATTCCTGCAGTATCAACTATTTTAAATAATTTTTCTTTATATTTAAAATAACTATCTATTGATTCTCTTGTTGTATGAGCTTTATCACTAACTATTGATTTTTCTTCTCCTAATATTGAATTTAATAGAGAAGATTTTCCAACATTTGGTTTTCCTATTATTGTTATTTTTATTTCTGGTTCTTCTTGAATTTCTTTGTTTGGTTTTATTTTTGAAGTTATTACATCAAGTAAATCTCCTGTATTTTTTCCAGAAATAGCGGAAACAAAAATAGGTTCTCCAAAGCCTAATTCTAAAAATTCTGCCATTAATGACATTTCTTCTTTTTTAGAAATTCTTTCAGTTTTATTAACAACAAGAGTGACTTTTTTGTTGTATTTTCTAAGCATGGAAGCTATTTCTATATCGTATGGTAATAATCCCGATTGTCCATCAACCAAAAGAACAATAACTTCTGATTCGTCTAGTGCTTTTATTGCTTGTTTGTATATTTCTTTTTCTTGTTCGTCTTTTTTTGGATCTATATTAATACCACCAGTATCTACTATGTCATAGTAAGATCCTCTCCATAATATTCTTCCATAAATTCTATCTCTTGTTGTGTTTGGTTTGTCGGATACTATAGAAATTTTTTTTTCTATAAGTTTATTAAAAAGTGTTGATTTACCAACATTTGTTCTTCCTATTATTGCTATCTGTGATTTTTTCATTTGTATTTCGTTATTTGTGCTTTATTTACTATAAATTTTCTTTAAAATCATTCCCTAAAACAATTATTAAATCAGCGTTTGTATAATTTCTTTTTAAAATATTTAATGTATCTATATCTGAATTTATTGTTAATGGTATTTCGTTGTCAGAATTAAAAATGTTTAATTTTTTTGATATTATTTTTGCATTAACTTTTGTGTTTAGATTTAATACTTCTTTTATATCTAAAAATTCTGATATATCGTATATTTTTGTTGTATCTTGATTTCTATTTTCTGCGTTTCCAACAAAATTTATTTTATATTCTTGTGTATTTTTTAATTGTTCTGTTAATCTAGAAGCTAATCCAACTTTATTTGTTCCATTTAATATAACTATTTTTGGTAAAGATTCTTGTTGTTTTGATAAGGTATAGTTTTTATCAAACATATTTAATACCAAATCTTGAATTAGATTATAATTATTTCCAACTGGTTTTATTATTGAAGCACCATCAATTGTTTTTGTTATATAAACATATCCAGAAGAATCTGACAAGGTTCTGTTTATTGAATTTTGAGTGTCTATTTTAGAAGCTAAGCTATACAATACGGGAATATCTTTATAACTAATGTTTGTTTGTATATTTCTATTTAATTCTGCCATTAATGATATTATTTTAGCTGGATTCATTAATGTTTTAAGTGACATTGTCTTTTCTTTTATTGCATTTATTACTTTTTGTTGTCTTGTTGATCTTGCAAAATCTGATCCTTCTCCATTGTTTCCATGTCTTGATCTAGAATAATCTAAAGCGGTTTGCCCATCCATTATTTGGTAACCTTTTTCAAATTTTACCGTTTTATAACCGGTATTTTTTAAATCTATATCATCATTTGGAAATTCGTTATCTATAAAAGATCTTTCAACATTTATTTCTACACCTCCTAATGTGTCTATTATTTTTTTGAAGCCACTAAAATCTATTCTTACATAATATTGTATTGGTTGTTCTACTATTTTTTCTATTACTTCTCTTGTAAAGTTCATTCCTTTCCCTGGGTTTTTTTGTTCTCCAAGAGCGCTTGCAGAATTTATTTTCCAATATCCATAACCATTTCCTAGATCTACGTATAAATCTCTAGGTATGGATATAGTTGATAATTGATATGTTTTAGTGTTTATACTTGCAAATATTAAACTATCTGTTAAATATGCACCATCATGATTTCCTCCGCCTATTCCGCCTATTAATATGTTTATTCTATCTTTTGATAATTTTAATCTTTCTGAATCATTTTTGTAAGTATTATTATTTAAATGTTTTGTTTGATATGAAGTATTGTCGGATAGTAATCTGTCGTCATTTAATTGAGAGGATACAAATTTTATTCCTAATATTATTAATAATAATATTAAAGAAGGAATTAATATTTGTTTTTTTGTTATTTTAATTTTAGACTTTGTTTTGTGTAGATTCTTTTTAAAATTCATCAGAAAATGATTAAAACTTTTTTAATTTTATTTAACAATTATAACAGAAATAACTATTTATTAATAGTGTTTAAAAATAAATATTGCTATTGTTTTAACCTTATTTTTATGATAAAATGTATATATCTAAGTATATTAATGCTTTAAAAAATATGCAAATTTTGCAAAAAAATGAAAAAAAAGAAGAAATTATTGATTTTGTAAAAACAATAATAGTTGCAACGGCGGTTATGTTGTTTGTTAGATTTTTTATAATTCAACCCTTTGTTGTTAAGGGAAGTTCTATGGAGCCTAATTTTTATGAAAAAGATTATTTGATAGTTGATGAAGTTTCGTATAGATTTAATGATCCAAAAAGAGGAGATATTATTGTTTTTACATATAAAGAAGGAAACAAAAAAGAATATCTTATAAAAAGAATTGTTGGAATATCTGGTGACACGGTTATTATCAAAGATGGAAACATTTCGATTAGAAATAAAGACGGAGAGTTTATTTTAAATGAACCATATTTACCGTTTGATAGACAAACTCAAGGTGAAATATTTGAAGAAGTAAAAGAAAACAATTTTTTTGTTTTAGGTGACAATAGAGATGTTAGTCTTGATTCTAGATATTTTGGGCAAATAAATAAAAATGTTATCACAGGTAAGGTTTTATTAAGAGGTTTTCCTTTTAATAAATTCGGAATATTAGAAATGGGAAATCCAAAATTGGAATTAAAAAAATAATTTATCTAAAAAATTAAAAAATAAAAAATGTTAGACTCTCAAAATATATTTAGTCAAAATACAGACTTTTCTTATTTAAATAATATTGTTAGAAAAATTAGAGATTGGGCTTATTCTTATGGGTATAATGAAATTTTTTTAGATGAGTATCTTAAAATTTCAAAAATTAAAAAATATTGGGATTCTTTTGTTTCTTGTAATAGAGATTTTATTTCTTTTGAAAATAAAAAAGAAAAATTATCTTTAAGGCCAGATAATAATTTATCTTTTATATCTCAATGTTTAGATTATGGAAAGCTTTTAAATGATAATTTAAACTATAAATTTTTTTATATAAATAAAATTTATAGTTTCCAGAATGATGATAAGTCTAAAAATGATGAATATCATGATCATTTTGGTTTTTATAGTGTTGGAGACACTGATCATACTTCAGACGTTGAAACTATAAATATGTCATATTATTTATTAAAAGAGCTTGGTATTGATACTACTGTAAAGATAAATACAACTGGATGTGAAGAATGTGCAAAAAAATATAAAAATTTGTTATTAAACTTTTTAAAAACAAAAAAAAGTGTTCTTTGTAATGAATGTGTAAAAAATATAACTAAAAATCCTATAGCTATTTTGTCTTGTGAAAATAAATCTTGTAAAAAAATAATGGCCCAAGTGCCTCTTATTGTTGACAATCTGTGTGATAATTGTCGTGATTGTTCTATGAAAATAATAGAATTTCTTGATGATTTGAATATATCTTATGTTATGGATCCTTTTATGTTTAATAAAAATTGTGTTTACAATAATTTTTATTTTGAGATGGAAACTCAAAAAAACAATGTTCCTTTTACGTTAGGAAGAGGTGGACACTTGGAAGAGTTTGCTAGTAACTTAGGTTTTAAAAAAAATGTTTGTGGAGCAGATTTTGATATAACAAATATAATCAAAAGATTAAAAGAGGTTAATAGTGTAGTCGAAGGATATAAACCAGAAGTGTATTTAGTTCAAATTGGAGAAACGGCAAGAAAAAAAGCTTTAAATACATTTGTTGCTTTGAAGTCTAGGGGAATTTCTTGTTATTGTAGTGTTCAAGATAAAAGTATTGTAAAACAAATAGCATCAGCTAAGTCTATGGGGTCTAGATTGATATTGATATTGGGACAACAAGAAGTTGTTGATAATACTATATTAATAAGAGATGTTTTTTCTAATGTTCAAGAAGTTGTTAATTATAATAACTTAATAGATGAAGTTAAGAAAAAATTAGTTTTAAATATATAGGTATTATAGATTGACTTTATTGGCTTATTTGCTATACTTATTTTAAGTTAATTATTAATCCTAATTAAACTAGGAAGGTAGGTGATATTATGATAGAAGTAAAAAGAAAAGATAATGAATCATTTGATGCTCTTTTAAGAAGATTTAATAAAAGAATTCAACAAAGTAGAATTTTACTTAGACTTAAAGAAGATAGATTTTACCAAAAACCAATAAGTAGATTAAAAGCAAAAAGGAGAGCTTTAAAAGGATCTGAACTTAAATCTGAAAGAGAATACTTAAAGAAAATTGGTAGAATGCCAGAAAATACTAATAAAAGATAATTATATTTTCTATGGGTGATAATGGTAAAGATTTTTTACCAGAAGATATATTTGCAGATATAGAACCAGATTTTTCTAATCATGTTATAAGAAAAAATGATGTAAATTTTTTTGAAAATGTGAATGATTCTGCTAATATAAAACAAAAAAAAGGGAAAAATTTTGATAAAAAACATATAAGCAAAACTAGCAAAAAACTATTTTTATTAGTTTTGCTTTTTGTTTTTCTTATAATGATAATATTTGTTATTGTTGATATTTTTTATAAGAATAATCTTAAAAAAAATAATGAAATTCAACAAAAAAATGAAAATATTGTAAACAATAATGTTGTAAATAATGATAATACGGATTCTATTTTAAAAGATACAGATATGGATGGTTTGTATGATATAGAAGAAAGTAGATTTGGGACTGATATGTTTTTATTTGATACAGATTTTGATTTGATTTCTGATGGAGATGAAATAAAACTATATAAAACAAATCCTTTAAATCAAGATACTGATGGTGATGGATTGTCTGATTATGATGAATTGTTTGTATATAAAACAAATCCTTTGAGTTCGGATACTGATGCTGATGGATATAGGGATATGGATGAAATAAATAATGGATATAGCCCTATAGATTCTGATAAGATTTCTGATGAATATTTGAAGTTTGTTAATGAGCAGAAGGTTATAAAAGATTTAAAATTGTTAAAAGTTAATCAACAATAAATAATGTCACTAGAAGAAAAAGATAAAAATTTTTATACTATTAATGATGGAGAAAAAATAGATTTTGAGAAGTCCGGTAATGATTTTGGTTTTATGCCAGAAGAATTTTTTAATTCTAAGTATCAACAATCTAGAGTTAGAAAAGAACAACAAATGCAAAAAGAAAAAGAATTAATAGATAAAAAGAAAAAAGAAAAAGAAGAAAAACTAAAAAGACTTTCTGAATTAGAACAATTGGCAAAAGAAAAATATGAATTAAAAAGAGAAAGAGAAAGAATAAAACAAGAAGAGAAAAATAAAAAACAAGAAGAGATTGATTTTATTAATAAAAAAAAATCTGAAAAAAGAGAAAAATTATTACAAGAAAAATTAAAACAAAAAGAAAAACAAGATTTAATTAAAAGAAAAAAGCTTGAAAAAGATAGAAAAATTAGAGAAATAAATCAAAAATCAAGAGAAGAGAGAAAAAAATTAAAACAAGAGCAAAAAGAATTATTAAAAATAGAACTTGAAAAAAGAGCTGCTATTTTAAGATCTAAAAATTTAGGAACAAATGATTTTCAAAAAAATAAGGAAGTGGAAAAGGCTTTATCTAAAGAAAGATTTGAAATATTAAGAAAAATAAAATTAGAACAAAAATTAAATAAAAAAGAGCAAGATAAGATAAAAAAAGAATTAAAAGAAGAAGAAAGATTAAAATTAGAAAATGCTAAAAAAGAAGCATTAGCAAAAGCTAAGCTTGATATTACTAAATCTGAAAAAAAATCTATAAATCTTGATTTTGTAGATGATGATAGAGTATCTAATATAGAAAAGAATAAAAACAAAAAGAAAAGGGTTATTATTTCTGTATATGTTGTAATTGGTTGTTTTTTTGTGATTTTTGTTTTATTTCAGACAAAAATTATTAATTTAAAAAATAATAAAAACAATATTGATAACATAAATAATTCTAATATAATTGATGACTATTCTATTAGATTAAACGATAAAGCTTCTTTTTCAAAAGAAGTATTAGATTTTAATAATAATATTGTTAATTATTTTGTTAAGTTTAACGATAGAAGAGATATTGATAATATTAATTTTAATGTTTTAAATTCAGAACAATTTGGGGTTTCTACTTATAATTTAGGTATTTTTTCTTTTGGAAAAGTTTCTAATTTGAATAATGTTGTTAATGTTACTATTGATAATATTTCTTGTGATAATGATTTATATTTAAATTATTTTGACGAAACAAAAAATCAATGGGTAATGTTTGAAAAAATTGTTTGCGAAAATTCTTCTTTGGTTTTTAATATTAAAAATAATCTTGTTAAATATTATAGTGTGTCTAGTTCGGATGGAATAAAAAATATTAATGGGTATAAAAATTTTAATTTAGATTTGAATTATTGGTATGAATATGGTTTTTCTAAATTTATTAATTTTTTTAAATATAATATAGATGCTTATAATAAATCTTCTTATCTTAGTAAGAAAGAATTGGATATTTATAATGTTAAAAATATTAATAAAGAAACTATAGATTCAGATGGTGATAGTTTTGTTGATGGGGAAGAAGTTATAAATTTATATGACCCTGTAGAAAAAAATATTAATGAGTCTAGAGATTTAAAATTATTTGATTCAAATAAGATTGCTTTATATAATTTGAATAGTATTTCTTTTTATTATCCTATAAAATTTATAAAACCTTTTAATTTACAAGAATCTATAATAATTTCTCCAGATGTGGATTCTTTAGAATTTATTTCTATTGACATTTTGAAAAAAGATAGAAATTTGTCATTTGTTGATTTTGTAAGTTATTATGATAAATCATCTGAATTTTATTTATTTAATCAATTTTTTGACGTTGTAAAAAATAATTTTTATATAAATAATTTTGGTAATATTGCTTATTTGGATATTGGTAATGATAGTGTTTTAAAGATTTCTTATTTATTTGATTCTAAAGATTCTATAAATTATATATCTACGTTTTTAATGATTTTAAATAGTGTTTCTATTTTTTAATAATATGATAGAGATAAATAATAATACAAATAAAAATATTGATTTGGTATATTTGAAAAAAAATATTTTGAAAATTTTGAAAATTTTAGATTTGAAAAATAAGTATATATCTTTTGCTATTGTGTCAAAAGAAGAAATTCATAATATGAATTTGTGTTATAGAAAAAAAGATAAAGAAACAGATGTTTTAAGTTTCCCTTTTGTTTTTATCAAAAATGTGTGGGATTTTAAATATTTTTTAGAAAAAGATTTAGGTGAAATCATTATTTGCTATGATGTTGTTAAAAAACAATCAAAAGAATTTAAAAAAAGTATAAAAGAAGAAATTTTATTTCTTTGTTTACATGGTATTTTGCATTTAATAGGATTTGAAGACGAAAAAACAGAAAAAGAATGGAGACATATGGAGAGATGGCAAAATTATTTATGTAATAAAATAGGTATTAATTCAAGATAAAATATAAAACACGTGAGTTTTCCACGTGTTTTATATTTTTTAAAATGGTATAATTTATATGACAATGTTTTATTGTTAAGCATTAAATAACAAGAAATAAATAACAAATATTATATGAAAAGGTTTAAAATATATTTAATTTTGCCGGTAGTTTTTTTACTACTTGCTGTTTTTGTTCTTCCAAATATTACTTTTGCTGCTACTGATTTTGGTGGAGAAATGCTTGAAAGCTTGGCTATAAATGCTGGTTATAATACAGAACATAAAATAACAGCTATTATTGGTTCTATACTGAAAGTTATAATAAGTCTTTTTGGTATTTTTGCTTTAATAATTCTTGTTTATGCTGGTGTTTTATGGATGTTTTCAAAGGGGGACCCTGTTAAAATACAAAAAGCTAAGAAGCTTATAGCTAGCGGATTGGTTGGTATGCTTATAATAATTTCTTCTTATGCAATAGTTAGCTTTATTATTGGAAAAATTACTGGAATTTTTGGAGGAAGTGTTTATGGAGAGGTAAATACTGGGGATAGTTCTGGAAATATTGGTGGTTTTGGAACTGGTTTTAATGTTGTTTCTACTTATCCAAGAAATGAAATGCAAAATATTAAAACATGTGCTAGGGTTTCTGCTTTGTTTAATAGAGATGTTTTAGATACTACTGTTAATGAATCTAGTTTTACAATAAAAGATGAAGATAATAATATATTTTTTAATAGCATAAAAGATAAATATTTTGTTAATAATAGATCGGTCTCTTTTTATCATAACAATAATGATTTTGATAAATTTAAAGTTTATAGAGTTACTATATCAAATGGTCCAAATGGCGTAAAAAGTATGAATGGGGAATTGCTTGAAAGGGCTAAAACTATTTGGTTTAAGACTTCAGAACTAGATGATTATATGCCACAAGTTAAAAGAAGTTATCCAGAAAATAAGGATACTGGTGTTTGTAGAAAAGCTGTTATACAAGTTGAATTTCAAGAGGGAAGTGATCCTGCAAATATAGCAGAAATGGATCCAACATCTTTTAATGCTTCTAATATAAAAATTCAAGAATGCACTGGATCTGATTTTGATAGTGCTATTTGTAAGGATTCTTCAGAATTGATTATATCTTCTATTACACCGAAAACTGATTTTACTGGGGTTTCTATTTCTTTAAAAAATTCAATGAAGGAGGATACTATTTATAAGGTTATTTTAAAATCTAGTAATAATAATCCTACCTTGAATCCTAATGATGGTATTGCTAATAATTGTGGAAAGCCTCTTGATGGTAATAAAAATTCTAAAATTGATGGAACTCCAGATGATGATTATTTTATAATTTTTAAAACTGGGAAAACTGAAGATTGTGAGCCTGTTATTAGTAATGTTGTTCCGATATCTGGTTATTATAATGATTTATTTAAAATTACCGGCGATTATTTTGGAATTTTTGGAGATGTTTCAATAGCTGGAATGCTTGCTGATGATAATTGTACAAATGCAGACCCTATTGTCCCTACTAGTGTTAATGATGAGGAAACTTGTTATTCTTCTTGGAATAATAGAGAAATAAACGTAAGAGTTCCTTTTGCTTCAGTTTCTGGACAATTAAAAGTTGAGCTTACTGATTCTGTAAAAGCAACTTATAAAGACGAATTTGATGTGTTGAGCCCTTATTTATCTAAATTACAACCAGATAAAGGACCTGCTGGAGAGTTTATTCGTATATCTGGTAAAAATTTTGGAAATGATGTCGGAAAGGTTTATTTTATAAGTGCTAACACGCAAACCTTGGGAACCGTTACAGAGGTTTTTGCTCCTGCTGCTTGTAAAAATGTTGATACATGGAAAAATAATGAAATAATAATAGAAACTCCTAATTTAGATAAAGGATATTATGCAGTTGTTATTGAATCTGAAAATCATTTTAGTAATTATTTAGTATATCAAATAATAGATGGTGTTCCTGGTCCTGGTCTTTGTGGAATTATACCTGATCAAGAATCAAAAGGAGCTTCTGTTGTTCTTGACGGAATAAGATTTGGAGATGATTCAGATACAAGAGATCCAGATGCAAGCGTTGATTTTACTGGAGTAAAAATGCTTAAAAATAAAACAAATGGAGTTATTAGTTGGAAGGATACAGCTATAAGATTAACAGTTCCAGAAGATGCTGTTGATGGTTATGTTTCTGTTACTGCTAATAATAAAGAAAGTAATCCAGTTTATTTTAATGTTTTAAAATCAGATTTAAATTCTGACTTTCCAAGAGTTATTGATTCTATTGGCTGTGAAGGTGTTTATAGAAGTCCTTCTCCTTATTCTAATTCTGAAGGTGCATGCACTAATGAAATAATTAATGCTAGATTTAATATTCCGATGAATATTAGTTCTTTTTCTGGTAATATAAATGTTTTTAGATGTGCAGGGAATGATTTAGAATGTGATACAAATATTTCAGGTTTAGTTTCAAATATAGGTAATAATATTATTGCTTTTAGGCCAAATACAAATCTTATCCCTAATACTTGGTATAAGGTTATTATTAAAACAGGTGTTAAATCTGCTGGTTCTAATAAAAATTTACAGACACCTTTTTCTTGGACATTTAAAACAAGACCAGAAGGTGAGTGTAAGATTGATACTTTAAATGTTCAGCCAGATGAAGAAACTGTTGATCTTGGTTTAACTGCTTCTTTGTTTGCTAATCCTTCATCATCTATAGATAAGTGTGCAGTTTTATATTCTCCAGATGCTTATTATAAATGGAATTCGGAAGATCTAACAAAAGTTTTTATTTATTCTTCTAATGTAAATAAGATTACAAGTGTTGGCAGTGTTGTTGCTTTAGGAAAAATGCAAACTCCAGGAACAAAAGTATTTGCTAATTATAAAAATACATTAATAAATGATTATTCTAATGTTATAGTAAGAGATACTGGATTTCCTTTGATTGTTGATTACCCTAGTTGTGAAGAAGATCATAGAAGTCCTTCTCCTTATAATAACACTTTAAATTCTTGTACTAATGAAATAGTAAAAGCTAGGTTTAATATATCAATGGATACAGGTTCTTTTCCTGGCAATATTGAGGTTGTTAAATGTTCTGGGGATGGTATAGGTTGTAATTCTTCTGTTTCTGGTATCGTTTCTAGTATTAATAATAAAATAATTGCTTTTAGATCATCTAAAAACTTTGATTCTGATACTTGGTATCAGGTTACTATTAAAACTGGTGTTAAGTCTTCTGGAACTGGTAAAAACTTACAGGCACCTTTTTCTTGGACATTTAAAACAAGGCCAGAAGGTGAATGTGAAATAGATTTGTTAAATGTTGAGCCTTCTACTAGAGTTATAAGCATAAACACAACTGGTGATTTAAATGCGGGGGCATCTTCTTCTTTTGATCCTTGTGCTACTCTTTATTCTCCAGATGCTTATTATAATTGGTCATCAACAAATTTATCTAAAGTTACAATAAAATCAACATATGTTAATAAAGATTTAGGAACAGGAGAGGCTGTTGTTTTTGGTAAATCAGAAACTCCTGGAACATTTGTTGAAGCTCAATATAAAAATACAGATATAAAAGACTCTTCTAATGTAATAGTTTTTGATAGTGGTTTTCCTGAAATAATTGATTCTGATAATTGTGAAGGAGTTTTGAGAAGTCCTTCACCTTATAGAGGATCTATAGAGGCTTGTACTAATATGCTTCCGGAGGTTGTTTTTAATGTTGATATGAATATTTCTTCTTTTGTTGGTAATTTTGAAATAAAACAATGTATAGATGAAAATATTGGTTGTGATGTTGTTGTTGATGGAGTTGCTATAAATTTAGGTTATAGAAGAATGTTGTTTAAGCCATCTAAAAATTTAAATGCTAATACTTGGTATCAAGCTACAATTAAAACAGGTGTAAAATCTATTTCTGGAAAGAACTTGAGAGATTCTTATGTTTGGAGTTTCAGAACAAGAACTCAAGGTGAATGTAAGGTTAATCTTATAAATGTTGATCCGGAAAGTGCTACAATGCAAGTTAATTCTAATTTAAGTTTGTATTCTACAACATCTTCTACTGATGATGTTTGTGCTTTTATTTATGATGAGTCGGCTCAATATACTTGGACTTCTAATGATATAAATACTGTTACTATAAAATCTACTTCTATAGAACCTGTCACTAAAGCTGGGAACGCTATTGTTTTTGGTAGATCTTCTACTCCAATAAATATTCCAACTCAAGTAGAAGCTCGTTATAAAAAAACAAATATAAGAGATCATTCTGATGTAACTGTTAGTAATAATGGTATAGGAGCACCTTGTGATCATTCTTTGATGTGTGCTTCTGGTTTGTGTTGTAGTGCTGAAAATAAATGTACTAATATTTATTCAACTTGTATTCCTAGAGTTCCAGAGATATCAAGTTGTAGTGCGGAAGATCCTATTAATTATTCTGATTATGTTTTAACAAATCCTTCTCCTTTTAAAAATAAAACAGAAGTTTGTAAAAATGCTTTGATAAATCTTATGTTTGATATTGATATGCTTGTTGATGGTTCTGTAAATTCTATAAATAATATAAATAATATAAAAATTTCAGAATGTTCTGGTAATTTTGATAGTAATACTTGTGGACAACCATATTCTCCAACAAAAATAAAAACTATAGGTTCTAGAACTATAGAGTTTATTCCAAATGATGGTTTTGAATCAAAACTTTATAAGGTTACGGTAGGTAATAATGTTAGAATGAATTTTTATAACGTTAATAATTCTTTAGGAAATGAATATTCTTGGATGTTTTCTGTTGGAGAGAATTGTAAAATAGACAGAATTGATGGTAATCCAGGATTTTTAGAAACGCAGTTTCCTTATAAACAAAACAATCAATTAAATTCTGTTTTGGGATCAAGTCAAGGAAAATGTTTATCTTTAATTGCTCCTAAAGGAAGTATTTTTAATTGGCATACCGCAGATAATACAAAAGTTTCTTTATGTTTAGATAATACTTTTTCTAGTTGTAATAATTCTGATATAGCAACTGAAATTGCAAATATTCAAGCAAAATCTTCTACTTATATAGAAAGTAATTTAGTTGATGTTTCTATTATTTTACCTAATAATGAAGGAGTTTTTTATAGTAGAGATAATAATCCTAAAACTTCTCTTGTAAAAGTTTCTACATGCGATGATGGTTATCAAAATTGGAATGAAACTAGTATTGATAATGGTGGAGTTTGTAGTGATGGAATTTCTGTTTGTGGTAATGGAGTGAAAGAAAATAATGAAGATTGTGATAATGGTATTAATAATGGAAATGATGGAATATGTCATACAAATTGTAAATTAGTTGGAGGTATTGGAGATGTTTGTGTTTATTCAACAGATTGTTTGTCTGGGCTTTGTTGTGGGGGTGATAATAAATGTACTAATTTATTTAATACTTGTCCTCCTAGAGTAAATGAAAACGCAAGTTGTTCAGCAGAAAATTCTTTTTTAACAAATGTTTTAACAAATCCATCTCCATTTAAAAACAAAGACAATGCTTGTCCAAATTCTAATATAGTGGTTTCTTTGGATTTAGAAATGATAACGGAAGATTTTAATCCAGCATCTTTAAATAATATTGATAATATTAAATTTGAGAATTGTGGTTTAACAGGAACCCCTTGTTCTGTTGTAGATCTTTCTGATTTTACTATACAAATAAGTAATAAAAAAAACATTAAAATAGAGACTAAAGGATTATTAAAAAATAATTATTATAGAGTTACTCTTAATAAGAACATGAAGAGTAAATGGGGTGTTAATATGTTAACAGATTATGTTTGGGGATTTAAGACTAGAGAAAATGATTGTAGTATAGATTATGTTAGTGTTAATCCTATAAAATATAATTTACATAATAGATATAATCCAAATTACGATTTAAATACTGTTGCTGGATCTAATGATGGAAAATGTATGGATATAATTCCTCCAGTTGGTTCTACTTATTTTTGGATGACGCAAGATGTTTCTAAGGTTGGGTTGTGTTCTAATAATACTTATCAAGATTGTAATATTAGTTCTATTGGAACCGGTATTACTAGTATGATTAGTATAAAAGGTAAAGATTTTGTAAAAGATAATCTTGTAGATTCTTCTCTTACTTTACCAGATGGAAGATCTTTCTTTAGTAAAAACAATACTCCACCATCTTCTTTTATTAGTGTAGGAAATTGTTCTGATGGAGTTAGAAATGGGAATGAGACAGGTATTGATATTGGTGGGGCTTGTAATGTTTATTGTGGAAATAATTTATGTGAAATAGTTTATGGTGAAAATATTGTAAATTGTCCTCAAGATTGTGCTGGAAATTGTAATAATAATAATAAAAAAGAAGATTATGTAAATAATGTTTTGTTTAATGAACAATGTGATGGAACAGATTTAGATGGTCTATCTTGTTCAAATTTTAGAGATATTAATAATAATTATTTTCAATCTGGAAATTTAAAATGTTCTAGTAGTTGTAATTATTTTACTAGTGGTTGTTATACTTGTGGAAATGGAATAAAAGAAGATGTAGAACAATGTGATGATGGTATTAATAATGGGGCAGTTAATAGTAATTGTACTAATAATTGTAAAATAAAAGGTATTGGAGAGTGTAATGATGATTATACTGGTTGTGGTGATGGTTTGTGTTGTAATTTAGATAAGAAATGTACAAATGTATTTTCAACTTGTCCTCCTTCTATTCCTAAACAATCAAGTTGTGAAGCAGAAGATCCATCAAATTTAAATTTAAGGGGTGTTCAGATAACAAATCCTTCTCCTTTTGAAAATAAAAATTCTGTTTGTGCTAATTCTAGAATCGTTGTTGCTTTTAATATAAAAATGAAAAACGATGAATCTACTTATGCTATTAATAATTTAAATAATTTTGAAGTTATTAAATGTAATAATGATAGTTGTGATAATGGCGTTAGTGTAAAACATTTAGGTGATATTACTACTTCTGATAAAGAAATTGTTTGGACAATAGATGAAAGTAAAAATGGTTCTAAATTTTTAGATTTTAATACAACTTATAAAATTACAATAAGTAAGGGGGTTCAAACTTATTGGAACTATCCTTTAGATAATGAATATTCTTGGATATTTAAAACTGGAAATAAAGATTGTAGTATAGATTCTGTTCAAGCTACTCCTTCAGCAAAGACTTTATTTACTTTAAATAATGTTTTTAGGTATTCTATTTTAAGAAGTAATGCATTATCTAATGAAGGAAAATGTTTGTCTATAATTCCTCCTATCGGAACAATATATAATTGGAAAACAGAAAATGTTTCTATGGTCAGTGTTTGTGATAATAATTCTGATTTAAATTGTTCTCTTTCTTCAAAAATGGTGGAATCTGTAAAAATAAAAGGTGTTTCTAGTTCTGAAGGTGAAGATGTTTTGGTTGATGTTACAATAACTCTTCCTGATAGTAGAAATTTAACAAGTGCTCCAAACACAAGTAAGATAATGGTTGTTGATTCTATTTGTGGGGATGGTTATATAGAGTCAAATGAGGAATGTGATAATGGCTCTAATAATGGAAAAAATGAAGATATTTGTTCAGATGGTTTGGACGGTTATCCTGCTTGTACCATAAAGCCAAAAATAGATGGTTTCTGTGGTAATGCTATAATGCCATCAGTTTTTATGCCTATAGATAATTTGTGTAATAAAGGAATTCCTTCAAAGGTGCAATCTTCGGATTCTAATGGTTCTGGGCCTTGGTCTTGGGATTGTATAGGTTCTGCCGGAGGATCTACTATGAAATGTTTATCTTCTGTTGATACTTGCGGAAATGGGGAATTAGATTTAATGGAAATGTGTGATGTTGGTAATCAAGGTAGAAATATACCTGGAAAAATAGATTCTATTTCAAATATTTGTGGAAAAATATTTGGTGAAGATAATTATATTCAAATATCTGGTAATCCAATTTGTTTGCCTGGTTGTGTTGTTGATGTTTCTAAGGCTTGTGTGTCAACTTATAAATTTGATAAAGCTTGTACTTCTGATGCAAGTAAAGTGGTTACATTAAACAATTCTTTTAATAGTGGTGATTTATCATTGTTTAGTAAAATAAATGGTTTAGGTGATTGGAAAATAAATAATGGGGTTTTAAATTATTCTCAAGACAATAATCAATCTACTCTTATATATGGAGTGAAAGTTGATGCTGATAATTATACAGTTAAAGGATCTTTTAAGGCTAAAAATAGAAATAATAATATTTTGAGTTTAATATTAAACAAAAGCAAGGATGGTAATAGTTATTATAAAATAGAAATTAAAAATAATTCAGTTATTTTATATAATGGTTTAGCTCGTTTGGATTATAATAATTCGTATAATTTTATTGATGATAAATGGTATGATTTTACTATTATTTATAGGACTAGTACTTCAAATCCTAATGGTGCTCAAATAATTTTTGATGTTTCAAAAGATGGTAAAAAATCTTCTGATGCTGCATCAAAGGGGTTTGTTAATTTGTTTAGATCTGATATTGGAAGTAAAATAGGAAGAGGTTATTTTGGTATATCAACAGATAGTAGCGAAAATTATTTTGATAATTTGTATGTAGAATATAATGATGATCTTTATGAATATAATAACATGGCTTATAATTTTGGATTTTATTATTGTAAAGCTGGTAGATCTATTTTATCTACGAGAAACGATAAGATAAATACTAATGATGATTATTGCCAAGGTGGTTTAAAATGTATTGATAGAAGCTGTTCTAGTTCTTGTGAAGAAAAAGGTGGTTTTAGTGGTGTTTATGTTATAAATAATAGAGAATCAGCTAAAGCTTTTGTTGATTCTAATGGTAAACCGGTTATGGTTATGAGGGTATGGAATGTCCCTAGAATGTATGAAAATGGTCAAAAGGGTCCTTTTATAAATTTTTCTGAGTGGTTAACTAGAATGAAGATTGGAGGAGTATATGATTTTGTTAAGAGGTCTTCTTTCCCTTATGATTATATGATTTATAATCAAGGAAATTCTTATTATTTTTGGGCTCCAAATATAAATTCTGAAGGCAAAGGATTTATAAATGTTTATGTTTTAACTTATCAAGAAGGTGGTGACAGAGCTTTGTTTGATGAAATTATAAATAATGTTAGATTTACAACAAATCTTGAATAAAAAAATCCCCATTTTTTGGGGATTTTCTTATTTTTTATAAATATAATCTTTTTTAAGTGTTGTTATTGTTTACTTTGCATAAGAAATTATTTTCGTGCTATAATATGTTTGTATTAACTAAGATTTTAAATTAACTATTGTGGATCATATAATTACCGGTATAGATATCGGATCAAATTCTATAAAACTTGCTGTTGGTCAGAAGGGTACAGATGGTTATGTAAATATAATTGGTGGGGTTGAGGTTCCTTCGGATGGTATAAATAAAGGTATGGTTAGTAGTTTAGAAGATGCTGTTTCTTGTGTGGCTAGGCTTATTGAACAAGCGGAAAAAATGATAGGTATTCAAATAGAAAGTGTTTATCTTGGTTTGGCTGGACCACATATAATATCTCAAAATAGTCATGGTGTTGTTGCGGTTGCTAAAGCTGAAGGAGAAGTTAGACAAGATGATGTTGATAGGGTTTTATCTTCTGCACAAGCAGTCGCTAGTCCTCATAATTATGAAATAATACATGTTTTACCACAAGAATTTATAGTGGATGGTCAAAGAGGTATAAAGGATGCAGTTGGGATGACTGGTGTAAGACTAGAGGTAGAAGCTCATATTATTCAAGGATTAATATCTCAAAATAAAAATTTAACAACAGCTATTTTTAGAACAGGTTTAGATATTAATGATTATATATTTTCTATATTAGGAACTGCGGAAGCTGTTTTAACAAAAAAACAAAAAGATTTAGGCGTTTGTCTTGTTAATATTGGACAAAGCGTCACTACACTTGTTGTTTATGAAGATAATAATGTTTTAACTACAGCAGTTTTACAAATAGGTTCAAGACATATAACTAGTGATCTTGCTATAGGGCTTAAAACAAATATAGACATAGCGGAAGCTATAAAAATAAAATATGGGATTGAAGATGAAAAAAGTTTAGAAAAAAAAGATTTTTTAAATTTATCTGATTTTGATTCTAATAACGATGACAAGGTTTCTAAAAAAGAAATAAAAAACATTATTGAGGCTAGAGTTGAAGAAATGTTTGGCATGGTAGATAAAGAATTAAAAAAAATAAATAGAAATGCTAAATTGCCAGCAGGTATTGTTTTGACTGGTGGCGGATCTAAATTGTCAGGTATTGTGAATGTTGCAAAAAAGGTTTGTAAACTTCCTGCTGAAGTTGGTATCGTGCAAAATGTTAATAGTATAATTGATAAAACTTCAGATCCAGCTTTTTCCACAGCTATAGGATTGGTTCTTTTCGGAAGTAAATATGAAGATGAAGAATTTGGCGGAAAGAAAAAGGGTTCTAAAAAGGGCGGTAATCCTTTTAAATTCATTAAAGATGTGTTTGGAAAATTTCTTCCTAATTAAAATGAATAAAAATATTGTTCTGTTTTTTGAATGATTAGCTAAAAAGATGTAAAATGTAAGTAAGTTTTACATCTTTTTAAATTTTAATTTTTTTATATGGCTGAAATAAAACCAGAATTAGATATGTTTGCAAAAATAAAAGTTGTTGGTTGTGGAGGTGGAGGAAATTCTGCTGTTAATAGAATGGTTCAATCCAAAATAAAAGGGGTTGATTTTATATCTATTAATACAGATATCCAAGCTTTGCAATATTCACTTGCGCCAACAAAAGTAAATATAGGAAAAACAATAACAAGAGGTCTTGGTGCTGGTATGGATCCGGAAGTAGCAAGAAGATCTGCAGAAGAATCTCAAAATGAAATAAAAGAATTATTAAAAGGTGCGGATATGGTTTTTATAACTGCTGGTATGGGTGGTGGAACAGGTTCTGGATCTGCTCCTGTTGTTGCTAATATTGCTAGAGAACTTGGTGCTTTGACTATTGGTGTTGTTACAAAGCCTTTTTCTTTTGAAGGTTCAAAAAGAATGGAAGTAGCTAATGGTGCTTTGTCAGAACTTGCAAAAAATGTTGATACTATAATTACAATTCCAAATGATAGAATTTTACAAATAGTTGATAAAAAAACTACTATAGTTGAAGCGTTTGCTTTAGCTGATGAGATATTAAAACAAGGAATTTCTGGTATTACAGAAGTTATTACTTCTCATGGTCTTGTAAATGTCGATTTTGCTGATGTTAAAAAAGTTATGAAGAATGCAGGATCTGCTCTTATGGGTGTTGGAAATGCTTCAGGAGAAAATAAAGCTGTTGATGCTGCAAAAAGTGCCATTAATAGTCCTTTATTGGAAGTTTCTATAGATGGTGCTAAGGGTATATTATTTACTATTACTGGTGGTCCTAGTCTTTCTATGAATGAGGTTAATGAGGCTGCTAAGATTGTTACAGAATCTGCTGATCCTAATGCTGTTATTATATTTGGTGCTGTTATTGATCCTTCGATGAAAGATGATATAAAAGTTACTGTTGTTGCTACTGGTTTTTCTGATGACCAATTAATTAGCGAATCAAGATTATCTCAAAATACTCAACCAAATCAAAGTTTTTTTATGGGTGGTACTTTTAAAAAATCAGATATATTTGTAGATAATGAAAAAATGGAATCTAAAAATATATCTGAACCTATTTCTACTCCATCAAAAGAAGAAGATGATGAATTAGATATTCCAGCTTTTATAAGAAAAAAAATGGGTGAGTAATTGTTTTAAAACAAAAAACATGTGGAGTTTTCCACGTGTTTTTTGTTTTCTAAAAATGATATAATTAATTATGTAAAATTATATAGTTATAAAAGTTTTTTGTAATTATAAAACAGTATTAATAAAATATATTATATGAAAAAATTTTTTGGGAAAATAAATATTGCATTTATTTTTTGTTGTTTATTGTTTTTTATTACTAATAAATCTTTTGCTGTTACTTTTATCTCAACTTCTCAAAAAGAAATAATAAGAGACACAAAAAGACTTAATGATCTTACTGTTTTTAGAAAAGCTATAGAGGAATATAAAACAAAAAATGGATTCTATCCAAAATTAGAAACTGGAACTAATATAAAAGGTTATGTTAACTCTTCGTGGTCTAATCAATGGATTTCTTTTTGTAATATATTAGGTTTGTCTTCTTGTCCTGTTGATCCTATTAATACTATTATTGGTTGTGATTGTTCTGTATTTAATCCAGATGGACAATGTAGTGGAGATAATATAAACGAAAATATAGATACAACTACTTGTTATAATTCAAAAGAACAAAAATTTTCTTGCCCATCAGGTTCTCGTATCTATCAATATCAATCATTAAATAATGGAAGAAACTATTCTTTAATGATGGATTTTGAATATAGAAAAGATAATGACAATTCTGCTGGAGCAGATTATTGGAGTGTAAATAGTAATGATAATAATAACAATATTTCGGTTGGAAATAATTGTAGAGGGATTATTTTATCAAATTCAAAACCTAAATGTGGTGATAATATTGTTCAATTTGGAGAAGAATGCGATGGAAAAGGAAGGGTTGAATTTTGTACTAATGAAATTGGGGAACTAGGAAAGATGCCAATTAAATGTATTGATTGTAAATATGAAGTTAAAAATACTAAACTAACTACAGCTTGTAATAATGAGGCTTTTTGTGGTGACGGAATTATACAAGTTGAAAAAGGTGAAGAGTGTGATGGTGGATATGAAAAAATGTGTTTTAGTAGTTTAAATCAATCTCTTGGTAAACATGATTGGTATAATGAACAAATAAGATATTGTCAAAATAACTGCAAATGGAACAAAACAGATAATTATAAAAATTCTTTAACTCATAATGTTTGTGGTGGATATTGTGGTGATGGGAAGGTTCAAAGTGGAGAAGATTGTGATTTTGGTGTAGAATATATATTTTGGGACAATAATACTAAATCATTTAAAAGTTGTGAAAATTATAATTCTCAAGACTCTTGCCCGTCTAATTGTTTATGGAGTGATAATAATTGTTTAACTAAAAAAAATATTAATTCTTCATCAGAGGAAAAACATTGTTTTATAAGATCTGGATCTTCTTGTAAATATATAAACAATTCTCCTTTGATGCCTTTTATAAAAAACTCAAATTTTACTGCTTTATCTTATGTAAAAGGAGGAGAAGAAAATTATTCAGAAAGTATTTCTTTGATAAATGAAAATAATCTTTCTGTAAATAGTATATCAAGAAATTCTGTTTATTTAGAGTTTTCTTTAGATGATATTGTTGTTGGTGCTGATAATATTAGCGATATTGATGGTGATGAGATTATGTATAAAATTGAATTTATTGAGAAAGCTAATTCTAATATAGGTTTTTATAAATCTAATAATATTATTGGCAATAAAACAATTTTTTCTTCAAATAGAGGTTCTGAAATTACTGGAAAATGGTTAAAGCATAGTGATTTAGCAAAAATAGATCCTAATACTCGTAAGTTTACTACAAAAATTTATTTTAGAATTTATTCAACTGTTTTAAGTGAAAAATTAGAAGATGCTAACCAGGGTATTATACATCTTTTGGACGGTTCTTATTTTGGTGATTATAAATTTAGAATATCAGTAAAAGATTCTTGGAATATGGGTGTAAATGTTGAAGGCAATAGACAAGGTGTTGTTAGTTCAAAAGATATTCGTTTTTATATAGGAACTAGTTGTGGAGATCATGTTTTACAAGCTATTAACGATGAGGGTCAACATGAATATTGTGAAATTAAGTCTGGTTATAATAAGTTTTCTAATTGGTCTGTAAATGAGCCTAGTGGAAACGGTAATTGTGCAACTATAAAATTTGGAAATGGATGGGACGGTAAATGGGATGATGTTCCTTGTGATGATTTGTATTATGGTATATGTGAAAAAAAACAATCTATGAAATGTCCAGAAGGTTGGATAGAAAAAGAAATGTCGAGTGATTTTTTATGTTATAAATTAACAAATTCTAAAACAACTTATGATTTAGCAAATACAGAATGTTATTATGAGCATGGAGAAGCTCAGTTAGTAAATATTGAAAATCCAGCTAAAAATGAATATATAGAAAATGTTTTTGGAAATAAAAATGAAAAGTTTTTTTGGATAGGTTATTATAGTGTTCAGAAATTGAGAACAAAAGAGCAAAATAAAGTTTTTTATGTAAATGGTGATATTAATGGAATATTATCATCAGAAGTTAATAAATATTCTTTATGGGTTCCTTCAAAGGAAAATGGAAATCCTGATGTTTATTCTGATAGTATGTATAATGGAGGAACTGGAAAAAGTTTTTCTAGCCAGTATTTATGTTCTTCTAACTGTAATGACATTGGTGGATTTTGTGGTAATGGTGTTTTAGAAAATGGTACTCAATCAGCTTCTAATGAATCTTTTTATGTTGCTAATACAAATTCAGATAAATCTGTTGTTAAAAATTATTATATTGGCAATTTTGAGCAATGTGATCCTACTGCTCAACAAAAGTCTAGTGATTATACTGGTCAAACAGGTGTTGGAAGTGGTTGGTATTTACAACCAGATGGAACTAAAATAGGAGATAGTTATGGGTGTGTTGCTTGTACTTTGACTGGGGGTTATTGTGGAAACGGAAGTATTGATAGTAATAATTTTAAAAATGGTAATTGGATTTCTGGACCTACAAATGAAGATGGTAAAAATGGAAATGGTGCAGATTTTGAACATTGTGATCCTAGATATGTTTTATCTCCTTTAGAATCTGGCAAAGAAACATCAAGAGGTGGTAAGCCAAATTATATATGTGCAAATATTATTGATAAAGTTCAAAGTTTAGGTTTTTCTAATGTTTATAAAATTCCTAATCCTAAATCTGAAGGACGCATTTCTTGGTTTCCTAAGAATAACGAAAATAAATCTTTGACTTTGGGTGCTTTTATTGCAAACCCTTATTTGGCAAAGAATTTTGAAGATAATCCTGCTGGTTCATGTCAGAAATCTACTGGCGGTTATTGTGGAGATGGAAAAATCCAAATGTCTTATATTGGTTATGATATGTCACAAAAAAAAGATGAATCTTCTAGTAATTCAAATTATTATTATGAAATTTATGATAATAATAAGTTTTTATTTAATGATGAAGATATAAAAAATAAAAAATTAGGTGGTAATATAAGAAAAATAATTGTAGGCACTAGTGATTATATAAAGGAAATTGATAATTATGGTAAAAATAATAAGGGTAGTTTTATAGGAGAAAATATTAATTATTTTAATAATAAATCAATAAATGATTATTGGCTAGAAAGATGTGATCCTTCTTATTTCCCTAGTCCTATAGAAACAAATAATTTAAGATCTGGAATTTTTTATAAAAAAGTTGATAATGATTTAAATTATATTGCAGAACAAAATTTTCAAGGTTATCCAACTCTTAGATATGAATGTAAAAATGATTGTGATTTTATAACTTTTGATATTAATAAAACTGATAAAAATGGTTTGGGTGAACCTATTTCAAAAGAACCTAGCTCTAATAGAGATTATACTATTGGATATTGTGGTGACGGTGTTGTTACTGGCTATGGAAGTTCAGGATCTGTTTTAAAGGTTAATAATGGGATAAGAGAATCTTGTGATCCTAAAAACCATATAGTTGGTCCAAATGGAAGTGATTCTACTTTTGGTGATAACGCTATTCATGGTTGTAAAAAAAATACAGAACTTAATTATTTAAATTCTACTTTTGTTTTTGGGAAAGATTGTTCTAGTTATATAACTCCAGAAACTTCAAGTAATAATAGAACTTATGCTTGTTCTTTTGATTGTAATTCAGTACTTAATAATAACGGAGGAGGTTATTGTGGAGATGGTATTACACAGTATAATTTTTTTGAAGAGTGTGATCCAAAAGGTGATATATATAAAGATTCAGATATTGGTTTGATAAATAATTTTTCTGTAGCTGATATAAATTCTAATTATATATGTGGAGTTCAAGCTGGTTATGAAAATCATTCTTTTGATATTGAATATCAAAATAATAAAGATTTAGTTTCTAATTTTGAAGCAACTTCTTTTAGAGATGATGTTATTTCTAAAAAAGGAAAAGTAGCCTCTTGTAAAACCTTTGGTGGTTATTGCGGAGATGGATTAGTGCAATCTTGTAGTGTTGAAAATAATTTTTTCGGAGGTTTGAAAAATTATAATAGTTGTTATATCTCAAACAAGTCTAGTAGTGATTGTTATTCGTATGTTGATGAAAATAACGTAAAACAGGATTATTGCCCTTTAACATTAATAGCTCATCCTGATGCTAATTCTATAGAAACTTGTGATTCTATAGAAAGCGCTTGTTTCGTTGTTGAAAATGGTATTGCAAAAGAGCCTGTTTTGTTTGGAGACGGAAAGTATGAGCTTTATGATTTTAAAACAGGATCAATTGAATATCCTATATCATATCTTGAAAGTTCTGTCTTTACTGTTAATGGTGCTGGAAAAGCTAATTCTTCTTCTGTTAAGCCTGGTAATACTATTTCTATAGATGGAGTATGTGGATCGGGTAATAATAGCACTAGTGTTTCTAGTACAGACAAGATTCAAGGTTTTTGTAGTAAGGGACAATTTACAAATCCTAAATTTAATAATTCATCAAAAAAATTTGAATGGAATTGTAAAGGTTTTGGAGCAGGGACTTCTGTTTTGTGCACTGCTGAAACTAATTTTTCTCCTGAAATAATTAATGGAGAGTGTGGAGGAAGTAATGATTTTATATGTAATGAGCCAATTTGCACTATTGATAGTAAGCATGTTTATCAAGGAGATATATGTGATGAAGGGAAAGATTGTGTTAAAATATGTTTTGGAAAAGATTGTAAAGATAAAAATAATAAAAATGTAGGCACAGGTGATGAATGTGATTCTGGAGCTAATTGTGGATCAATGAAAATATGTTCCGTAGAATGTTCTTATGGAGGTGATGATGTAAACGTTGGAGAACCTTGCACGGAAGGAAGAACTTGTAAAGATAAAAAACAATCTTTTGTTCTTACAAAAGAGATAGAAGATAAATGTAATACTGGTTTTGCTGGGGATGTTATTTATGATAATAATAAATGGACGTGGACATGTTTTGGACTTAATGGTGGTAGTGATGAAATATGTAATGCGGATGTTGGTTTGCCTATAGATGGAAAATGTAATAATACAAATTTAGGAACTTGTGAAATTGGCCTTCCTACTAGTCCTAGATTTAATAAATCCAAGAATAAATGGGAATGGAAATGTAATGGGTTTAATAGTGGTGAATATGATGAATGCAAAAAGGATGGTTTTGGAAATGAAGAAAAGGACGCTGATTGTGGTTCTAATAATGATCAAAATTTTCCTTCTCTATATGCTCTAAATAATTTAAATGGTATTTATAATCCTATTAGGTTATGTTCTAGAGGTCTTCCTTCTAAAATCAGTTTGGTAAATGGAACTAAATATTCTTGGAATTGTAGTAATGTTGATGAGCATGGCAATACTCAAAGTAAGTTGTGTTCGGCAAATGTTTTAAATGATCCTATAGATGGGAAATGTAATATTTTTAATAATAGTATTGATACTATTCCTCCTAATCCTTGTGAATCAGGTTATCCGACAAATGTTATTTATGATCCAATATTTAATAAATTAAAGTGGACATGCAAAGGAATAGGTCTTAGAACGGATCAAAATGGGCCAGTTAAAGATGCAAGGTGTGTTGCGAGTGTTAGAAATATTCCTGCTAACGGAAAATGTGGAGATCCTTTTGTTATGTTTAAAGCTTCTTCTGGTCTTGCTTATCCTATGTCTTCTGCAGAATCAAAAAAGGCTCAAGAAAAAGGAAAGCGTTTTTCTGGTATGGATTTTGAAATGTGTAAAGTTGGGTATCCTGAAATTATTGAAAATGTTGATACTATAGGAGAGATATTGATGGGTAATCCTATAGTAGAAAAGTTTAATAAAACACCAGGTAATGTATGTTATAGTGAAACAAGTGAAACAAATAAAAGTAGTATAACTCCAGATTGTGTAACTTTAACATTAAAACTTCCTATTGTTGGAATAACAACTATTTTTAAAATGGCCATGCCTTGGCAATGGGTTTGTAAAGGAGTGGGTGATGGAGCTGTAAGTTCTTCTTATAATTATGTAACAGGAAAAGAAGATGATGCTTTATTGGCTTGTAGATCTTTTAATCCATCTTTCTTATCGAAGAAGGATGGTGAATGTGGCGCAGATGCAAGACAGGTTTGGGCTAGTGCAGATTTAATACAAGATAGATGTAATATTGGTTATGCGACAAAGTTAAGAATTGAAGGTAATAGAATAAAGTGGGAATGTAAAGGTTTTAATGGTGGAACTCCTGCTACTTGTTGGGCGGATTATAAAAAAATTCCTAAAGTTAAGGGATCTTGTGGTTCTAGTAATGGCCAATCAAAGCAATTATATTCTTATAAAGACATAATAGATGGAGCTTGTGATAATGGTGTTTTTAAAAATTTAAAAATAGAAATTGATTCTTCTGAAAAAATAATTTATTCTTGGTCTTGTAAGGGTATTAATGGTGGAACTACTGCTAATTGTTTTTCTGAGATTATAGATGTTAACAATAAAAGAATGGATAATTTAGATGGAGAATGTAATTATAATGGTATTAATTCTCCGTCATCTACAAGTCATATATATGAAAATGGAGGTTGTAAATCCGGTATTATAAAAAGTATAAGATATGATGATAAGAAAGGTACGTTTAAATGGAGTTGTGCTGGTTCTGAAAATGGATTTGTTGATGAGTGTGAAATTACTGCTGGTGATATGTAATAATAAAAAACAAACACAAATATTGTGTTTGTTTTTTATTTTGATAAAATTGTGTTGATAATATTATGTTAAAATATTAAATAATGTTGTATAATGTGATTGATTCTAGTTAATAATTATTATTTGTTTATGGCTCGTAAAAAAAATAAGAAAAAACAAAAAGAAATTGATAATATAATAGAAGAAAAGATACCTTCTGATGGTATTGATGAAGTTAAAACAAAAAGCATTGTATTGATTTTATTATTACTTTTTATAGTTATGTCTTTTTTGAGTTTGTTTAATATTGCTGGTCAATTTGGGATTGTTTTTGATAGAATTTTGACTTTAATTTTTGGTTTTGGAAAATGGTTTTTCCCTATTGTTTTAACATTTTTGTTTATATTTTATTTAACAAGTAAACGTATTCATAAAATGATAGGATTTGGGTCTTTGTTAGTTTTTGTTAGTTTTTTATCTTTTTTAGAATTGTTTCATTTTAATATTTTTGAAAAATTAAATTTTGGTGGAATTACTGGTAAATATTTTTTATTTCCTTTTGTTAAATTAACTGGTCCTATTGCGTCTTTTTTTATTATGTTGGCTATATTTTTAATAGGATTTATATTTATTGCGGATATTCATATTAATGAATTATTTTTGAAAATTTATGAATTTATTAAGTCTTTATTTAACAAAAAAGACAATTCTTTAAGTTCGGAATTTTTGGAAACTGAAAATCAAGAAACTTTAATTACGGATGTTGATTCTAAAAAATCTTTTGAAAAAATATCTAGTCCTTTAAATCCTATAACACCTTCTTATAAAATTGAGGATTCTAATATTAATAAAGATAAAAAACCTGTTTCTTCTGGTGGTGATATCACATCTTCTGCGATGAAAAAACTTCATATTCCAAAAAGAGAATTATATTTGCCTGTTGACTTGTTAGAACATAGAGAGGGTAATGCTAATGCTGGTGATATTAATGTAAATACTTCTATTATACAAAGAACTTTATCTAATTTTGGCATAAATATATCTATGGATTCTGTGAAGGTTGGCCCTTCTGTTACTCAATATGCCTTTAAGCCTCAAGAAGGGGTAAAACTTTCAAGAATATCTGCATTACAGGATGATCTTGCTTTAGCTCTTGCTGCAAATTCTTTACGTATGGAGGTTCCTATACCTGGTAAATCTTTAGTTGGTATTGAAGTTCCAAATAAGGTTGGTGCTATAGTTTCTATGAAAGAAATGATAGATAGTGAGGAATTCAAAAATAGAAAGTCAAATTTAAGCTTACTTTTAGGAAAAGATGTTTCTGGAAAACCTTATATCGCAGATCTTGCAAGAATGCCTCATTTGCTTATTGCTGGTGCTACCGGAACTGGTAAGTCTGTTTGTATCCATGGTGTTATAGCTTCTCTTATGTTTCAAAATTCTCCAGATGATTTGAAATTTATTATGGTTGATCCAAAAAGAGTAGAAATGACTTTGTATAATGGTATCCCTTATCTTTTAACACCCCCTGTCACTGATTCTAAAAAAATAGTAAATGCTTTAAAGTGGGCCGTTGGAGAAATGGATAGAAGATATCAAATTTTAGCAGAAGCTAAAAAAATAAATTTATCTTCTTATAATGAATCTGTTTTAGAAGAACAAAAAATGCCTTACATTGTTATTGTTATAGATGAATTGGCTGATTTGATGATGTTATCTAGAGGGGAAGTAGAACCTTGTATAATTAGAATTGCTCAACTTGCTAGAGCTGTAGGAATACATTTGATTCTTGCTACTCAGAGACCTTCTGTTAATGTTATTACTGGTTTAATAAAAGCTAATGTTCCTGCTCGTATTGCTTTTTCTGTTGCTTCCGCTATAGATTCTAGAACTGTTCTTGATGAATCTGGTGCAGAAAAACTTATTGGAAAAGGAGATATGTTGTATTCTGCTGCTGATACACCAAAACCAGTTAGAGTTCAGGGTGCTTATGTGTCTGATGATGAAATTAGAAAATTGGTTTTACATTTAAAAACATTAGATTATAATGTTGATTATGATGATTCTATTGTAGAAAAAAAATCTTTAATTACAAATGGTGGCGTTACAGCTTCTGGTTTTAACGCTGATGATGATTTATTTGAGGAGGCTGTTGCAGAAATTACTAGATCTAAAAAAGCTTCTACTTCTTTATTGCAAAGAAAATTCAGCATTGGTTACGCTAGAGCTGCTAGATTAATGGATTTGTTAGAAGAAGCTGGAATGATAGGTCCATCAAATGGCGCAAAACCTAGAGAAGTTTATATTACAGAAGATGAAATAGAAGATAGTAAAAATGATTCTTTTGGTGATAATAGTCAAAACGATGATCAGATTATATAAAGTTATTAAATTTAGTTTTATTATTAATTAAAATATCATGAAAAGGTTAAAAGTATTATTTAGTTATTTTTGTTTGTTTTTTGTATTTTTATCTTTTGTAAGTTTTGTTTTTGCTGATGATAACAAAAGTGTAGAAGATTATATTAATCCTATTAAAATTAATGCAGTAAGTGGTGGTTCTATAGAAAGTTCTGTTTCTTCTGTATTTTCTAATATAGCAGCTAATTTTTTAAATAATGTAGTATTTGGTATAATTGGTATTATAGTTTTATGTTTATTTGTTTTTTCTGGTTTAAAATATATACTAGCTAGAGGTAATCCAGAAGAAATAAAAAAAGCAAATGGTTTTATGAAATATGCTATAATTGGTTTAGTTTTAGTTTTTAGTTCTTATATAATTATTAATTTTATATTTACAATTATAAAAAATATTGGAGGAAACTAAATTTATTTATATTATTTAATTATTAATTTTTTTATATGAATTTTGATTATAAAAGTAATAAAATTATAAAAAACATAATTATTGTTATATTAATAATTTTTATTTTGTTTTTTGGAGCTGTTATGTTTGTTTTAGGAATGCGTTTTTTATCTTTTAATACAAATAAAGTTAATTTAAATTTGGATAATAATAAAGAAAATTATCAAAATATTATAAAAAAAGATATTATAGATGAAGAATCTTTTGTTATTAATTCTGTTGCAAAGGCTTCAGATTCTGTTGTTTCTATTGTAATATCTAAAAATGTTTCAAAGTATAAAACTGTAAATATAAATCCTTTTGAAGGTTTTGATTTGTTTGGTTTTGGTGGAGTTACTCAACGTGTTCCTACTGGAGAAGTTCAAAAACAAGAAATTGGTGGAGGAACGGGTTTTATTATATCAAAAGATGGAATGATTGTTACTAATAAACATGTTGTAGAAGATGAATCAGCTATTTATTCTGTTATTTTAAATAATGAAAAAACTTATGACTTGGAAGTTCTTGCAAGAGATACTGTTACTGATTTTGCAATTTGTAAAATAAAAGATTTAAAAGAAGAATTAATTCCTTTAGAATTAGGGGATTCTGATCAATTAAAATTAGGGCAAACGGTTATTGCTATAGGTAATGCTTTAGCTGAGTATAGAAATACTGTAACAAAAGGTATTGTTTCTGGGATAGGAAGAAGTATTTCTGCTGGGGATTATTATTCTGGGACATTGGAAAAATTAGATAATGTTATACAAACAGATACTGCTATTAATTCTGGAAATTCTGGAGGTCCACTTTTAAATTTATCAGGAGAGGTTGTAGGAATAAATACTGCTATGAGTTCTCAGGGTCAAAACATTGGTTTTGCTATACCTATAAATTCTGTAAAGAGTATTATAGATAGTGTTGTATCTACAGGAAGGATTATTAGGCCATATATTGGAGTTAGATATGTTCAACTTAATGAATCTATTTCTTCAGTAAATAATATACCTTATAATTATGGAGTTATTGTTTTGCGAGGACAAAACGTTGAAGACGTTGCTGTTATAAAAAATAGTCCTGCTGATAAAGCTGGAATAAAAGAAAATGATATAATTCTTGAAATTAATGACATTAAATTAGATCAAGATAATTCACTTGCTAACCAGGTTTCTAACATGAAAGTGGGTGATATAATTAAGTTAAAAGTTTATAGAAACTCTAAAATATTAGATTTCTCTCTTACTTTAGAAGAAAGAAAATAAATATTAATGGATTTAAAAGATTTAATACAAAATATAGATGATTTAAAAATACGCATTGATAGTGCAATGCGTATTTTGGATATAGAAAATAAAAGAATAAAAATAAAAATATTAGAAGCCGAAATTCAGGAAGAAGATTTTTGGAATAATGTTGTTAATGCACAATCTGTTTCAAAAAAAATAGCTTTTTTAAAGGATAGTGTTAATTTTTGGGATAGTTTGATTTTTGATATTGATAATTTAAGAGAAATTGCTGTTGATGATATTGCAAATAAAGATGTAAACTTATTAGAAGATATACAAAATACTTATTATAAACTTTTAGAAAGTTTTGAAAAAGAAGAATTTTTTGTTTTATTTAATAATAAATATGATAATTCTAATGTTATATTATCTATTCATGCTGGTGCTGGAGGTGATGATGCACAAGATTTTGCTTCAATGTTGCTTAGAATGTATTTGAGATTTTGTGAAAAAAAAGGGTTTAAAGCTATTATTATTGACGAAACAAAAGGTGGGGAGGTTGGTTTTAAAAGTGTTACTATTTTGATAGAAGGGGAATATGTTTATGGATATTTGAGAAGTGAATATGGTGTTCATAGAGTTATTAGAATATCACCTTTTGATGCTGATCATGCAAGACATACTTCTTTTGTTTCTGTTGAAATTTTGCCGGAGTTAGATGATATAAAAGAAATAGAATTAAAAGATGAAGATATTAGAATTGATACTTTTTGTTCTTCTGGTGCAGGAGGACAGTCTGTAAATACTACATATTCTGCAGTTAGAGTTGTTCATCTTCCTACGGGCGTATCTGCATCTTGTCAAAACGAAAGAAATCAAACCCAAAACAAAGAAACAGCAATAAAGGTTTTGAAATCTAAATTATTAGAATTAAAACAAAAAGAATTATTGGATGAAAAAAACCAATTAAAAGGAGATTATAAAAGTATTGAATGGGGTTCTCAAATTAGAACTTATGTTTTTCATCCTTATAAACAAGTTCGTGATCATAGAAGTGATTATGAAACTTCTGATATTGAAAATATTATGGATGGTAATATTGAAAAATTTATAGAATCTTATTTAAGATTTGAAGCAAAAAAATAGTTATACACAAATAAAAAAATGTTTTACTTTCGGGTAGAATATTTTTTTTTAATATTAAATTAATTTATTTTTTAATTTTGTTTTTTAACATATGTATTAATATTGTTATAAACAAATTATGTCTAAAATATTTATTTTTTTTATTATCATTTTTTTTATTGTTATTGGATTTATAACATCTAATAAAAATTTTAATTTTATTGATTGTAATAATTCAGAAAATATTTGTTTTTTGAATGAAACAAGACAAAAAATAGAAGGTTATGTAGTTTCTGAGGTTATAGAAAAAAATAATAAAATGGAGTTTGTTTTTAGAAAAAAAGGTAATCGAAAAGGAAACTTAAACATATTAGTATCTTCTTATGTAAAGGAAAATTTATTCTATGGTGATTTAGTCTATGTTGATTGTAAATTGTCTTTTCCAAAAAATTATAATTCTTCTAGTTTTGATTATGTTAAATATCTTCAACTAAAAAATATTTATTCTGTGTGTGATTTAAAAAATATTGAAATATTAGAAAAAAAATCTAAAAAAAATTTTTATTATTATTTATTAGAGATAAGATATTTTTTAAAGAATAGAATGACTGAAATATATGGAGATTTTTATGATGGTTTAATTTTTGGAATTCTATTCGGTGGGAATTATTTAAATAAGAATTTATCAAATTTATTTTCTAATGCTGGAATATCTCACATTACTGCAGTTTCTGGTTATAATATTTCTATAATAGTTTCTATTTTATATTTTTTATTTATAAATATAGGAATAAATAGATTCAGAGCTTTTTATTTCATTTTATTTTTTTTAATAATGTTTACTTTTTTTACTGGCGCAACTAGTTCTGTTATTAGGGCTTCTATAATGAGTATTTGTTCTTTGATTGCTATTAATTTTGGTAGATTATCAAATGGTCTAGGGGTTTTATTTTTTACAGGTTTTTTAATGGTTTTATTTAAACCCTTAATCTTGATTTATGATGTAGGTTTTCAATTGTCTTTTTTAGCCACTTTTGGTATTATATTTTTTAAACCAATTTTAGATAAAATTTTATTTTATATACCAAATTTATTAAACATAAAAGAATCTTTTTCAACAACAATTTCAGCATTTATCTTTACTAGTCCTGTTATTTTTATTAATTTTAATTCATTTAATTTGCTTTCTATTATTGTTAATCTTCTTGTTTTGGAATATATACCGTTTTTAATGTTGTTAGGAATTATTTCTATTTTTATTCCAAAGTTGACATGTTTTTTTTCTATTTTAATAATGAAATATATTATATTTATTTGTGAGGTTTTTACATAGTTAAGCACTGGTTAATTGTTGTATTTTTATGATATAATTTACTTGAAAGTGTTTTTAAAAAGTTTAATTAAATTATGAAAAAATTTGTTTTTGTTTTTGTCATATTCTCTATTTTTTTATCTAATTCAGTTTTTGCGTATTTTACAGATGATCCTTTTGATCCAAATAAAGATCCAAACAAAAATGGATCGTGGTATTTAGATAGTTCTAATGTTTATGATGCATGGGGTATAACTGGTGGTTCTTCGGATATTATTGTTGCTGTTTTAGATTCTGGGGTTGATGTTAATCACCCTGATTTAAAAGATAATATATGGACAAATCCTAATTATGAAGAAAAAGATGAGTATCCAAATGACATCTATGGTTGGAATTTTGTTGAAAATAATAATAATGTTATTCCGAAAATAGATATAAGTTGTAAGACTGAAGGAACTTGTTCTCTTGAGGGTGTTAATCATGGAACTGTTATTTCTGGCATTATTTCAGCTGTTGCTAATAATCAAGAAGGTATTGCTGGTATTGCGTATAATACAAAAATAATGCCATTAAAAGTTTTAAATTCTAATGGCGGTGGAAATATTGATAATGTTATAAAAGCTATAAATTATGCAGTAAATAATGGAGCTTCTGTTATAAATATGAGTTTTGTTGGTGATTCTAATAATGAAGCTCTTAAAAAAACAATAAAAAATGCAGTAGATCATGGAGTTGTTTTTGTTGTTGCCTCTGGAAATAATATAGAAAAAGGTGGTATTGATTTAAATAAAAAACCTCTTTATCCTGTTTGCTCTAACGATGATAATGGTGTTGTTGTAATAGGTGTTTCTGCTATTAATAAAAACAATGAAAGAGCTATTTTTGCAAATTATGGATCTAACTGTGTTGATATTTCTGCTCCTGGTGTTGGTGTATATAGCACAACTGTTTATTATCCTCAAAATTCTGATTATAATAAACATTACAATGGATATTGGTCTGGAACTTCTGTTGCTACTCCTATAGTAAGTGCTACAGCTGCTATTATAAAATCCATAAATAATAATTTTACTCCACAACAAGTTAAAGACATTATTGTTTCAACAGGAACAGAATTGTTAGATAAGTCTTTAGGAAAGAAAATCAATGTTTACGAGGCTGTAAAGCTTGCTATTTCTAAATCTAAAGAAAAAGAAAAATATTTTAATATAATAACAGGATCTGGAATTGGAGATTATCCAATGGTTAAGGTTTTACATGATGATGGTTATGAAGAAAATAGTTTTTTCGTGTATGATAAAAATTTTAGAGGAGGTGTAAATGTTGCTTATGGAGATGTTTTTGGAAATGGCAATAAATATATAATTACAACTCCAGCTTCTTCTGGTGGGCCACATTTGAGAATATTTAATAAATCTGGAAGTTTAAAAAAAGAATTTTTTGTTTTTGATAAAAAATATACAAGTGGTGTAAATGTTGCTATTGTTAAAAATTTTACTCCATTTTCTGGTTCAGACATTGTTGTTTCTCAAGCAGCAAATGGCTCTAATGTAAAAATATTTGATGGAAATGGTAATTTAAAATCTTCTTTTTATCCATATGGTGAAAAATTTAATGGAGGTGTTAATGTAGTTTCTTGTAATTTAGATGGAGAAGAAAATTTTAATATAATAACTTCTATGGTTTCTTTGGGTGATTCTACTATTAAGATATTTGACGATAAAGGAAATTTTATTAAGGAATTTTTAGCTTTTGATAAAAATTATAAAAATGGCGTTTCCGTTGGTTGTTTGGATTATGATTTAGACGGAAAACAAGAAATTGTCACTTCAGTTATTTATAACAATAAACCATATATTAGAATACTTGATAAAGATGGTAATTTTATAAAACAGTTTGTTGTAAATGATCAAAGTGTAAAATATGCTATAAATATATCTGGTTTTTATTCATCTGATTTTCCAAAATATAGAATGGTTATATCCCCAAAGAAACATGGAGAACCTCAAATAAGAGTTTTTGATTTAAATGGTGGTATTACTAGTGAATTTTATGCTTATAATAAAAAATCGTTTGGGGGTGTAAATTTTGTAATAGAACAATAATTAATTAAAAAAATATGTCTAATATTAAAACAAAAAATATAATAGTAGCTGGTGGAGCTGGTTTTATAGGATCTAATTTATGTGAAGAACTTGTAAAAAGAGGTAATAATGTATTGTGTATAGATAATTTTTCTACAGGAAGTCAAAAAAATATTGATCATCTTTTACAATCTACTAATTTTGAATTTATAAATCATGATCTTTCAAAACCTTTAAATTTGGAGGATCATAGAGAAGCTAAAAAATTTAAAGTTGAATTTTATGGAGTTTCTGAAATATATCATTTAGCTTGTCCAACTTCTTCTAAAGATTCTACAAAACTTGCTTTTGATACTGTTTTTGCTAACTCTCATTCTACAAAAACATTACTTGATATTGCTGAAAAATATAATTCTAAAGTATTTTTTGCATCTTCTGCATCTGTTTATGGTTTACCAGACGATAATGATTATTTAATTGATGAATCTTATATTGGTAGAGCAAATAATTTATCAGAATCTGCATCTTATGATGAAGGAAAGAGATTTGCCGAAACAGTTTGTTATGTTTATAATAAATACAAAAATTTAGATATAAAAATAGCTAGAATATTTCCTACTTATGGTCCAAGAATGAGACTAGATAGTGGAGTTTTTATTGCTGACGTTATTATTAAAGCCGTAAATGATGAAGATATTGTTGTTGAATATTCAAAAGATGAACATGCTTCTTTTTGTTATGTAAAAGATTTGGTAGAAAGTATTATTCTAATTATGGAAAATGGAAAATTTGGACCTTATAATATAGGTAATCCAGAAGCTATTAAAATTTCAGAAGTTGTTGATACTATAAAAAAAATAGTTTCATCTAATTCTATTGTTGAATATAAATATAATGGAAAGAAAAAAATTATTCCAAATATAGATTTGGTAAAAGAAAAATTTGGTTGGTTTCCTTTAACTCTTTTAGAGGATGCTTTAAGAGATACTGTTGATTATATGAAGGCTGCAAAAAATAGTTTTAATGCTAGTGATATGTTTAAAGATGAAGGATCTGATGAAGTAGAAATTTCAAAGGATGTATTAAAAAAAAATAAATCTAGTATATTTAGTATGATATTCAAAGAATAGATTTAATTAATTATAAAAATCTATATGTTTACTATTTCTGTTAATTTAGTAAATAATGCTTCTATGGTTTTGAATAGGGTTAATTTTACCAATCCTACATGGGATGTTTTTTTAATTTTATTTTTTATTACTTTTGCTTTTTTGTATGGTATTTTTTTAGGGAGAGATAAAATTATAAATCTTATAATTGTTATATTTTTTTCTTATTTATTAACTATAAATTTAGATTTTTTGTCTAGTATTATTAAAAATTTGACAGAAGCTCAATTTTCTATTTTTAGGTTAATATCGTTTATAATATTTTTATTATTGTTCTTTTTTATTGTTACAAAAAAATCTATTTTGTCTTCAGTCTCAAATTATGCATCATCTTGGTGGCATGTTTTACTTTATAGTATTATTCATACAGGATTATTGATATCTTTGTCTTTAAGCTTATTGTCGCCAGATTTTTTAAATGTTTTTGGAGGTGTTATAAAAATAATTTTTATAAATTCATATTCTGTTTTTTCTTGGATTTTATTGTCTGTATTGTCTTTGATTTTTTTGAAAAAATCTGAGTAGTAATGTAAATAATATATATTATACAATACTATTGACTATTTATAAAAAAAGTGTTATTTTAATAGAAACAAATTTTCCGCTTGTTATATCTTATTTGTGAAAATTGGAAAATTTATTTAATATATGAAGAAAAATAATACAACACAACTTGATAATGTTGATTTGAATAAAGAAAGTAATTCTAAAGTGTCTTCTTTGATGAAGGATATTTTTTCTTATTTATCAGAACAAGAAATAGATATTACAAAGAAAAGATTTGGAATATTTGAAAGAAAACATACTCTTGAAGAAATTGGTAAAAATTATGGCGTAACAAGAGAAAGGATAAGACAAATAGAAGGAACTATAGTAAAAAAAATAGTTAGTTTAAATCAAAAAAATGAAAAATTAAAAGAATTGAGAGATTCTATTATTAAATTTGTTAAAGAATATGGTGGAATAGTAGAAGAATATTTTTTAATTGATAAATTTTTTAATGGATTAAATGACAATGAAAAGAGTTTTGTTGAATTTTTATTATCAAAAGTTTTAATTGAGGATTTAATTCAACAAAAAACTAAAGATGGAAGTAAGATTTTTTATCAATTGAAAGGTTTTGCTTCTAATTTGTTAGACAAAACAATAAAAGATGTCGTTGATGTTCTTGAAGATATTAAAGAGCCTTTACATATTGATGATATATTTGCAAAATTAGATTTTAAGAAAATTATTCAAAATGTTGATAAAAAGGTTTTAGACCTTTATAAAACTTCCGATATTGATGATAATACTTTTTTTAAAAAAACATTAGAATCTTATTTAAATGTTTCTGATTCTGTAAAAAGAAATGTATTTGGTATGTGGGGAACAAAATCATGGAAAACTGTTTCACCAAAAAGAATGAGTGATAAAATATATCTTATTTTAAGTAGAGAAGGAAAGCCATTACATTTTAAAGAAATTACTGAAAAAATAAACGAAAGTGGTTTTGATAAAAAACCTGCTAGAGATGTTACTGTCCATAATGAGCTTATAATAGATGATAGATATGTTCTTGTTGGAAGAGGTATATATGCTTTAAAGTCTTGGGGTTATAAAAAGGGAGCTGTAGCTGATATTATTGAAGAAATTATTAAAGAAAATAATGGACCTATGACAAAATCTGATATTTTAGAAAAAGTTAGTAAGCAAAGAATTGTTAAAGATTCTACTATATATTTATCTCTTACAAATGACAAAAGATTTAAAAAAATATCTGCTGGAAAATACGATTTAACCAAAAAATAAAAATAGAACTTAGGTTCTTTTTTTATTTAATTAAAAAAGATGGTATAATACAACTATTAAATATTACTATTGTGTATATTTTAAATATTATTAATTTTTTATTATAAAATATGCTTAATCCCGTTGAGTATATAGCGCAATTTTTTTATGTCTTTAATTGGACTGCCGTTTTAGATTATTTAAATAAACCATTTTATGTTTTGTTTTGGATGTTTTTTATTAACGGTGGTTTTTTATTGTTTTTACTTGTTTTATTATGGTGTGTTTATAAGATGTATATAGGAACGGCAATTGGTATATTTATGTCAAAAACAAAAAGAATATGTTTATCTGTTGATATACCAAAAAATAATATGCAAACTCCAAAGAGTATAGAGTCTTTATATTTGCAAATTATGTCTACTTACTCAAAAGCTAACTTACAGGAAAAATATTTTAAAGGAAAAATTCAAGCAGAAACATTTGGGTTTGAAATAGTTAGTTTGGATGGATATATACAATTTATAATATATTGTCCAGCATCAACTAGAGATATAGTTGAATCTTCTATTTTTGCTCAATATCCAGATGCTGAAATTATGGAAATACCTGATTATACTCAAAGTTTTCCAGATTCTTTTCCTTCTGATGATTGGGATATGTGGGCAACTGAATTGGATTTAAAAACACCAAAAGAAGATTTTTATCCTTTAAAAACTTATTCTGATTTTATTGATGAAGATGCTGAAGAATCAAGATACAAAGATCCTTTGGCAGGTGTTCTTGAAATTATGAGCAAACTTAAAATGGGAGAAAATTTGTGTATACAAGTTTTAGTAAGACCACATGACCCAGGAGATTCTTCTTGGTATAAAAAAGTTAGAACAGAAATAAATTCTGTTATTGGTGTTAAAGAACCAGAAAAGCCTAAATCAGATAATGTAATATTAAAAATATTAAATCCTTTTGTTGTTATTGTAAAAGATGTGTTTAGTCAAATATTAACAACCAGCATATCACAAGATCCTGAAATGAAAAAAGAAGAAAAAACAGATTTAACTGCTTGGGCTACAAAATTAAGACCGGATCAAAAAATTGCTATAGAATTAATGGAAAAAAAGATTTCAAAAAAAGCTATGGAGTCTAAGATTAGAATTATGTATATAGCAAAAAAAGAAGTTATGAATAAAGCAAAAGGTATTTCTGGAATAATGGGTACAATTTCTCAATTTAATAATCCTTATGGGTCTTCTTTAGTTCCAAGTGGGGATGTTACTACTGGTGTTCCAAAATATTTTAGAGTAAAACAAAGGGTTGCTAAAAGACAAAGTTTGTTTATAAAAGCTTATAAGGGTAGAAGTATGTGGAGAGGTAAAGTTATGTATCATTTAAACGCTGAAGAACTTGCTTCTATATTTCATTTTCCAAATATTTCTGTTAAGGCTCCTATGATGACAAAAGTAGAAAGTAAAAAGGTTGAACCTCCTATGGATCTTCCAACTTTGGATTAATAT
>CAZHKK010000001.1:8500-17098 GCA_964532735.1 uncultured Gammaproteobacteria bacterium | reverse complement strand
ATGGATCTTCCAACTTTGGATTAATATCAATATTTGATCTAAATAAGATTAAAAGAATTTAAAAAAATAAATTCTTTTAATCTTTACAAGTTTTAAAAAATAATATATAATGTTTTCATTGAAATTTATTGCCAGCGTAGCTCAGTTGGTAGAGCTGCAGTTTTGTAAACTGTCGGTCGGGGGTTCGAGTCCCTTCGCTGGCTCCGTCCTTTGCCTTTTAGGCTTCGGCCGTCAAAGTCATTATTGACTTGCTATAATTGTAAGAATTAACTAAAAGAATATGTCACAAGATAATTTGATATCTTTAGCTTGCACTGATTGTAAAACTGTTAATTATCATTCAAACAAGAATAAAAAAATGTTAAAAAACAGATTAGAAATGCAAAAATATTGTAAAGTTTGTAGAAAGCATACATTACACAAAGAAGGTAAATAAACTCTTTTAAAAAAGAGTTTTTTTATTTGATTTTGTATTTAAAGTATAATAGAATAAAAGAGATTAAATTTTAAAATGCTAGATTATGATTGAAAATTCAATGGATAATATTATTTCTTATTGTAAAAGAAAAGGTTTTGTTTTTCCATCTTCTGAAATATATGGTGGATTTTCTGCTATTTATGACTATGGGCATTATGGTATTTTATTAAAAGAAAATATTAAAAATGCATGGATTAAATATATGGTTCAATATAGAGATGATGTTTTAATGCTTGATAGTGCTATTTTTATGCATCCTAAAACATGGATAGCTTCTGGACATGTTGGGGGTTTCAATGATCCACAAGTTGATTGTAAAACTTGTAAATATAGAATGAGGGCGGATCACTTGCTTGAAAAATTTGGAATAAATGCTGATAAACAACCAATTGATATTATAAATCAAGAATTAGATAAAATTAGAATTGATGGTAAACTTGTTTGCCAAAATTGTGGAGGAAAAGATTTAACAGAAGCTAAGGTTTTTTCTCTTATGGTTAAATCTAATATAGGTTCTCCTACAGATTCTTTGAGTGAAGAAAATGTTGTTTATTTGAGACCAGAAACTTGTGGTGGTATTTATTTAGAGTATAAGAATACAATGGATAGTATTCATCCAAAAATTCCTTTTGGTATTGCTCAAGTTGGTAAGGCTTTTAGAAATGAAATAGTTGCTAGACAATTTATTTTTAGAACTAGAGAATTTGAACAAATGGAAATGCAATATTTTCATAATCCAAAAGATACAAAAGAATTATTTGAAAATTGGAAAGACATAAGATGGAATTGGTATTTAGAATATGGTATTTCTGAAGAAAAAATTAGATGGTATAAACATGAAAAATTGGCTCATTACGCTTCCGATGCTTATGATATAGAATATAATTATAAATGTATGGGTGGTTTTAAAGAGATAGAAGGTATCCATGCAAGAGGTGATTGGGACTTGAGTCAGCATTCTAAGTTTTCTGGAGAAAAACTTGATTATTTTGATCAAACAAATAGCGAAAGATATATTCCTCATATTATGGAAACATCAGTTGGCCTTGGAAGATTATTTTTAATGTTTTTAGATAATGCTTTAGTTGAAGAAAAAATTGTTTCTGATGATGGCAAAGAAGATTTCAGAACTGTTTTAAAAATTCATAAAGAGTTAGCTCCTATTAAAGTTGCTATTTTTCCATTATTAAAAAATAAAGAAGAATTACAAGCTGGTGCTAGAAAGATTTATGATACATTAAAAAAGAATTTTATGTGTGAATTTGATGATAATGGTAATGTTGGTAAAAGATATAGAAGACAAGATGAAATCGGTACGCCTTATTGTGTAACATTTGATTTTGATTCTTTGGAAGATTATGCTGTTACTGTTAGAGATAGAGATACTATGAAACAAGAAAGAATAAAAATTAATGAATTAAAAGAATATTTTATTAAAAAATTTGGGAATTAATCCTAAATTTTTTATTTGTATAAAAGTTTATTTATTGTATAATTGGAGCACATTATTGTTAATAATTAACGTTAAAAAAATAATGCAAAATAATTATAAAATTCAAAAATTAGATAATGATTTAAATCTTATCACTGTAAAAGTTGATAATGTTGATACTGTAAATGTTATTATTTATTTTCCTGTTGGTTCTAGATATGAATCAGAAAATGATAATGGTATATCTCATTTTATAGAACATATGATGTTTAAAGGTACAGAAAAACGTTTAAATACTTTTATTTTAAGTGAAGAACTAGATAATATGGGGGCTATTTATAATGCTTATACTTCAAAAGATATGACTGCTTATTATGTAAAAAGTAGCAAGGATGATATTGAAAAAAATATTGAAATTCTTGGAGATATGATTTGTAATTCTAAATTTGATATTAATGACATAGAAAGAGAGAAGGGTGTTATAATACAAGAAATAAAAAAATATGAGGATTTACCGGAATATTATATTGAAGATATTTTTGAACAATTAGTTTTTGGAGAAAAAGATAAACTTGGGCAATTAATTATTGGTTCAGAAAATAATATTAAATCTTTTTCTAGAGATCAGATTATTCAATATAAAAATTCTCATTATTTTGCTTCTAATGCTTTTGTTTGTGTGGTTGGTAATTTTGAAGAAGATAATGTATTGAGTTTAATTAAAAATAATTTTAATTTTAAAATAAAAGGGAAAAGGTCTTTTGATATTGAAAAATTAAGAACAGGAATCAGTAGGGATTTAAATAATATATCTTCTAATTTTGTGTTAAATTTTAAAGATAGTGAGCAAGCTTACTTAAAAATGGGATTCCCAGCTTTTTCTTATTTTGATAAAGAAATTTATTCGTTATCTTTATTCTCTGCTATTTTTGGAGAATGTATGAGTTCTCGATTGTTTATAAACATAAGAGAAAAAGAAAGTCTTTGTTATAATATTTATTCTTCGATGGATAGATATCAAGATTGTGGTTTATTTTCTATAAATGCTGGTTTAGATAAAAATAGAATATATGAGGCAATAGAGTTAATTAAAAAAGAGCTAAGAGAAGTTTTAATAAATGGTATTACTGAAGACGAACTAAAAAAGGCAAAATCTATTATAAAAGGAAGGATGGATGTTGCATTAGAAGATACATCAAATATTGCAGAATTTTATGGAAGACAATATTTGTTGCAAAATAAAATTATTACTTCTTCTGAAAAAAAAGAAATTATAAACAAGATTACATTTCAAGAAATTAATGATACAATAAAAAGAGTTATAAATTTTGATAAATTAAATTTGGCGATTATTGGTCCATATAAAAATGATGCTAAATTTAAAGAATTGTTAAAAAAACAATAATTTAAATATAATTTTATGTTTGGAGAAAAAGAAAATAATAATGTTATAAAGATAGATATATCTTATAATTTAATTATGAAAGCAATTTTATTTATTTTTGGATTTGCTTTTTTGTTTTTAATAAGAGATATTGTTGGTATGCTTCTTATCTCTATTTTTTTAACTACTGCAATAAGTCCGTTTGTTGATCTTATTCATAAAAAAAAGAAACTTCCAAGATGGGTTGGAATTCTTATTGTTTATATAGGTATTATAGGTATATTTTCTTTAGTAGTTGGGATGTTATTTCCAGCTATAGTAAAGGAATTTAGAACATTAATAGATAAATTGCCTTATTTTTATCAAATGTTAGCAGGTAAATTTGAAGGTATACAATCTATTGCTGTTCAAGATGCTTTAAAAAATTATGTTTTAGGTTTTGCAAAAGGCGCAATATCTAAATTACAAACTGGAAATACTGGTATTTTTCAATCTTTTAGTAATATAATTTCTGGATTTACATTCTTTTTTATAACTTTAGTTATAACGTTTTATATGACAATGGAAGAAAATGGTTCTATGAGATTAGTAAAGGCTTTGGTTCCAAAAAAATGGCATCATTATGCTTTGAATCTTATGGTAAAAATACAAAATATAGTAGGGGGTTGGTTTAAGGGACAATTATCTTTAAGTCTTATTATAGGAACAATGTCTTATATATCTTTGGTTATAATGGGAGTAAATTATTCTTTATTACTTGGTTTGCTTGCAGCTATTACAGAAACTATACCTTATATTGGTCCTATTATTGGTGCAGTTCCTGCTATATTTATAGCGTTTACACAATCCCCAGTTAAAGGTATAGCTGTTACTATTATGTATGCATTAATACAACAAATGGAAAATCATTTTATTGTTCCTAGAGTTATGAAAAAGTCCGTTGGTTTGAACCCTATTGTTGTTATAGTTGTTATTATGATTGGTGTTAAAGTTGCTGGTTTTGTGGGAGCTTTATTAGCCGTTCCTTTGGCTGCTATATTACAATTAATAGCTACTGAATTATTTCATTTAGAACAAGATGGTATTTTTAAGAAAAAAGAAGATGTTGAAGAAGAAATAAAAGTTTTTGATAAATAATATGCTTTATATAGTAGCAACTCCAATAGGAAATCTAGATGATATTACTTTACGGGCTTTAAATATTTTAAAGTCCGTTTCTTGTATTTTATGTGAAGATACTCGTCATACTCAGACTTTATTATCTCATTATAATATTAAGAATAAATTAATTAGCTATCATCAACATAGTAATATTGTTAAAATTGATGAAATTATTAATATGTTAAAAAGAGGTGATGATTTAGCTCTTGTTACTGATGCTGGAACTCCTTGTATTTCTGATCCAGGTTTTGTTTTAATTAATAAAATACGTGAGGAATTGTCAGAAATTAAAATTTTTCCAATTCCTGGTCCTAGCGCTGTTGTTTCGGCTTTGTCTGTTTCTGGTTTTAATTTATCTAGTTTTAGCTTTCTTGGTTTTATCCCAAATAAAAATGGGAGAGAAAAATTTATCAGAAATATTTGTGATAACAATTCTACGGTTTCATGTTTTTATGAATCTTGTTATAGAATTTTGAAATTATTAGATCAAATTGAAAAAATTTTTACAGAAAAAGAGCAATTAGATAGAAAAATTTTTGTAGCTAGAGAATTGACAAAAATGTTTGAAAGTTATTATTATGGCACGGTGCAGGAAGTTAGAGAAAAATTATTGCAAGATCCAGTAAAAGGAGAATTTGTTGTAATAATTGATAAAACATAATTATGATTGATACTCATTGCCATTTAGATTTTTATAAAGATAAAGAATTGGATGAAATTATTAATTCGTCTGAATTTTTTAAAGTCGATAAAATAATTAATCCAGGTTCTAATTTTGATTCTAATTTTAGATCTCAAAAATTATCAGAAAAATACAATAATGTTTATTTTGCTGTTGGATTACATCCAGAAGATGTTAATAATATTGATAATGAATCAATAAATAAAATAGAAACGTTAGTTAATGATAAAAAATGTGTTGCTATTGGGGAGATTGGTTTGGATTATCATTATTCAGATTTTGATAAAGATGCTCAGAAAGATTTATTCATTAAACAATTAAATCTTGCTGTTGAATATAATAAACCAGTTATAATACACACGAGAGATGCAGAGGAAGATGTTTTATGTATTTTAAATAATTATAAAAATTTAAAATTCGTAATACATTGTTTTTCTGAAAATATAGAATTTGCTAATAAGGTTATAAATATGGGTGGTATAGTTTCTTTTACTGGTTTGATTACTTTTAAAAATATTGATAAAAAAATATTAGAAGTTGTTTCTAATATTTCTATTGATAAAATTATGATTGAAACCGATGGTCCATATTTAACACCTCAACAATTTAGAGGAAAGCAAAATAAACCAGAATATGTTGGTTTTGTAGCTGAAAAAATAGCAGAAATAAAAAATTTAACATTAAACGAAGTAGAAAAAGCAACATCTTTAAATGCTGAAAAATTTTTTAATTTTTGATTATGTATTGCTTTTTTTGTATGAATATGTTATTTTATAAAAATATTAATGGAGGTTTTTAATATGAATGGTTTTTTGCCGATGTCTAATAAGTGTTTAAATATTCCTAGATTAAAATTATCTGAGGATTATTTAAAGTCTATAAAAAATGAAATTCCAAAATGTTTTTTAAATCAAGATATTGATGACGCAATAAAAGAAAGAAGCGTTCTTAAAATAATTTTTTATTTTAGAAAAGTATCTTCTTTGTCAAATGAAATGAATGATTTATTAAAAAAAATATTAAAAGATTGTGGTTTTTAATATTGCCAAATGTAGTTTTTAGGAACTACATTTTTTATTTGTTTTAAATTTATATTAATGTATAATTATTTTATAATATCATTATAAATATAAAATGAGTGATTTATTGGAAGGTTTAAATGAAGAACAAAAAAAGGCTGTTGTTTTTGAAAATGGTCCTCTTATGATTGTTGCTGGTGCTGGAACTGGCAAGACAACTGTTCTTACAAAAAGAATGGCTTATTTAATTCTAGAAAAAGGTATAAAACCAGATGAAGTTTTAGCGTTAACTTTTACAGAAAAAGCTGCTCGTGAAATGGAAGAAAGAGTAGATTTGTTATTGCCTATGGGTTTTGTAGATCTTTGGATTACTACATTTCATTCTTTTTGTGATAAAATATTAAAACAACATGCTTTAGATATTGGATTATCTAATGATTATAAATTATTGACAGAGACTGATCAGTGGATATTAATAAGAAAGTATTTTGATAGATTTGATTTTCTTAAATATTATAAACCCATAGGTAATCCTACTAAATTTATATCTGCAATGATTAAACATTTTAGTAGATTAAAAGATGAGGGTATAGAACCCGAGCAATATTTAAATTATGCAAAAAAATTAAAATCATCAGAAAATTTAACTGACGATGAAATTCTTAGAATAAATGAAATTGCTAAATCTTATGAATTGTATGAAAAAATATTAGCAGAAAATAATTTAATGGATTTTGGTGGTCTTATTAATAATACTTTAAAATTATTTAAGACTAGACAATTTATTTTAAATAAATATAGAGAAAAATTCAAATATATTTTAATTGATGAATTTCAAGATACTAATTTTAATCAATATCAACTAATTAAGATTTTAGCCGAACCAAATAATAATATTACTGTTGTGGGTGATGATGATCAAGCTATTTATAAATTCAGAGGTGCTTCTTTGTCTAATATTTTGAATTTTAAAAATGATTATCCTAATTCTACAGAAATACTTTTAACTAAAAATTATAGATCTGCACAAGATATACTTGATGTTTCATATTCTTTTATTAAACAAAATGATCCAAATAGATTGGAGACTAAAATTGGTTTATGTAAAAAATTAGTTGCTGGAAATCCTGCTCAAGCTATTATTGAACATATTCATTCGCTTACTTTAGAAAATGAAGTTAAAAGTGTTATTAATAGAATATTAGAAATAAAACAAGAAAATTCAGATATTTCTTTTGGAGATTTTGCAATACTTGTTAGGTCTAATTCTTCTGCTAAGATTTTTAATAATTTATTGTCTATTAATAATATTCCTAATGAATTTATGGCTTCTACTGGGCTTTATTCTAAAGATATTATTCTAGATTTATTAGCTTATTTGAGATTGTTAGATAAAAATTTTGATAATGCTTCTATGTATAGAGTTTTATCTATGCCTATTTTTGGTATTGAAAAAAAAGAAATTATTAATATTTTATTTAATGTTAATAAATATTCAAAATCTGTTTTTGATATTTGTAAAAATGCTTCTGGTATGAATTTTACATTATCTTTAAAAGAAAAGTTAGAAAGAATTATAACTTTAATAGAAAAACATACGAATTTATCTACTAGAGAAAGTGTGCGTTCTTTGATTAAACATTTTCTTGTGGATTATGGTATAGCCGCTGATTTAACTAAGAAAATGGCACAAAAAGAAATATCTTATATTAATAAATTTGCTGGTATTGTGGAAAAATTTGAAGATAGTAATTATGATATTACTTTGCCTCATTTTTTAGAATATATAGATTTAATTTTAGAGTCTGGCGATCAAGGCGCTCTTGCTACTGAAGAGCAAGATCCTGATACTGTTAAAATAATGACAGTTCATTCATCTAAAGGATTAGAATTTAAATATGTTTTCGTTGTAAACATGGTGGATAGGAAATTTCCTGTTATTGAAAAAAGTGATCCAATAGAAATCCCTTTGGATTTAATAGGGGATAAAGAAATTATTTATGACGGAGATCCTCATCTTGAAGAGGAAAGAAGATTGTTTTATGTTGCTATGACCAGAGCTAAAAAAGGGTTATTTTTTACTAGTAGTGATGATTATGGTGGAAAACAAAAGAAAAAACTTTCTAGATTTATGGAAGAATTAAAAGAATTGGAGATAGATGTAGAAGATCTAGCTATACAATATAAACAGGATAGTTCAATAAAAGATAAATTAGGTATTAATTTTTTATCTTTCGATAATGTAGCAAAAGAAAATAAAGAAAAAATAAATTATTATCATTATGATAAATATTCATTTACTCAATTAGAAGGCTATAAAAATTGTCCATTACAATATAAATATCAATATATATTAAGGATTCCGATGTCCACAGGAAGACCTGTTTTTAGCTATGGTCAAAGTATGCATGGTACATTAGAGGAATTTTATAAGAGATTAAA
>CAZHKK010000001.1:0-8400 GCA_964532735.1 uncultured Gammaproteobacteria bacterium | reverse complement strand
TTAAAGATTTATGACGATAAATTTATTGATGAATGGTATGATAGCGATAAACAAAAGCAAGAATATTATGAAAAAGGAAAAAATTCTTTAAAGAATTTTTATTCAGAACTTAAAAATAATTTAATAATTCCTCATTCTTTAGAACAACCTTTTAATATTAGAGTAGGTGATTATTTTATGAAAGGTAAAATAGATAGAGTTGATATTTTGCCAGATGGTACTTGCGAAATTATTGATTATAAAACTGGAAGCGGTAAAGATGAAAAAGATGTAAAAAAGGATCAGCTTATGATTTATCAAATAGCTGCTGAACAAGTTCTTGGATTAAAGCCATCTAAGCTTACTTTTTATTATCTTGATGATAATTCTAAAGTTTCCTTTCTTGGTACAGATGAACAGATAAGTAAACTAAAAACTAATATAATTACTTGGATAGAAGAAATTAGAGAAAACAATTTTGAACCAAAGCCTAGTCCCCTTTGCAAATTCTGTGATTTTAGAGATATTTGTGAGTTTAAAGAATAATAAAAAACAACCTCTTAAATATTATATTTAAGAGGTTTTTGGTTTAATGACTTTCTTCGTATCTGTCACTATTAGTTTCGAGCCATGACCCGAAACTGTCTTTTGCATCTCCAGCTGTTACTAGAATTGCTTGGATAAATTTTTCTCCAAACATTCCAGCTTTTGAAGCGATTATAGCAGCTTTATTAAAACAAAGTTTTATTGCTGTATTTTTTGCTTCTTCCCATTTTTCTGTATCCCAATTTTTATCAAATTTTGAATAATAGTATAAATATGTTGTGTCTATAATATTTTTTTCATAATCTTTGATATCTCTATCAAGAGCTGTTTTTATCTCTTTATAAAAAGAGACCGGGGAATAGTCTGGTGCTTTTTCTTTTTTTCCAAATGCGAAAATAGAAGTCATGAATAAACAAAAAAATATAATTGCTATGATTTTTTTCATAACGCCTCCTTGTTATATGTTTTTATAACATTTTTTTAATAATAAATCAAGTTAATATTTTAGAAAAAAAATAATTATGATATACTTTATAGTGTTATAAACTGGCTATTATTAATCAACTAATATTAATTTATGTCTTTTAAAAAGTATATTATCATAATGATTATTGCTACCGTTATTGCTCTTTCTGGTTTTGGTTTTGTTCTTTTTAATATTGATCCTTATGTGTCGGGTGCTTTAGGATTTACTTTGTTTTATGCTACTTTATTTTTTTCTTCTATTGGTATTTTATCTCTTGTTATGTTTGTTTTTAGATGGATATTTAATAAAAACCAACCGATATTTTCTTTAATTACAAAATCTTTTAGACATGGTGTATTGTTATCTGTTTTAATGTCTGTCCTTTTAATTTTAGAGCAATTAGAATCTCTTACATGGTGGAATATGACTTTAATAATAGCTATGATTTTTACAATTGAATTCTTCTTTGCTTCTCATAAACCAGGAAGAAAATTAATAAACTAAATGTAAGTATAAGATAAAATATTACATCTGTTAGTATTTGATATTTATCTTTATTTATACTAATATTATTTTAATTAAAATTTAAAGTTCTATAAAACATGATTGAAAAACTAGAACAACTTAAAAAAGTAGCTATTAATGAGATTTCTAATGTAAAAAATTCTAAAGAAATTAATGATTTAGAAATAAAATATTTTGGAAAAAAGTCTGAATTTTCTGATATATTGAGATCGGTTGGATCTTTGTCTAATGAAGAAAAACGTGAAATAGGACCTATTATTAATTCTTTAAAAATGGAATTAATTTCTATAATTGAAAACAAAAAAAATGAAATTATAGAAAATGAATTAGATGTAAAATTAAAAAATGAATATATAGATCCTACTATTAGTATCAATGACAATAAGATTGGTCATATGCACCCAAACACTCAACTTAGGTATAAGTTAGAGGATATATTTAAATCTATGGGTTTTATTGTTTATGATGGTCCAGAAATAGAAACGGATTTTTTTAATTTTGAAGCTTTAAATCTTCCAAAAAATCATCCTGCTAGAGATATGCAAGATACTTTTTATATTAAGAGTGACGTTGTACTTAGAACACATACTTCTAATTGTCAGGTTAGAGCTCTTAAGGATTTTGGTGTTCCTCTTAAAATTGTTATTCCTGGTAGGGTTTTTAGAAACGAGGCTCTTGATGCTACTCATGAACATACTTTACATCAAATAGAATGTGTTGTTGTTGATAAAAACATTTCTATTGCTAATTTGATTTCTACTGTTGATGGTTTTGTTAAAAAAATTTTTGGTGATGATGTTAAAATTAGATTAAGACCTGGATATTTTCCATTTGTGGAGCCTGGTTTCGAACTTGATATTTCTTGTCTTGTTTGTGGTGGTAAAAAATGTCCTGCCTGTAAACACACTGGTTGGCTTGAGTTGGGTGGGACCGGGATGATACACCCAAATGTTTTAAAGGCTGCAGATATTGATTCTAATGAATATTCTGGTTTTGCTTTTGGTTTTGGTATCGATAGAATGACAATGCAAAAATATAAAATAGAAGATATTAGATGGCTTATGGGTGGTGATGTTAGATTTATTAATCAATTTTAATATAAACTTATGTTGATTTCACTTGATATATTAAAAAAATTTGTTGATTTAGAAGGTATTGATCCTAAAGAAATTGCTGCTAAAATTATTGAGCATTCTTTTGAAGTTGATGATATTATTGATAAAGCTTCCGCTTTTTCTAATATTGTTATTGGCAAAATAGAAAAAGTTGAAGACCATCCATCTGCTGATAAGCTTAGAGTTTGTGATGTTTCTATTTATAAAACTGGTGGTTTATTTAAGAAAAAACAAGAAACTGTAAAAATTGTTTGTGGTGGATCTAATCTTGAAAAGGGTATGTTCGTTGTTGTTGCTCTTCCTGGATCTTTTGTTAAATGGCATGGAGAAGGTGAACTTGTAGAAATCAAAGAAACAGAACTTCGTGGAGTTTCTAGCTTTGGTATGATTTGTGCTAGTGATGAAATTGGTCTCTCTAATTTTTTTCCAGCAAAATCAGAAAAAGAAATTATTGATTTAAATTTATTTAAAAATAAATTTAAACAAGATATTAAAATTGGTGAAAATATTGCTGATTTATTGAATTTAAACGATGTTTCTTTTGATGTTGATAATGTTGCTTTGACTCATAGACCTGATTTATGGGGGCATTATGGTATTGCTAGAGAACTTTCTGTTATTTATAAAAGAGAATTAAAATCTTTAGAGTTAGATGATTTGTCTAACACTGTTTTTACACAGTTAAAAGTTGAAATTTTAAATAATTCTCTTTGTAAAAATTATAATGCTGTTAGAATTAATAATATAAAAGTAGAGGATTCACCAGAGTGGCTTGCTAAGGCCATGGTTGCTACTGGGCATAATTCTATTAATAATATAGTTGATCTTACTAATTATGTTATGATTGAGCTAGGCCAGCCATTACATGCTTTTGATACTTCAAAAATTTCTAATAAAATATTTGTTAGAAATGGTGTAATTGGTGAAAAAATTAAAACTTTAGATGGTAAAGAGGTTGAACTTGATGAGTCTGTTTTAGTTATTTCTGATTCTATAAGACCTATTGGTATAGCTGGTATTATGGGTGGGGTAGAATCTTCTATTTCTAATACTACAAATTCAATAGTTTTGGAATCAGCAAATTTTGATGGTAATTCTATTAGAAAAACTATGCAAAAGATAGGTATTAGAACTGATGCTGGTGCTAGATATGAAAAACAAATAGATCCAGAATTTGCTAATATTGCCCTTGCCAGATTTGTATATTTATTAAAGAAGATTTGTCCAAAAGTTGTTATAGAAAGTATTCAAAAATATTCTAATTATGATACTTTTATAAAATCTATTTCTATAAGTTTTGATTTTATAAAATCTAGAATCGGTGTTGATATTGCTAATTTTGAAATTATTTCTATATTAAAAAAATTAGGATTTAATATTAAAGAATCTAATGATGATTGTATTATTGTTGCTGTTCCATATTTTAGAAATAAAGATGTGAATATTAAAGAAGATTTAATTGAAGAAATAGCTCGTATTTATGGGTATAACAACATAAAACCTAGCTCACTTATACCATCATTTAACTCTGCAAAGGATAGTGGTCTTAGAAAATTTGAAAGAAGAGTAAAAGACATAATGATAGATAATGGATTTTCTGAAATTTTAAATTATTCCTTTATATCTGATGAAGATAAAAAAGAATTTAACTTAAAAGAAGATCAAGTTGTTAAGGTTTTAAACCCTTCGTCTTCAGATGCTGGATTTATGAGGCCTACTCTTGCTGTAAATTTATTAAAAAATATAAAGAAAAATCTTAAGAATTTTGATAATATAAAAATATTTGAAATAGAAAGAGTTTTTAGAGATGATATTCAGTCAGAAAAATTTTCAAATCTTCCTTTTCAAAATTATTATTTTTCAGCTTTTTTTACAGAAAAAAACATAGATACACCTTTTTATAATTTAAAAAGTTATTTAGAGAAAATTTTTGAATTATTTAAATTTGATTATAAATATAATATTGTTGATATTGAGATGATTCCATTATATTGTCATTCTTCCAGATTTGTTGATATTGTTATTAACAATGAAAAAATTGGTTTTATATCAGAAATAAATCCAAAATTAACTATAAAAGATAAAATAAAACAAAGAATATCATTTTTTGAAATAGATTTTGAAAAAATGTATAGTTTATTAGAAGAAAAATATAATTATTCTATTGTTCCAAAATTTCAAGGTTCAGATATGGATATTAGCATGCTTGTTGATAAAAATATTTTATGGCAAGATATAAAAAATGAAATATTTTCTATTTCTGATTATGTTTGTTCTATAAATTTGTTTGATGTTTATAATGGTGAAAATATTTCTAATGAAAAAGTGTCTTTAGCTTTTAGAATTTCTTTGATTGATAAAGAAAAAACTATTACAAATGATATTATAGATAAAGTTTATAAAGATATTATTGAAGTTTTAAATAATAAATTTAAAGCTGAAATAAGAAAATAAAACAATAGTAGGTGGCGCATGTATGAGTCATCTACTATTGTTTTTTTGTTTGTTTTATGATATAATATTAAAGTTTGAAAATATATGTGGGAGGAAGATGTATGACAACATTGGAAGATGTAGCATTTCTTACAGAGGCAAGAAATATTAACGAGGTAAGTTCATTTATCGAGCTTGAGGCTAACATTTTTGAAGGATATCTTTTTTGTAAAGAAAACAATTTCTTTTATAAGATGTTAGAAGATGGTTCTATTATTATCAAAACACCTTGTGTGTATGGATTTGAAATAGAGCCATATGTTAATATTCTTCTTAAGCTAATAGGAGATGAAATACACGTCTTTTTTTTGGAAGATGAAAGGTTGGCTATTATTAATTATAATAGTCAAGAATTCTTATCGCTTTCTCATTATTATAACATCAGTATTGATGTTGTATGCGGTGAGATTATTGGTTTAAAGTTTGATTTTTTTACTTAAACTTAAACCAAAACTGCTTTGAAGAACTTATGTTCTCTTAGCAGTTTTTTATTTTCTGTGTATAAAGGCTTTATTTTATTAGTTTTATAGTGTAAAATATGGAAGAAAGTGAACAATTAATTGCTAAATTATAATTTAGCAATTAATTTTTAAGTTTTAATTTGATTTTATGTCTGAAGAATTAGATAAAATAAAAAACAATGAAGAATATAATGCTTCGTCTATTCAGGTATTGGAAGGTCTTGAACCGGTTAGAAAAAGACCTGGTATGTATATCGGCAATACTGCTGGTGAAGGATTACATCATTTGATTTGGGAAATAGTTGATAACTCTATTGATGAGGCTATTGCTGGTTATTGTAATAAAATAGAAATAACTTTACATAAAGATGGATATGTTTCAGTTTCTGATAATGGTAGAGGCATTCCTACAGAAAAACATCCAAAAACCGGTAAGTCAACATTAGAAACTGTCCTAACAATTCTTCATGCTGGAGGAAAATTTGAAAGAGGTGTTGGATATAAAGTAGCTGGTGGTCTTCATGGTGTTGGAGCTTCTGTTGTTAATGCTTTATCTACACATTTAAAAGCTACGATTTATGCAAAAGGAAAAATTATTGAACAAGAATTTCACAAAGGTGTTTCTGATTATGGTGCAAAAGAAATTGGTCAATCTGATAAACATGGCACAACTATCATGTTTAAGCCAGATGATACTATTTTTTCTACTACAGAATTTAAATTTAAAAAAATATTAGCTCATCTTAGACAGCAATGTTATCTTACAAAAAAAATAAGAATGATTATTAATGATTTTAGAGACGAAGAAAATAATTATTCTTATGAGTTTTATTTTGAGGGTGGTATCAAATCTTATGTTAAATATTTAAACAGAAATGAGAATCCTATTCAAAATGAAAATTTTTATTTTGAAAAAGAACAAGATGATATAAATGTTGAAGTTTCTTTACAATATACTGATGATTATGATGAAAATGTATTAGCATTTGCTAATAATATATTTAATCCAGAAGGTGGTTCTCATGTTGTAGGTTTTAGAACTGCTTTGACTAGAATTATTAATAGTTATGCAAGAACTAAAGGACTTTTAAAAGAAAAAGATGATAATTTGACAGGAGATGATATCAAGGAAGGTTTAACTGCTGTTGTTTCTGTGAAAGTTCCTGATCCACAATTTGAAGGTCAAACAAAAGCTAAACTTGGTAATATAGAAGTTAAAGGTGTTGTTGATAGTTTATTTAAAGAAGCTTTTTCGGTGTTTTTAGAGGAACATCCAAAAGATGCAGAGGATGTTATTAAAAAATGTATTTTATCTTGTCAAGCAAGAAATGCAGCTCGTGCAGCTCGTGATACTATTTTAAGAAAAAGTGCTATGGATGGATTTACTCTTCCTGGTAAACTTGCTGATTGTTCTTCAAAAAATGTAGAAGAAACAGAATTATTTATAGTGGAGGGAGATTCTGCTGGAGGTTCTGCAAAACAAGGTAGAAATAGAAAATTTCAAGCAATTCTTTCAATGTGGGGTAAGATGTTAAATGTTGAAAGAACAAGAATTGATCAAGTTTTAAAATCGGAAAAGCTAATTCCTTTAATTGTTGCTATAGGAACCAATGTTGGAGATAATTTTGATCTTTCTAAATTGAGATATGGAAAAATAATTTGTATGACTGATGCAGATGTTGATGGTGCTCATATTAATACTTTACTTTTAACTTTTTTCTTTAGATATTTCAAACCGCTTCTTGAAGAAGGTCACATATTCTTAGCTCAGCCACCACTTTATAAGGTGCAAGTTGGTAAAAATATTAAATATTTATATACAGATGAAGATTTAGAATCTGAAATTAAGACTTTAGGAGAACAAAGGTATGATGTTCAAAGATATAAAGGTCTTGGAGAAATGAATCCAGAACAACTTTGGCAAACTACAATGAATCCAGAAACTAGACTTATTAAAAGAGTTGATGTTGATGATGCTCAAAGAGCTGATGCTATTTTTGATATGTTAATGGGTTCTGAAGTAGCCCCACGTAGAACCTTTATAGAAACTCGTGCTAAAACTGTTAAAAATTTAGATATATAAAAAAAATCGCCTAATTTTAGGTGATTTTTTTATTTATATGAATTGTGGAAAACTTCATAATGTTGTTGTGAGGTTAGGTATTGACTTATTTTTTAGTTTTGTATATAATGGATTTACGTTGATTTTTTTGAAAGCAACTTTACAACTTAATAAATGGTAGAAAGAATTTTGTGTACAAATGCAAAATTGGTAAGAAAGTCAATTTCTTTACATTATATGTAAATTCATTTTATTATAAGAGTTTGATCCTAGCTCAGGATGAACGCTGGCGGCGTGTTTAAGGCATGCAAGTCGAATGGGTTTAGACCCATGGCAAACGGGAGAGTAATACTTTGGTAACTTACCCCTTAGTCGTGAATAACTTCTCGAAAGATTAGATAATACACGATGGTCTTAAAAAGTTAATGCTTTTTAAGTAAAGATTTATCGCTAAGGGAGAGGCCTAAGGCCTATCAGCTAGTTGGTGAGATAATAGCCCACCAAGGCTTCGACGGGTAGCAGGTGTGAGAGCACGACCTGCCCCACTGGGACTGAGACACTGCCCAGACACCTACGGGTGGCTGCAGTTAAGAATCTTCCACAATGCACGAAAGTGTGATGGAGCGACGCCGCGTGATGGATGAAGCCTCTAGGGGTGTAAACATCTTTTATTTAGGAAAAATTTTTGATGTTACTAAATGAATAAGGGGCTGCTAACCTCGTGCCAGCAGCAGCGGTAATACGAGGGCCCCA